>JAVVVE010000001.1:0-177616 GCA_036652815.1 Lachnospiraceae bacterium
CCTGCGCTGCTGACATATCCGGATACTTTGTCAGACATTCCAGTACAAACTCCTTATAGGTATCAGCTTTCTTTTTTCTGGTTTTGGCAGTTTCGACACGAGTGGCATAGGCTTCGGGTGTCATGTCCCAATATACACCAACCGTTTCTCTGTTAATGCCCAACTTTCTAGCAGTTTGGCTCTTGCTGAATTTCTTCCTTTTGTATTCTTGGATTTTATAGTAATCCATCCATTTAACCATCCTTTCTTCACCTCCGAATGACAGTATATCACTCGATGATGTTCAGTAATAGTTGCTGGATTTTATTTGCCTAAATCTGCTGGTTATAGTTTACCACTTACAATTGATAATTCGGCTTCCGGACGAGCCCTGAAAAATTTTACAATCGGTCGGAAAAACTGGATGACAATAAACACTGTTCGTGGAGCACAGGCAAGTGCAATAATTTACAGTATTACCGAAACTGCCCGAGCAAACAACCTAGATGTGTATTATTATGTCAAACACCTGTTGGCGGAGCTTCCAACACTGATTGACAAAAAAGGAAATATAGAACAATTAATGCTGGAACCACTCATGCCGTGGTCAAAAACACTTCCGGCTGATTGTTACAGCAAGCGTCGCAGCTAAGCGGCGCTTAATTTAATAAGGAGCGTATGATTTGACGCTTACGAAATTTCTTTGCGAACAACGTCAGCCATTTAACTAAAAAAAGCCCACGGAAAAATCCGTGGGTGGTAAACTATGGAAAAGTACTTGCCGTTTACACGCATCTCCTTTTCCCTATTTTCCTTACAAATACACAAAAGATTGTGGGGCAAAACTCAAGCCAAAATCAGCTAATGTAAAAGGCTTCGTATATTTTTTTACTTTACCTAATTTAAACGCAACTGCCTTTTCTTTTCCATTGTAATATTTATCATAAAATTCTTTTGTGATTCCTGAATGCTCTGCGGTAATATCCCATAAAGTTTCTGGATCTTCTTCAAAGATGTCTAAGACATCAACCTCGCCCACTATTTGCATTACTGGAGAAGTTGAATAGATAACAATCTTATCTACCTTCTCTTTACAGCGAACTTTACGAAACTCATACTGTTTCTCACCACTTAAAATATTTACCACATGTTCTGGATTAATCGATAATAACATTCTGCACATTTACATCACCCATTTGGCGTAAACACCGTTTTATTGCCAGCATTTTGTATGAATTCCTCAAGAGTCATATTTAGCCTATTATTATTCTTAATAATTTCCATTTTGGTTATTGTACAGTATGAAGTGACCACTGATTTATATTGTTTTCCTACTTCTCCATTGTATATGCGATACATCACCACCGGTTCACCAATCGCATAATGCATCATTGAATACGGCGTCCCTATATAAACCTTTGTAATCCCATTTCCTGCTGTCTCCTCTTCAATTTCCGTATTGTTTCCCTTAAGTTCTGAGTAAGGGAATAAACGATCATGAAAACATTCCAATACCGGACTATCCATATTAAACCTTTTTTAAGAATCTTTTTATCCCTCTTTTTTTATCGATAAATACCCGTGTCCACTTAGGCCCTATCAGTCTTTTGCACCAAGACCTGATTTTTCCACTCAAATCCCGATACCACGGTTGCCAGGTAGCCGTATAATGATGTATGGAATAGGTATGCTCTGTTATGATCAATTCCTCTGTATAGATATCCATAGGGGAAAAGTACTCTTTCGGAAAAATAGTAATTCCCTCTATGATTTGTTCTGTTCCATTTGGATTCAATCCATGCAGTAAAAGAATCTCTGTTGTAAACTCGACCACTGTTTTTAAATTTAATTTACCGTTCTCTATAAAACTTGCTTTTTGATAAGCCCGGCAAATCTCACCCAGTAAAGCGTTCCCCTTGTCAGAAGCTAAGATCGAACCAGGATTAACCGTTTCCTCAAGTTCAAATCCCATAAATCCTTGACACCGATTGACTAAATCATCTAAGGGCTTTAATAATTCCACATCCGTATCCAGATAAACTCCACCATACTCATAGATAACCTTACACCTTGCATAATCTGAAACAAATGCATATTTATGAGCCTCATACGCTTCTTTTGAATAAGGAATACAATTCACATCATAATTTGTCTCATTCCATTCGATGATTTTCCAATCCGGCATCTGTTGTTTCCATGATGCAATACACCTTTGAACCAGTTCCGGTTTTTCATGATGACCGAACCAAAAATAATGTATTATCTTATCCATTGCTATCATCCACCCCTACCCTGCATTTATTTTATACTTTTTTTAATACTTTATTTACCGCTTTGCATCAGCCTCATCAACGGCTTCATCAGATGCCATCTGACCAGCAGTAATTTCATACTCTGTGGATCACATAAGATGTTTTTTAATGGGATCTGCCTGTAAGCATCACAAAAGTGCTTCCAAATCTCTTGTTCCATCTGCCTGTCCCGCTCATGAATATACTGTTGCCACCTACACAACTCAATATACGCCCTCAATAACAGGAACAAGCGATACCGATTGAACTGTATGGGTGCTTTTGGTCTGTTATCTGCACGCCCCTCTGCCATGGCATAAAAAGCATCCATTTCAGACAATGTCTGTAAGTAAGATTGATATACGCTTGCCTTCTTCGTTGCACAAATGCCTGCCTGATTTTGAAAATAATAATAGCATGGGACATGACAAATGGCAATGGTATGACACGCCGAAAGGATACGATATAAAATAGCCATATCTTCTGCAAATCGTTCTTTCGGAAAAGACTGCCATTGTTTGCGAAGTATCTCTGTTCTATAAAGCTTATTCCACATGTAGTTCTCTTCTGTTCCCATACAGATAAGATCCATAAAGGACTCTGCTGTACACACATTCACTTTTGGGTTCTCGTTAAGTGGATGCATGTCCTCTTCTCCAAATGCTCGTTGAAATCCACATACGCTCATATCTGCCTCTGCTACTGTAATCGCATCGTATAAGATCTGAAACATCTGTGTATCACACCAATCGTCTGCATCTACAAATCCGATGAATTCTCCGGTTGCATGATCCACCCCTGTAGTTCTGGCTGCAGACAATCCTTGATTTTTCTGATGAATCACTATGATTCTACTGTCTAAAGCAGCATATTCCTCACATATCTGTCCCGATTGATCCAAGCTGCCATCATCTACCAAGATCACTTCTATATCGGTATAGGTCTGATTTAAGATGCTGTTAAGACATCTTCTAAGATACTGTTCCACCCCATATACGGGAACAACAATACTGATTTTATATCCCATATTCGCTGCATCCCTCTACACATTCTACTATTTGCTGCACAAAAAATTCTGTCTTAAACATTTGATTATAAGATACATTTGCTTGCTTTGACATCGCCTTATAATACTCATGGTTGTGCAATAATTGGTCCATTTTGGTGCGTAGTTGATTCCCGTCCTTTTCTATAATGCATCCATTGGCATCATTCTTCACGTAATCCACTATACTCTTATTCTTGGTTACAATAATGGGTTTCCCATATTGCATAGCCTTTAAAAATACTAATTGGCCCGACGAAATATTATCATCCAGCAACGGAACGATGACTGCATAAGCATTTTGTAACATCTCTATATATTGTTCTGCAAAGGTATCACGATATATCTTAATGTTATCGGACACCCTCTCGCTTTTATAATTATCACAAACAATAGCTACCTGATAATCCGTGTCTGCTAATTCTCTTACTAAGAACTCATAATCGCGATTGCTTCTCCCCGGTGCTATAAAATATTTCTTGTCCAAACATCCTTTCTCTTCTGCTATATACTGATTAACTACCGCTTCCCCTTCATTTCCCGTATAGATACAGGAGGCTATTAATCCTTCCCGTAGCTCAAACAGGCGCGAATAATACTCTTTTTCATTCTGTGAATATACTATGATTTTATGAATATATTTGGATTGCAGGATATTTTTTAAAAAAGAAAAATAAAGCTTTCCGATTTTTCCCTTTTTTTCCTTATAAATAAAAGTCAAAATAACAATCTTTGGATATTTCTTCACGCGAAATAATCGACAATAATATGCCAAAATAAGTCCAAAAAACTGTTGCCAGCCTATAATCATCCGATACTTATTTCTCCTTAAGAAAATAGAAAACGGAAAAAGAAAATACGGAATATAATGTTTCACTATCTTCTGTAAAGTATTATGAAAAGAATCACTTGCCTTGACTCCCTTTACCGTCCAGGTTTCCTTCGTCTGTTTTTCCAATTCTTGTTGAAAATCCCAAGAAGCAGACGGTTTCCAATCCACTAAAATACAATTTTCCTTCATTTGCTTTTCCTTTTTGAAAAAAATATTTTTGAGCTTATCCCTATCATGCATAATAAGGTAGTCAGTGAAATCACATTAGCTATTCTCCAGCTTAACGGTTCTTGAAACCATACTTGTAATGATCCCCGGTCTGCTGTCAGCGGAACTCTAACTACATTATTATTGCCACGGATCACCGGCACTGCCCGCTCATCCATCGTAGCTGCATAGTGTGGATAATATGCCAACGGGAGTTCCAGATACGATGCCTCTGTTCTCACAGGAGCCTGTATCTGCGCTTGTATCTGATTCCCGGTTTTACGATAATGACTAATCTCTACTTCTGCATCCGGTGAAACGATGATCTCATCTCCCTGTTCCCTCCATTGTCCGGTATCCGTATCGGCATAATAATACATCCCGTCGGTAAAATTAATCCCCGTAAACTCTGCCTTATTATGAGTACAGGACATCTGTCCTGTTCCTTCTATCAAATATAAACCGGATAGCATCGCCATAATCAATACGGAAAACAAGACATGTTCTACTACCGTATATTCTCTATGTTTCTCCCATTTACTGAGAAATACTGTATGGATCCCCACCATCGATACCACGCTAAATGCCATGCTTACCATCACGAGCCAACGCCATGGGAACTGAACTTTAGAGAATAATTGACTAATGGGTTCCCATGTCTGGATCATTTCCCACGGGAAAATCCATGACGTCATAAAAAGTGCCAGTCCACCAAATGCAAGTGCTATCCACCCAATGGTCTTCTCTCTTTTCAACAGGGAATCCTGTTCTTGTCCTTTTAGATAAACTGCACTATACAAGAAAATAATGACTCCCACTGCCAGCATCATGCCCATGGACAGGGGCATCTCTCCCTGCATCTGTCCTAATCCTGAGCTACCACTGAGTTCATAAGGTTTTAAAAACATCGCTATCATCTGCGGCAAATAAATACTTTGCTCATGCAAATCATAGAGTACGTCACCGTGTATGGCCGGAAAATCCAACTGATTGTACTCCAAAAACGGGATTAAAAACCATAGATTCAATAAAACCGTAGTAATAGCTGCCTTTAACAGTGCCCATAAACGTCGTCTATCACGTATGAGACGAAAAACAAATACAGCTCCAAATAAAACCGAGAATACCACTGTCATAAACAGAGACAGCACATGACTTTGTAATACACAGGTATACCCCAGCACAGCCAGTATCCAGCGTTTGTAATTACCAAAGAAGATCTCGTACATCCCGTATAGCACCAACGGAATAAACACCATGGCCAATACTTCTCCCGTTGCTTCTCTTACATATAAGTCAATCAGCCGATAAGAACATAGTGTATAAATGACACTGCCCACCAGACCGGCATATTTGGAATGTGCTATGGTGGTAAAGCAACGATAGGATAGGAATGCCGTTGCCGCATTAATCAGTGCTAAAAATATCTTAAAAGCCAACATCAGTGAAATACCGGTAAATCGCAAAAAAGCCGGAATATAAAGAAATAATTCCGGATACATAATAGGAGTGGCGTATCCATATCCATTCGATTGCATCATATTTAATCGAACCGGAAATTGTCCCGTCTGCAAGGCTCGGTATATCCCCTCTACTCTAGCCATATGAAAAGCCAAATCATCTCCCCACACTAAATAATCTGTACAAAAAGGAATCGTCGTAATCAATGTTACACACGCAATAGTAAGGAGCGGTGTAGCATCTACCATTCTTTTTTGCTTATAACAGTAATACAGGATGAAAAGAATACCCCAAAAACAAATAAGCAAAAAATAGGAGTCCGTATAATGAGGAGCTGCACTCTTGATTAAGATATTGTGAAGCGTTAGTTCTCCTGCCTCACATAGCGGTCTGAGTAAGACATCGGTATGTAAACCGGCAACAGATAGCGGAAAGGTGATCTCCTGCTGCTCCTTAGGGAGTCTTTGTGTGACCAGCACAACGCCTTTCTCATTGTTAGCGGTCACTGCTGTCGGACGATAGACCTCACATCCGGCTGTATCCGAAGTGGTATCATATTGGATCGTTATGCTGTAATCGCCTTGATCGAGATCAAACCGGGCTCCCCCTTGATTGTCTGCATTGCTGATCGCATTCTCCGGAAAATTCCACTCATAATAATCATTTTTTCTGTTTCCGATTGCCGTAAAGAGAGAAATCAGGAGGATAACGCTTATGAAAATAATATGTTTTATCTTATTTGTATCCTTCATCTATATGTTACCCTCCCCATTCGTTCCTACCTTTACGTCAATTAAGCAAACCTATTCAAACATTCTCGCTAATATATAAAAGCATTTTCGCAATCTACATACTGCTTTTTTATCATACTCCGGTATTCTGTTACGGTAAAAAGCATAGGTGTTCATAATATACATACCAAATTTTTCGTCTAATTTCCATCTTTTAATTCCGGTTGCTGTCATATTATCCAAATAGGCAAAGAAATACCAGGTTAACTTAATATGCATACCTATTATATTTTTCTTTTTACGCAATAACTTCATCTGTCTATCTTTGGCATAGGTCAATAAATTTTCACTCATATATAGCAAAAATGGTCCACCGGCAAAAACCGGAAACAACGAAAGATGTGCATCTATATATGTTACATCTGCATTCCTCGATTGATTAATAAGTGCCTGATAACTATTGACTTCTCCCGTTCTGTTGATAATCGTTACATGTATTCCATCTCTGGCAAATAAAATATTATGGGGTAATGTCCCTGACATTACAACCATATCATCACAGTTCTTAATATAGGCTATCTGTTCCCGCAAACTACAATGCTCCGGTGCTATGACCTTGTATTGATTTTTTTGAAACAAGTGTTTAATACTCTTTTCTCCAAGTTCTGTACCTCTTAAATATTTGCTTTTTAAACGAGTGAAATATAATTTGGAATTGTTGGATGGTTGTTCTTTTACATGAGCACTAATGGTATCAAAAATCTCAATATATTCTTTCGTATAATACCCGCCTCCCCTGCAAGATAACTCCGGAACAATGACCTGCTTAAACCGGGTCGGCTCTACTACCTCAATAATATTTTCTTTATTAATTCCAAGCAATTCCAAAAACTCTAAATAATTACCATGCATCGATTGTCCTGCACTATTGGGCTTGCTTATATATGCTACTTTTATGGTATTAATATTTTCTTGCATATGTTGAAAATACCAACATCTGGCAACCATTTCTGTCAGAAAATGTCCCCAGTGAGCATAAAAAGCACCAAACCAAACTACTGTTTCATCACTCGTCGCATATTTTTCATACTCATATTTATCATTCATCTCAGTTCCAACTATACGCTGTGCACTTATTTCAATATAATTGCCCGACCGGTCAACGACTCCACCACCTGCCGTCTCGGAAGAGATACCTTCTTGATAAGGAAGTACAATACCACCTTCGATTTTTTCAATCGATAATGGTCGTACTTCATAATAATTATGATTTACTTGCTGCTGATATGCCTGCCTATTAATCGCATCTATATAAGATAAATCATAGTTTGCTTTCATCTTTTCTCCCTTTTTTGCTCAGAATGTATCTATCGTGATATATAATCTGTTTCTATTTGATTTCATCTGAGCACTTCTCTGATCATCTTCCCCATATAATCAATCATCACATCCGTCATCCCCGGATATACACCGACCCAGAAAGAGTCTTTCATTATAATATCAGTATTGGTTAACTCTCCCACCACACGGTAGCCTACTCCTTTGGTACGCATCTCATCAAAACAAGGATGCTTAATTAAGTTCCCTGCAAATAACATACGAGTCTGAATCCCCTTCGCCTCCAGAGACTGCACCACCTCATTACGACTGATACCCTCTTTACAGGTGATTAGGAATCCAAACCAGCTTGGATTGGCATGTTCACATGGCTCCGGCAAGATCAACCGATCCTCAGTGCCTTGTAATGTTTTCTTTAATCTATCAAAATTGTGTCTTCTACGCTCTACGAAAGAAGGAAACTTCTCTAGCTGTGCACAGCCAATCGCTGCCTGCATGTCCGTAGCCTTCAGATTATATCCAAAATGAGAATAAACATATTTATGATCATATCCCAATGGCAATTCACCATATTGATGATCAAATCTATGCCCGCACAGATTATCCTGTCCGGAAGCACAGACGCAGTCCCGTCCCCAATCCCGCATAGAACGGATACATCGATTCAACAACGCATCATCCGTATATACCGCGCCGCCTTCTCCCATCGTCATATGATGCGGTGGATAGAAGCTGGAAGTCCCGATATCTCCTATCGTTCCGGTCAATTTAGTGACCCCATCTATCGTATATTCACTGCCCAGTGCGTCACAATTATCTTCGATTAACCACAGATTATGTTGATCACAAAAAGAACGTACTGCCTGCAGATCAAATGGATTGCCCAATGTGTGTGCGATCATCACTGCTTTTGTCAATGGAGAAAGTGCTTCTTCCAACCCGGTAACATCGATATTATATTGTGGAATCGTCACATCTACAAATACCGGAACCGCTCCATATTGGATCATCGGTGTTATCGTCGTCGGGAAACCTGCCGCTACCGTAATGACCTCATCCCCTCTTTGTATCCTTCTCTCTCCCAACAGTGGCGAAGTCAACGCCATAAATGCCAATAGATTAGCAGAAGAACCGGAATTAACCAACGAACAATATCGGATACCCAGATAGGCAGCCAGTTCTTTCTCAAACCTCTCGGTATATCGGCCTGATGTTAACCAGAATTCTAAGGCACTGTCTACCAGATTGACCATCTCTGTGCTGTCATAGACTCTGGAAGCATACGATATCCTATCCCCCTCCTGAAACGGTGGCCGTTGATTATGATAGTGATTACAATATTCGGCTACCTTATCTAATATCTCTTGTTTGGCTTGTTGCTCTGTTAATTGATCCACGTTGACTATCTCCTCTGCTATCTCATACTTTCCACGGTGCTGCCTGCTTATCCCATAAACTCTCCAGATATTCTTTGTCACGCATCGTATCCATCGGTGACCAAAATCCACTATGTCGATACGCCATCATCTGGTGATCCTCTGCGAGTCGCTCAAATGGTGTGGTCTCCAACATCATACTCCCATCTCCTAAATAATCAAAAATACCCTGATTTAATACCATAAAACCTGCATTGACCCATGCCTGATCTGTACGTGCCTTCTCTTTGAAGCTCTCTACCATACCACTCTGCGTATCAATCTTAATCGCTCCAAATCTACCCTCCGGTCTCGTCGTCGTTATCGTAGCCAATCGACCATGCTCTTTATGAAACCGATACAATGCATCTATATCTACATCAGATACCCCATCTCCATAAGTCAGCATAAAGGTATCCTCTCCCTCCAGATATTCTCTAATCTGTAGGATTCTGCCTGCTGTCATCGAATGCAGACCGGTATCTGCCAAGGTGACTTTCCATGGCTCCGCCGTATTCTTATGTACCTCATTCGTTCTATCTGTCAAATCATAGGTACTATCCGATTGATACATATAATAATGCGTAAAATATTCTTTAATCATATGCCCTTTATATCCACAGCAGATAATGAACTCATGCAATCCAAACTTTGAATACCATTGCATAATATGCCACAGAATCGGTTTACTGCCTATCTCAATCATCGGCTTTGGTCTCAGATGTGATTCTTCACTGATACGGCTCCCCATACCGCCTGCCAATATAACTACCTTCATCCTATCCTCTATTCTACCATGTCTTCCATGGTGCGATGCCTGCATTCCACAGATTAAGCATCCTCTCTTTATCCCTCTTTGTCTCTATTGGTGACCAGAATCCGGTATGCTTATAAGTAGCGATCTGTTGTTTCTCTGCCAACGTTTCCAATAGCTGCGACTCCAATTCATAATTACCACATAGATACTTGAATATCTGTCGATTAAATAGATAGGTACCTGAATTAGTCCAGGCATGCTGCTCATTCTCTGTCATAAAAGCATGCCCACAATAATTGCCTGCAGCATCTAACGGTAACGCTGTATTACGCCCACTAGGTCTGGCTGCTACCAACGTAGCTAATTTATTTTGTGCATCATGATATTTAATGACCTCTGAGAAATCAATATCAGACAAACAATCTCCATAGGTCACAAGAAAGGTCTCATCCTCTATATAATCTTGAATACGACTGATTCTAGTGCCTATCGCTGCGTATAAACCGGTATCCACGATGGTAACTTTCCAGTCTTCCGATATATTCTTATGGATCTGTATCGTGTTATTCGCTAAATCCACGGTGATATCAGACTGATAGATATAATAATCATTAAAATAGTCTTTAATCATATTTCCTTTATATCCGGCACAAATAATAAAGTCCTTTATTCCACAGGCAGCGAAATTCTTCATAATATGCCATAGAATCGGATTCTCTCCTATGTCTACCATTGGTTTTGGTATATTTACCTTGTCCTCTGTTATGGTACTGGGCAATCCACCCGCTAAGATTACTACTTTCATCATTCGTTCCCTCATAAGTTCATCTCTATTATTAATATTAAGAAAACACGTATATACCTATTTTATATACGCATTTATCATATCATAGCGATCTAATTTTCTCAATAAATTTAATGTTTCATTTTACTAGCATCAATTGTATACAAAATCAATAAGAAGAAAACATCTTTACTCTATAACAAACTATATGTATGGTATTTTTCAATATTTGGCAAATAGATTATTCATCCAAATAATTAGCCTCCATCAGTAGCATATAATATGATTTTGTTATATGTAACCAATGCAACCCATAGTCAATAATTAGTCTTTTCTAAGTATTGAAATTAACTTTTTCTTTTAAATAATATAGACAATACCTTTCCTCTACCTAATACACCTGATTCTTCATTTTCTTGAATATCAATTGTTGTAAATCCCGAATTTTCCACCATTGTTTTTAATGATGTAGGACTAAAAAAATTAACATGCTCCTTCATCGGCATAAATGATCCCATTCGTTGTTTCAAATAATATCTAAATAACTTCCAATTACTAAAATGGGGATTTATTAATAAACCCATATTATTTTTTATTGAAAATTTATTGTTATCAAATGGAAACTCACTAGGAACTTCAATATAAAAAGCTGTACTAATATCTCCTATTTTGATAAAAATATTCATTATCTCCATCACATTTACTAAATGCTCAAAAACCATATTACACATTACAAAATCTATTTGCAAATTGTAAAGATCGTCTATTCTATTGATTCCGATAATACCTGGAAGTGTTTGACACCCCGAAATGTCAAATATATATTTATTTTTTATTCCCCACTTTTTCAAGAATGTTTCTCCTTCATTTCCACCGTAATCAAGGGCATTATCAAAGACCTCCAAATCATTGTCCTTTAATACTTTATCGATTATTCTCTGCTGTTCCTTTATGCCTTTCGTATCATGGTTCAAGAGATCATTCACTTTAGCAGTATACCAATATTCATTCTTTTCACGTTGCTGCTGATACATATCATCTCTATATCCACTGTAAAGTTTTTCTTCTTGTTCATGTGAAAAGCGATAGCTGTAAAATGCAAAAGAACAACTTGTACAATGTAGTAATTCAATATCATCTTTCTCCTCACATTCTATTCTTTCCTTTATAAAATCTGATATCTTCGTTTTAATTCCTATCAATTCTGTATTTCCACAAATTGGGCATTTTTTTGTTTTTTCTATCATGCTATTTCCTTCCTATCTAGTAAGGGTTTTATATTTCCTTACATCATTTCAACTATCCGCATAAACAACACAAGCAACTTTATTTATATATTGTTGTCAATTCCTTTTCCATTAGAAATATCCCATTATAAATCATTATTAAAAATTAGTTTCTTCTATCATACCTATTTATGGTTATTTTCTGATTGTAAAGGAAATCTCGTTAACAAATATTATCGCAACTTACTTTCTGATATTCTCTCCTAAAAATGAATATAAAAGTCAGAACCAGTAAAAACATAATCAGCGTAAAATTAATTGCTGCTCCCATAATTCCCCACTTTTGTACAAAAAACTCGGCCGATATTTTAGTACAAATTGCGACTCCTATATATGCCAACATCACCTTTTTTTGTACTCTCATAATTGTCATCATCACATATAAAAAAACAGCAATTGCCTGTAATCCTCCACCCAATAATAAGACAAGAAGCTCCATTCTATATGTTCCTAAAAATGTATTATATAAAATTGATAAAACTTGTGTCCCCACTGCATATGCACCCATCAAACATGCTATGCTTATCCAGATTATATAAAGTATCTGCTTTTTTATTTTTTTTGTAAATTCATTTAACTTCTTTTGTCGCCACAATTGTGCAAAGCTTACTAACTCTGGTTGATATACAAAGCTACTTACCAAGCCAATCACAAGTGATGGCATTACAATAAATCCATAACACGCCTGTACCTCATCAGACAGATATTTATCAATTGCATATTTGGAAGAATTTGTAATATAAAAAATGCAAAATTCTGAAACAAACAATGGCATGCATGTTTGTAACAGTTTCAAAATTCCTTTTTTCTCAAAATTTAATCCCTGTCCTCCCATCTTGTGAAACGTAATATGAAGAAAATAAATGGCAAGACAACCAGATATCAGTGTTGAAACGCATGCAGATAATAATAAATTATGATACGCTATTAAGATAATGCTAAAAACAAAAAGTGTTATTCCCCATCTATAAGAAAATATTTTGGTTCCAACAGCCAATCGGCCTTTCCGCTGATAAAAGCCTATAAAAATATCCTCGATTGATTCAATCATATATAAGACACATATTACAAATACAATCATTGCCTTTTCATTAGAATAGCTTTTTAAAAAAATACCATTTGCTATATATAAAATACTTGCTATCAACATTATAAATGTTGTCACTAATCTTGCAGAAAAATATAAATTAAAACTATTTTCTTCTTTAGAATCAGTGACTTGATAATTCCGCATTCCATATTTTCCAACATTTAACAATAAACTGGCAACAGCAAAAGAAAGTGAAAGTATTCCCGCATCTGAAATACTATTTGTCCTGGTAAGCACCATTAGCAAAATAACTGCTTCACTGGCATTAATCACTCCTGCGATAGCATTCCATATATAGTTACTGCGTTCGATTTTCTCTCTATTATTTTGTATCATTTTTTCCTATCTATACTCTATTTTTATCTTTATATTTTCAGTAAAACAAACAATTATTTTAGTTATTTTCATCTTCAAAATTAATTAACTCTTTTTCAACTACTGGCACCTGCTTGGCCATATTATTGATCACAACTCCTATGTATTCACCTATTAAACCAATTAATGCAATCTGTATCGATCCTACCAAAAACACGCCTATTACCAACGGTGCAATTCCTGTGTCAAATGTATTCCAATATAACAATTTATATACAAAATAAAATAATCCAACTAAAAAGCTAATTGTTGAACAAATAATACCAAAAATCATTGTAATCCTAATTGGTTTCCTTGAAGTATACAGCATTGAATTTATCGCAAAATCAAAATATGATGATATTGAATAACTACTTTTTCCATTAACACGCTTTTTTTGAGTATATGATATTAATTTAACATCATACCCTAATTGCGAAAAAATTGTTCTCATTGACGGATAATTGGCTGGTAATTCTAATTTTTCAATTTCTTCTACTACTTCTTTATCCGTAATCCCTACACCAGTTACGTTTTCATAAACAGTCACATCAGAAAAAAACTCCAGAATTTTGTAATAAATTTTTCTAAAAAGAAATTTTATTTTATTTTCTTTTGACTTTGTTTTTTGTGCTAATACAATTTTTTCACCAGCTTCCCACTCACGAATAAACTCTCCAATCAACTCTGGTGGTTCCTGTAAATCACACATAAATGCAATATATGCATCTCCGTTTCTCCTTTTCGTCATGTTATCGCAGGAACGTTCCGGTCCATAATTGTTCATGTTAAAAATTGCTTTCACATG
Organism: Lachnospiraceae bacterium; assembly: GCA_036652815.1. Classification (GTDB taxonomy): domain Bacteria; phylum Bacillota; class Clostridia; order Lachnospirales; family Lachnospiraceae; genus SZUA-378. The sequence continues at coordinate 14,379 of JAVVVE010000001.1, forward strand.
TTTATCTTTTTTACATATTTCTCGTATAATTTTTTGTGTATTATCACTTGAATTATTATCTGAAAAAACAATTTCATAATCATATTGTGGAAATAACTCGATTTGCTCTGTTATTCTTTCATATGTTTCTCTAACGTTCCCTTCTTCATTAAAACAAGGAATCCCAATACTTATCTTTTTTTGCATTTCATATCCCTTCTACATTTTCCAAACAATATTCTATGAGACTATTATTTCGCATATCTCATCTACTGTACTGCCGTTCATATCGGCATATAGCGGTAATGTCAAAACACATTCCGCTATATGCCTTGCAATAGGAGTTTCTTCTGAATTAAAACCGCTCATACCCTTATAGCATTCAAAATCACTTGTTAGTGGGTAGAAATATTTTCTACTTACAATATTCTTTTCTAATAGCTTTTCATATATTTGGTCTCTCGAATATTTATAAGAATCAAACAGTACTGGAAAATATGCATAGTTGGATTGCACGCTTTTATTCATGTTATTTAATTTAATTCCTTCTATATGTTTTAGATGATTTTGATATCTCTCAAAAATTCTTTTTCTCTTTTTTATTTCCTCCGCAATATGTCTAAGATTACATAATCCCATTGCTGCCTGAAATTCATTCATCTTTGCATTTCCACCTACATATTGAACAGATTCCGGTCCTCTAATCCCAAAATTTTTTCTATCATCTAGTTCCTGCTTTAACTTTGCATTTTTAAATGCAACGGCTCCACCTTCAATTGTATGAAAAACTTTTGTGGCGTGAAAACTAAACATAGAAGCATCACCATATTGTGCAATTCCATATCCTCTATATTTCACTCCAAATGCATGTGCCGCATCATAAATAACCTTTAAATGATATTTTTCGGCAATCTTTGATATTTTTTCAACCCTGCAAATATTTCCATATACATGAACCGGTAATATTGCCGATGTCTTTTCAGTTATTAATTCTTCTATTTTTTCCTCATCCAACGTATAATCATCTAGTCTAATATCACAAAATACGGGTTTTAAGCCACATCGAACAATTGCATGAGTCGTTGAAGCAAATGTAAATGGTGTTGTAATCACTTCGCCACTAAGTTTCAATGAAGATAAAATATTTTCCAACGCAAGATGCCCATTCGTATAGAGAATCAAATTATCAATTTCCATATATTTTTTTAATTGTTCTTCTAGTTCTATGTGTTTTTCTCCCATATTAGTAAGCCAATGACTATCCCATATAGTCTCAATTTCTTTAACAAATTCCGCGAATGGAGGCATGGAAGATTTTGTAACATTAATAATATTATTTTTTATCATTTGCTTCTTCTCTCAATAATTTTCGTTCTAACTCGAGCAATTTTTTGCTTCTCTCTTTCACACGAATGCATTGATAACCCATATAAAACCCCCATGGTTTTGTACTTTGGGTAACTAATGTCATTGCTCCAAAAGAACACCCTTCTCCTATTTCAACTCCAGGTAATATCGTGGAGCCAGTACCTATATCTACATGTCGTCCTATTCTTACTTTTTTATCTATAATGTTTGTATACTTCTCACTAACAGTTGGATTCGTCATATATTCACCTGTATAATCATCTGAAATAGCATATATTGCACATCTTGATGACACCCCTGCAAAATCTTCAATCCAAACTCCTTCATTCCCACCAAAAATGCAACTATAAACTGCTATATGTATATGATTTCCCAAAATTATCCTACCACTTAAAACGCAAAAATCATCTATTCTAATATTGTTTCCAAGTATCATATTCTCCGTACCATATATGCTTACTTTTCTACTAATTCGCACATTTGTACCAATTTTTTTAAATCCTATGGATTTTAGTTCATCCTCAGAATAGTAACTAGATTCCATGTTTATTCCTCCGTAATTTCTATTATGCCAATATCCTTATGATATAAAAATACTATTTTTTTCATATTCATTGCAATCGCTGGAGATGGTTTTTGTGTTATTATCCACCCCCCCCCCAATAATTCAGTAACTTTCTCTTCCAAGTCATGAGTCACATAGCATATATGGTATGGAATTGCTCCATTCCGCTTTAATAGATTGGTAATAGAAGATTTTTCATTTAGTGGGGCAACTAGTTCTATTAATTGAAACTCATTTCTCATAAATAGAATTTCAATATTTCTTTCAACATCTATTACCCCTTTTCCTTCATCAAAATATCCTAAATTCAAAAAATATTGTCGACATTTTTTAATATTCCTGACCGCATATCCTATATGATGTATCCGCATTATTTCCTCCAATAAATTTGGTGAATATCCTTTTGTATTTTTTTTATTTCTTTTTCATAAATTCTGATTCCATCATTTTCCTGATAAAACTTAAAGTTCATACTTTCCCAAATATTCTTAATTGCTTCATTCTTCTTCGTTTCTCTATATTTACTATATACTTTTCTTATTCCGTTATCATAGAAGGAATTCAGAATCTTTTGTATAATTGAATATTCAATTTTCCTTCCCATTACCCTACAACTCATTAAAAAATTCTCTATTATAAGATTTGTTTCATCTGCTTTATGTAAAATCACGACAGCTACAATGCCTTCATCGCCAAATTTATCGGATACTTTTGCAGAAATCACTATTTTAGAAGGATTATTTAGGTATTCAAATAATGTGCTACTCTCCATTCTTATGGACATTGTGTTAAATTGGTTTGTCTTATTAATTAATTGCAGCACTCTTTCTAAGGAGTTCTCTCTTAGGCAATCCAGTTCAATTTTTATTTCTAAAGATTTCAAATATTCTTCAAAACTAAATACATTTTTTCTTTCTTCATTTCTAAGTTCCCTGGCATGATATTCCTGCGTTTTATTCCTGTCCTCATTAGTGATACTTTTACACCAAAAATAATCATAAAAAATATGATTAATTGTTTCTGGCAATTTCGTAATGTCTGTTGGAAAATCTACTACATTGACTTCTGGCAATTGCGATAATATTTCTTCCCTCTCCAGAACATTATCATCCAAAAAAACGAAAGACTCCAACCCCAAATTCAATTCTTGAGCCATTTCGCTAATATTTATACTTTTGGGTTTCCAGTTTACTTTTATGCTTACAAAATCACTCCATTTCAATACCATATTTCTGTTTTGTTCAAAAACATTTTTCACATCCTGCATATTGTTTTTGGATGCGATAGCCAACAATACTCCTGTATTTTTTATTTGTAAAATTTTCTTCTGACAATCTCGATATAGCAGTCCCATTTTTGATGTTCCAAGATTAATGTCATTTATCCCATTTTCTCCTAAGATTCCACCCCATAAAGTATTATCTAAATCAAGTATAAGCAGTTTTTTTCTTGTATTTAATATATTACTATTGATTTTTTCTATGTGTTGGACTAATATTTTTATCGCTCCAATATCATATGGTATTAAACCTGAATACCATAATTTTTTTGAATAAAATTTTTTTCTTCCATAATTTGCAATTATATTTTCCAAATCAAAACAGAGAATATTTTTTCTTTGTTTTATTATTTGTTCTATGCATTTATTCCAATATCCCATAATGTAAGAACTTTTATTTTGACTTTTTCCTGTCCGTATTTCTGGCCATACATCTATTGTGGACACAAAAATATTCGTTTGCGAAAAATTCACTGCCAATTGTGAAATATATTCAAAGCAACTATCTATGTATTTCGTCTTGTCTTCCTGCGTTTCATAATCTTCCAATAAGGCATTTCCATCTATAATTAAATAAATGATTTGCGGTTCAAAGGAACACATTTGCTCTGGATTTAAGCAAACTGATATCCACTGATTATATCCAGGTAGGCTGAAAATTTCATTTTTCTTCCTCAAATCATGCAAAACCATATCCAAATTTACATTTGATAAAATTGATATTCTCATATTTTCCCTATCTAATATAATTATAAAATTTCCCTACCGTTTTAATGTTAGAAATATCTTCCAAAGGAATTGAAACTTTGTACTTTTCCTCTATTTCTGCTACCAATCTTAACTGCATAAGCGAGTTCCATTCTTCCAAATCGTCTTGTGTCGTTAATAAAGTTATCTTTTCTTCTGAAATTTCCATTATTTCTGCTATAAATTTTAAAAACGCTTCCATTGATTCTCCTTATTATGATTTATTACAATATATTTTGTAGTTCTAAAAATCTACCATTGAAACCTTCTTTTATTAAATCTTCTTTAATATATACATACTTATTAAAAAGCGTAATCAATAGCATTGCTTTTAAATCTATTACATTACTCTTAATTGGTCTTATAACAGGCAAGCCCTGCCACCTCTCCACCGTAGTATACTTATCCATTATAGCTATAATCTTAATATTACTTATAGATAGTTCCTTATATAGTAGTTCTGCCATCTCACTTATTCCGTATAAAATAATGCCATTACTTTGATTTTCTATCAATATCTGTTTAATCCGCTCAATAGGATTCTCTGACATATGCCATTTTTTTAATACTTCGTAATTGGCTTTAGCTGGTATTTCACCTTGAAGTGAATCGCTATGCCCCATCCAGTTAAGAACTTTTGGATCTTTAAATATAGGATTCTTCATCATCTCAACGTATTCTTGGTAATACGGATGCAAAGGATTTCTAACGTTAAAAAACCACTCAATATTTTTATCCATGGCTCCCCATGGTTCAAATCCTTTAAACCTAACTAAATCTGCACCAAATTCATGAATACATCTACCCACAAACTCTGGCATCTCTCTAAAATTTCTTTCCTGAACTACCGTAGCCAGCTCCAAATGATTAATAATATTTTTTTCACGCAATTGTCTCACAAAATGTAAATTATCAATAATTCTATTTATCGAAAGTTCCGTACCCGATAAATACTGGTATGTCCTCTCGTCAAAACTCATAATTGTAATCTCTACATCAAGATAAAATCTATCTATATTTTTTATCTTTTCCCAATGTCTTTCGTCACACAAAGAACCATTCGTTTGCAATTCTACACTACACTCCTCATCAGGCCACACCGGATTCCACTCTTGCAAGATTTTCATTATACTATTGCTTGCAAATAATTCACCACAACCATTTGCAATTATATGCTTCGCATATGGTAAGGCAGGTGCTAACCTTTCTTCTATTAGTGTTATTGTGTCTTCATCTACTGGTGGAAATTTATGGAAAATACAGCTTTTACAATGATAGTTACATGTTGTATCGTATGCCAAATTTAGTTCCCACGGATAATCTGGAATACTATCTATCTCAGTTATAAATTTTTCAGTATCTCCCGACGCAATATTTCTACACACATCTTTCCTACAATATTCAAAATTCTTGCCATCCTCTATCACACTTCGTAAATCTTCTGCTATTTTTCCATGATAAATATCGTAAAGACTCTTTTCCTTTAACGAGCCATATAGATGTGCATCATTTGGATTAACCATAAATTCACAAGGTCGTACATAGCCATCTCGCATTATCTGCAAATGTAATGCACCTCTTTTGCATGTAATCATTTTTTTCCTCCAAATTCAAAAAATCACTTTATTTCATCCAATATTCTTCTCAGGGACAGAATCTCTCCCTTATAACCCAAGTTTCTCAAATTTTCTTCTATCTCGTTATGTCTTGGAATCAATGTGATTAGTATTGGTTCCTGAATTTCTGTAAGTAAATTGTGTGTTGGTCTCTCTACTTTCAATTTTTCCCATTCTGTCAAATATGTATTTCTATCAAGAATAAAAGGAAAATAAATCTTACTGCTTTTTAAAATTTTTTTTGTCGCTTTTGCGATATCTGTGATTGCATATAATATTATACTCGTGTAACCTTTTCCAATAAAATATTTTTCTAATTTACTTGATATTTCATCATTTAAAAACAGTTTTTTTAAAATTTCATAATTTGCTTTTGCTGGTATGTCCCCTCTGTTACTCAGATGATCTCCTGTCCATATCCACACTTTGGGATCCTTGAATATTGGATTTTCCATAATCTTCAAATATTCCTTATGATATGGATGCAATGGATTCCGAACATCAAAAAACCATTCAGTATTTTCGTCCATTGCTTTTTCAGGTAAGAACCTTCTTATTCGAACCTTATCTGCCCCAAATTCATCAATACATCTTTTAATGAACTCAGGTAATGTTCTAAAATTGCGTTCTTGAACAACTGTTGCGATTTCAAAATAATTTATTATTCCATTCTCTCTAAGTTCCTTTACGAACTTCAAATTGTCCTCAATATTATTCACATCAAGATTTGTTCCTGATAAATATTGATAAGCTTCATTTTCAAAACTATGCACTGTTAAAAACACAGACATGTTATAATTTCCCACGCTGCTTATCTTTTCCCAATTCTTGCTATTAAATAAAGAGCCATTTGTTTCTAATTCAAAATGTGCATTTTTGTTATCCTCAGGTTTCCATTTCGATATCACATGCATAATACTGTCACTAGCAAAAAGTTCTCCTAGTCCATTACCTGACAACATTTTCACATGAGGAAGTGCTTTAATAATCTCTTTCTCTATTTTCTCTTTATTTTTAGGTTCAATCTGCACATCATCTCTCGAAATACAACATGTACAATGATAATTGCATCTTCTATCATAAGCTAAACTCACAATCTCTGGATACTCTGGTATCTCTTCAATTTCAATTAGCTGATCTTCTAAGATTCCATTTGCCATATATGGGCAGTTTTCTGCATTACAAAAATCATATGTTCCATCTATCAAAGACTGCTGAAATTTCTTCGCCGCCTCACCGTGATAGATATCTGATAAACTGGAATCAGTCAAATTTCCGAGCAAATAATAGCCAGCCCATCCACAGGCTCGAACTGTACCAACTCCATCAATAATTTGTACATATAATGCTTGTTTACATATTTTCATTATTTTCTCCTCTTTCATTTTGCAAACTATAAAACTCACAGTAGTTCAGTAGATTTTGTCTTTCTAATTCGGTAATAACTGACTGCGTATTTATCGGTTGCACTCCTAAAATGAATCCAGCACTTATTTTCTCTCTAAGTTCACTCAAATAATATATTTTCTTTCCATTAAATAAATCATTTTTAAATTGCGAGTCTGACACAACGTATCCACAAATTTCCATGTTGTGTTCTTCCATTTGTTTGCTACACACTAACGCCAACCGTCCAGTTCCATAGATATAAACCTGTTTACATTTCTTATATAATTTTATAATATTTTTACTAATATTGATTGGAGAAATATATTCATAACACTTTTTTAATGTATCTATGTCCATCCCCTTTTGTTTTGCAATTCCAATTTCTCTCTCTATTACACAACAATACCCCAGATAATCTGATATTATTTTTTGTTCCATAATATCTTTAAAAGAAAAATTTGTATATTCATTAAATCTATTAAAAAATTCAATCATTTCGATGGTATATTCCGCATAAAACTCTGTGTTTTCATTTGTCATTTTCATAAAGGATTTTGGGGTTGCCACTCTATAAACAGACATATTTCTTTTATCATAATACACTTTTCCTTTAATCGCACAATATTGTCTTAATGAGTAGTCTATTGCCTTGGGTTTTAAAAAAAAATCTGGTATTTGCTTCATGATTTCACTTCTAAATAGCATCGATGCACATGCGGGAAAAACACTTCCCAACCCACTTATAACTTGCTCTCTTTGATTATAAAAACCTGATTCAGTAAAGGTATTTAATACTTTTTTCTCACCATTATCATAACGTACACTCGTTGCATTATGCATTGTCAATGTACATTCATTATGTTTTTCCATAAATTCAACTTGTAATTGTAACTTCATACTATCTGTCCAATAATCATCACCATCACACAAGGCAATATATTTCCCTCTTACTTTAGGTAACACATATTTGGGAAATATACGGCATATATTATACTGATTATCTTTTTGAAAAATTGGAACAATTATCTCTGGATACTTCTTGACATATTCCTTAATTATTTCTGTTGTGCCATCCGTCGATGCATCATCATGTACAATTATTTCTATTGGAAACTTTGTTTTTTGTTTTAAAAAACTCTCTATTGCATCCTTAATAAAAAAACCCTGATTGTACGTTAGGCAAACGATTGAAACCATTATTTCATGCATATCCAACCTCATAATTTTCCATCATATTCTAATTCCCTATGGTATAACTCTCGATATTGTTCTTCCCATTCTATTTTCCAATTTTGATAAAATTCTATGGTTTTATTGATTCCATCGGCAAAGGTCGTCTTGGGTATCCACCCTGTATCTTTCGTTATATCAGTGATATCCGCCTGAAGATGCATAATTATTTTTTCCCCATAAGGTATTTCTCCGAACTCAACTTGTAAATTAGCATCAATTTTATCATATATCATTGTTACATATTCCTTTAGCTGCCTTGCCTCTCCTGAACCAATCGGATATGTTTTTCCATCTTTGCCATGAATAGCCAATAGAAAAAGTGCCTCTGCCAAATCATCTACATATAGAAAATCCCACAATTGTTCGCCTCTCGTATAATTCATAACTTTTCCATCTAACGCATTCATAATGCTCGCAATTAAAATAGCCTTTAAATTATCATAAGGACCATATATGCTCAGAATCCTTGTCCATATATGACGCATTCCTTTTTCAGCAGACATAATCCTTGTCATCTGGCCTGCGCATAGCTTTGCAATTCCATATCCATTCTCGGGAACACACGGTGTACTCGGTTTTAAGATTTCGTTATGTCTGCCATACTCTGCTTGACTTCCTGCACCAATAAAAGTATGACATCCCATTTTTGCGGCAAGTTCCACTGCATTCAGTGAATACTTTACATTTTGATTTTGTAGAAACATATCATCTCTAAATCTTACTTCTGTACTATTCCACCCTAAATGGAAAAACACGTCATAATCTTTCTGTTCAGGAACATAAGTTGATAAATCATCTAAATTTCCATAAACAATTTTTAGTAGTGGATTATTTTGCGGTAAATATATTCTTTTAGCAGATATCTCGCGTTGAAATATAACCGTTTCAATCCCTTCTGCTAATAGTTTTTTTAATAGTGCCATTCCAACAGGACCACTTGCCCCTGTTACCACAGCCTTTTTTATTTTATAATCCATGCTTCATCTCTTTTCATATAGCGGTATGATCATATTATCTTTTAATTCTTGGTCTGAAATCATAGGATTCATATATTCTAATGGTGCACAGACATTACATACCACAGGATCATCTCTCTACTATACTTCCTTTAGTTTATCTGCTAATTGGATCTATGTCAATCACTTGTTGCTTGAGTATTGACGTTTGAAAGTTTACCTTAGTTTCAAACGTCTCCCTTTTGAAACATAGTAATCAACATATTTTTCTGCAATTCATCATCATTTAATGGCGGTGCCATATATTCGAGAGGCAACGATTCCATTTGTCCATCTTTTCTTTTATATGAAACCTGTTTTGGGAAAGCACTCAATGTAATAGGTACAAACACTTCGCAGATAATCGGTCCATCATAATCCAAGGTTTGTTGAACCTTTTGTTGTAATTCAGCATTAGAACAAATCTGCATCGTTGCAAGTTTATATGCTTTGGCTATGTCCGAAATACAGGGTATTGATAAGCCAGATGTATCATCACAAGCTACAAAATGACCAAAAAATACGTTAGTTTGTGTTGCATGAATCTGAGCATAGCCATTATTATTTAAAACAAATATTTTAATAGGCAATTGTAATCTATGAATAGTCTCTAGCTCCTGTATATTCATTTGGAATCCACCATCACCACATACACAGATCGTTCTTCTCCGGTTTCCTGCTAAGCATGCCCCTATCGTTGCTGGTAAACCAAACCCCATGGAAGCCAACCCTTTTGTAGAAAATACCCGCTGTCCTTTTTTAACACGAAAAGTCTGCATAGACACATCGACACAAGTACCACTACTACCTGATACATAAATATCATTGGGTTCCATTTCTTCCGTAATAGTATCTAACAACGCATATGTATTTACCAATTTCTCCTGTTTCCAATATTTATCTAGCACAACTGGGTATTTAGATTTCATATCGTCTGCATATGAAATCCACTGTTTCCGCTCTCTTCGTGCTATTCTATCCCTGTGTTTTAGGATTAATTGTATGAAAAGTTTTGCATCAGCACACACAGCAATATCCGGTCTTACATTAATCTTATGTAATTCCGGCTCATCTATATCTACCATAATCTTTGTAGCTTCTCTGGCAAATCCCTCGAAATTGTATCCTGTTTGTAATAAATTAAGTCTGGCTCCAATTGACAAAAGCCAGTCTGAATTTTGTTGAATCAAATTGGCATATCTTTGTCCCATACCACCCGGTCGTCCATAAGATAAGGGATGTTCTTCTTCTATCAAATCGATACCATTCCATGTAGTTAAAATAGGAATTTGAAGCAGTTCAATTAATTGATTAAATTGCTCTATCCCGTCTGCTAATCTAATTCCATTGCCTGCTAAAAGAACAGGTCGATCCGATTCATTGAATAATTCAATAATCTTTAACACCTGTTGCTCTAATTTTTCATATTCTGATTCTCTTTTTCTTATATTTAATTTAGGAACATAGCCTTCTAATTGTTTCTCGTCAATCATAGTCGCCTGTATATCTAACGGAATGTCTAGCCAAACCGGCCCTTTTCTGTCATGGGTAGCCAAATAAATGGCTTTCTCCAAATGATATCGAATACGTGTTGGATTCGTTACCATTTCTGCATATTTAGAGATAGGTGTCACAATAGATACAATATCCAATTCTTGCATTCCTTGTTGCCGAATTCTCTGGTTACGTATTTGATCCATTATTTTAACTTGTCCTGATAGAATAAGCATAGGCGTAGATTCCACATAAGCTGCTGCTACGCCGGTAATGGCATTGGTACCACCCGGACCAGTCGTAACCATTAATAAACCAAGTTTATTATTCACACGTGCATAAGCCTCTGCCGCAATAGCACAGGCTTGTTCATGAAGGCATACTACATATTTTATACTATTACTCTTGCCAAGCGAATCGTTCAGATGCATTGCTCCGCCACCAGGTATCATAAACATATGACCAATATTCAGTGTTTCAAGATATTTAATTACATAATCCGATAATTTTATCATTGTTATTCTCCTACACAGCGGCTGTAAATTCATGATATTTAATTAATTGTTCAATTAATTCATTCTTAATCATAGTAGCTTCAAATCCTGCCTGTACCTCTAATCTTCTTAGCAGATATTCCATAGTCAGATTACCGTCTCTCCATTTTCCACCCAAGCCAAGATGCGTTGCATCCATATAATCGGCACCACTCGCAATGGCTGTCTCGGCTAATATTTCTGCTGTTCCATTTTTATCATGAAGATGTACTCCACATTTCAATTTATTGTCATGACATATTTTGATCGTATTCTTCACATATTCCACTGTCATAACGCTCTCGGTATCTGCAAATTCCACGTTATCAACTCCCATTGCACGGAGATGCTCTGCAAAATTAGCATTTTGTTCCATTGAATTATATCCCGCACTTGTAAAATTAACAAATAATTCATAGCCTAATTCGGCAAGTTCATCAATGTGTCTATCCAACACTTCAAAATCAGTTTCTCCAGATCTGGTTAGTATCCTAATAGTATCCACGATACTTTCTTTACATGGCAACACATCTGCTAACGGTCTTTGCACATCTCTCATTGCGGAAATTTTAGTTCTATTCTTAATGCGTTGAAATAGTTCTGTTATCTCTTTATTATGCATACTACAATATCTAAAATCACCACGATTGGGATCCAATGATTCATTATGGAAAAATCCAAGTTCAATATAATCAATTCCCTTTCCCAATGCAAACTTATAAATATTTTGTGCAAATTCTTTATCAAAATACCACCCCGTCTGGTATCCGACTTCTCTGAGGGTACAATCAAATACCTTAATACCTTTTATCATTTTTTTCTTTCCCCTTCTCTATGCTGGTTTTCTTATTTTCTAAGGCTTACCATTGTTTCACAATTTCTTAAATTCTCATTATTTCAATTTGTATATTCTAGTAGATTCATTCTCAAATACAATGTCAGCAAATGCGGTGTCAAGTACTACCTCAGAGAATTGTAATCCCTTAGCTTCCTTATTTTGAAGAAAGTAATCAATCCCTGATGACTTAAGTGATGCCAGCATATCATAATTCTCTGTATCAAACATCTCTTGAATTCCTTGGTTTACAACATATCTCTCGGTCATCGCCCCTGTGATCATCGATTGATTGTTCGTTGCTATAACATTATCTGTTTCTGTATTTTCCATTATATATTGATATGCTTCATACATAGAACGATTACAATAAGCCTTGTCTGCTTCCACCTTAATATGATCTGAATTACTATAATTAAGTATTCCTTTTCTCAAATAATTACTTAGTCCAACTTCATCATATCCTTGCTGCATATTGTAATTTCCTATTAGAAATAAAAATCCCATACTTATGGCAATAGTTATCGTCTTCCATTTTGTATGTTCTTCTATTACCGGTGAAAGATTCTTCACTATGAAAAGAGCAGCACTTGGATAAGATGCCATCATAAAATACATTTGTGAGTATCCATATAGTCCAAATTTTAGAGAAATGACAATTCCCACTGCACACATAACCAAGCAGGAAACATCAATTGCGTCCCATCGTTTGAACCTTTTTAAAATTAAAGTAAGTAATAACATGACATAGCAAAACGGATTACTTATCAATGCATAATAACCAGTCAATAAGATATCGCGTAAGAATTTAATTATAATAGAATGTTCATGACCAGATGTCTGCTCGACGTTGAAATTTCCTCCAGATTTAATTGCACTAGTTACTAATTGTGTAAGCGAAGTTCGTGAATATCCCTGTACATTACATACAAAAAAATATACAATCAAAAACATAGCTAAAATCGGTATTCCATAGTAGAATGCCCTTTTCCAATCTTTTTGACATAATAGCAAGATACATAGCATCCCCATACCTGCAAGTGCAATAACAGCCATAGGTGCTTTCACACCTACCATAACGGCAAACACAATGGTCATAAGAATCGCAATATTTATATGAAAAGTTTTATCTTCATAGATGATAATCATAAACAATAAGAAAACAAATAAGAATCCCACGCCAACATCCATACCAAACTGTCCCAGATAAAGATGTGCAGTATAAGTCACTAGCGACTTTTCTTCCCATCCGGTTGTCAAAAGTACGCCAAGCATACCTAATATAACCAGCCAGTATTGTTTACTGCATCTGCGAAGCATACAATAGCTCCCTAAAACCAACAGCATAATAGGTTGAATGAATGCATAGCACAGGCTAAGTGTCATCGGTTTAATAGACGTTACCATGCTAATTACCGCAAGCTGCATACTGGAAAAATAATGGTAATTATACGTGGCTAAATAATCGCGAAAATCTGTCGGTGGATATGATTTCATCAATGATATCGTGTTTCCGATCCAATATAGGAGATCATTGTAATATACGTTTTCATTGGCAAGTGGAACCATTAAATTAGCACCGCAATATGTAAATAATTCTAATATAAATAATAATCCAATGAATATCATACAAATATTCCTACCTCTGCGATCTTGGCTGAGAGATGAAATATCACGATGCCCTACCATCAGATACCATGTGCTAAATATTGCAATTATAATACTGGCTATGGGTAATATTTGTTTAAATCCAAAAGGTACCAAAATATAGTATAATAATATATTACTGCAATAGCCTGCTGCATATCCAAGTATCACCAATTCTATATCAGTTCTAACAGGCATCCGGAATGCAAGTACAATTACCACTCCCGGAAATAAAATAACAAATATTTGAAACAATATAAAAAGAAATGTTTCTATCCATGCTAAATGATTGAAGATATTAACTACAACACCAAATAAAACAAATATTGCTATGTATGGCAATAACATTTGCAAGATACTATATTTGTTGTTTTGTTCTGTCTTACACATTAGGAACCCTCTTTCCTCAAGATATTGAAGTAAAATACTTGTACAATAATGTCATTAACTCATAATCTTCTTCACTGTCTATATCCAATACTGCCGTATCTCTCATCTTCCAGATTACAGCTTTGCGTTCCTCATTCTTTTCTGACAATAAATAGTTGCGATCATACGCATAGATAGATGCATTCATGTCATAACATACCGGTACTTGCTGCCTAGATACGTATTGACTCGGAATAACAGTATTATAGTATCCATTCTCCTGTTTACAAACCATATTAAAATAAGGAGAACGTCGTGACTCCGTCACACTAAAGGAGATATCGGCTTCCGGATTCTTGACGAGTGCATCTACCGTTCCCTCAATATCATATGCTGTTCGTAATGGAGCTGTTAGATCTAAATCTATAATTGCTTCATACCGTGTATTGGTTTGTTGTTCTACTTTTTGTAAAGTATCTCGAATCACACAAATCTTAGCTATCGCATCTCCCGCTAATTCTTCTTCTCTGGGTATATAGATATACTGCAAGCCTGAATGACTCATCTGTTCTAGTAAAAGTTCACTGTCTGTATTCAGTGCAAGCTGAATCTGTTGATACTGTTCCCCATACTGTTCTAAAAATTCTCGATAGCTGGCTAATGTGTGATATAGCAACGGTTTACCACAAAATTCACGTATGTTTTTGTTCTTAACTCCTTTGGATCCCGCCCTCGCACAGATGGTAACTAATAGATTCATAATCGCTCTCTCTTTCCCAGTATTAATTGCAACACTTGTTCCGCATGCTCAATCGTATTAATATTGTCTTGTTTCCCGGCAACAATATCTAAAAAATAATTCATTTCAGTCTCGTAGCAGTCTTCTGCTTCAAAATCAATTTCTTTCTCCACTATCCCTTTGTAATTTATCTTGTGGTTTAATAAATCAATATCTATTCTATAATCTTTACAATATAATTCCAATGTTCGTTCCTGTGTTCGACCGATATAATCTAAATGTACTTCTACTGTTTTATCCTTATATTCGGCAATATATACTGCGATATCATCACTATCTATCTCCAAATCGGAGTAGGTCCCGTGTATCGTATGGATATTGATTGGAAAACCAAATAGATAAGTTAGATAATCCCACTCATGAATCAAATCCAATGTAACGCCACCGCCTAGTTCTCTATGTGCACTGTAGGTGGTTCTGTAATCGATATTTTTTCGCCACTCAGGAAGATAAGATGTTGAGAGTGCCCTTACCGCATAAATAGCTTCCTTTGCTACTATTTCATCTTTCACATATTGCATTTCTTTGGTATAACGCAAGGGGCATGCAACGTAGTATATCCCATATGGGTTTAGATTCATCTCAGAAAGGATATATCGGCTATTTTCAAATAATGGTTTTTCAATAAATATTGCGTGTGTTTTAAGTGCAATGGCTTGTATCGTCTCATAGTGTTTTGCGGTGGGGTTAGTCACAAATATTATATCATAATCAGAAGGTAATTCTGTATAACTATAGTATTCCTTATGAATTACACGAGAAACATCCTGTGGTAATGCTGCTTTACCAACACGCAGAGCATCAATAGTATATGTTTGTCCACGTTTTTGCAATAATCTACTTACATTTCGAATGTGTCTTTGTCCAATGGAACCCAAACCAATCATGCACAATTTCATCTGTATCTCCTACTACTGAAATATCACTTTTTTATAGATTTAACGTTCAATTTGATCAATTAGTGTTAACGTTTTAACATCTTCTTCCATGCTATATTGCATTGCTTTTCCCGTTTGCAATACCTCAAAAAATTCCTGTATCTCACATGCATAAGCATACTCATTCACAAATTCACTATAGTTGGCTTCTCTCACATAATCCGTTATCATAGTGACCTGTTCCATCTCTCCTGTCACAAGATTCTTACTTCGCAGTGTTTCCGGTGTTCCCTGCCATTCCAAGAATATCTGCTCGTTATATATCTCAAGATGCCTTACCGCTTGTCTACAGGCTACATCTACACACAAAACACCGCTGGTTCCATCTGCATGAAGTAATTGAACTAAATAATTATCATCATAGTCAATCGGAAGCTTCGTGATCCTATTATGAATCACATGAATATCCATAACTTCACCAAATGCCTTAATTATCCATGGAAGTTCTATTGCAAAGATTTCTCTGCAGCCATTCGTTCGTTTATCTCCCACAAAAAATTGCGTAAAATCTTCCCATGGATGCCAATCAGGTAAGTATTGACCCACATGATAAATATAATTGACCGGCAATTTTCTGTCTTGAAGCTGCCTGGTTATCGTCTTCATTTCTGCTCTATAGATTGGTGTAGAAGATAAGAATAATACAAGTTGTTTTTCTCGAGCTAATCTTATATTTTGTTCATAATCATCTGCAATCAAATTAATCTCTGTGAATACATGCCAACCTCTGGTTAAGCATTCTGTGATAATAGTATGGTGGGATATTGGCGATGTACACACAAAAGCGACCTGGATATCTATAGTCTCATCGGCCTCTGCTAAGCTTTTGTAACATGTTATCTTATATTGCTCTGAGATCGTGCTAACCCTTATCTCATTAGTATCAACGCCTATGATTCTATCATGCATCGCTATGTTTTGTAAAAGACGGATTCGTCGTCTACCCATAGAGCCAAGTCCAATCACTACTATATTCATATCTATCCTCTATCCTTCAATATCGTAGAATTGCTTCTTTAATTGAATTTTATTATCTTTTATCCTATCCTTTAATATTGCGATAATCTTATCCGATGTCTGTCCGTCTCCGTAAGGATTCATAACTTGATGAACAATGGTTTGCATCTCAGGCGTTACTGCTTTATTCATTGCTCCTATTATACTCTTGCTATTCGGTTCACAATCTATTACGCTATCAGCCTTTAATCTTCCTTTTTGTCTATCTCCGATATTAATCGTTGGAATATGGAAAGAAGGTGCTTCTACCAGTCCACTGGAAGAATTACCGATAACCATCGTAGCATATTTGAGTGCACTTAGATATCGTCGCATACCTAACGATTCCACTGCTAACACACACTTGGGATATTTCATAGCAAAACGGTCTACTATCTCATTGATTCGTCTACCACCGGTATCTGCATTTGCTTTCGTTATAATATAGCACATATCGTCACAATATTCCATAGCTGCACATAATTCTTCTACTTGCTGCTCTTCCGTTCCATTCTCTAATGTAACCGGATGAAACGTTACCACTGCATACTTCTCCCCCAGAGAAAAGTGAAGGTCTGTTTCCAATTCAGATCGACTCATGAGAGATTCCACTTGAATGTTTTCAATCCCCATTGCTCCTACGCAAAATACTCTATCCGGATGTTCTCCTAATTGAATCACTCTTTTTCTATATTCTTCTGTGGCTGTGAAGTGTAGATAACTTAATTTAGTAATTGCATGGCGAATAGCTTCATCGACTGCGCCTTCTGTTGTTTCGCCGCCATATAAATGTGCTATTGGGATTCTTTGATTCATGGCTGCAATACATACCGCCAATGTTTCATATCGATCCCCTAGCACGATTAGTAAATCCGGTTCTCTTTCTGCAAAATACTCACTAAACTCTATCAAGGCTAACCCCATCGATTTTGATATAGAAGAAGGGGTGTCTGCACTAAGTAAGATCTCTATCTTTTTATCTATCCGGACTCCATCCTGCTCGATTTCGCGATAAGTTAATCCAAATTCCGGTGATAGATGCATCCCTGTAGCTACCACATCCACCTGAAACTCTGATAAAGCAGTCAGTTTTTGAATCACATTCTTCAACAACCCATACTCTGCTCTGGTAGCAGTTAATATGCATATTCTCTTCATCAATCTCCCTCTTATCGTGTAATCAATTCGTCTTCTTCATAATCTCTGTTTGCCGTCTGTCCTAATACTTCTGCCCATTGCATCGGATTAATCCCACTACCCGGTCGCTTAGTTGTGATATTATCTTCTGTGAATATATCACCTTCTCTAATCGCTTTGCTTGCCACAATGCTCTTTCTGGCAATCAGCATATTCTTCTGTTCTGACTCGGATGGCTGTTTTCTACCATCTCCCATTGCTAATTCAATATTTCGAATCTCTTGAACCATCTCTGCCAGCTCTGCCGGTTCTAAACTCGCCTTGTGATCCGGTCCTTCCATCATTCTATCTAAGGTAAAGTGTTTTTCTATTATAGTAGCGCCTAATGCCACTGCTGCAATAGGCACTTCAATTCCTTGCGTGTGGTCTGAATAACCCACCTCTACGCAGAATTTTTCTCTCAATGTTTGCATTGCCCGTAGATTCACATCGGAAAAAGGCGTCGGATATTCTGTATTACAATGCAGTAAACGAATAGCTCCGCTGCCATGCTCTTGCAATACCCGGATGGCTTCTTCTATTTCTTCCACATTACTCATTCCTGTTGACATCACAATGGGTTGATGTGTCATAGCTAATTCAACCAAATAAGGATAATTTGTAATCTCTCCTGATGGAATCTTCCAAAATGGCATTTTGAATTTTTTTAAAAATTTTATACTTTCCCGATCAAATGGGGTCGATAAAAAGGATATCTTTTGTCTCTTGCAATAATCTGCTATTTCTATATATTCCTTCTCTGTCAAAGTAAGCCTTCTTAACATCTCCAATTGTGATTCTATTTTACAGGTATTCTTTATTTGATATTCTGCTTGTTGTGCCTGTCTTGATACCAATAATTCCGGTTGAAAGGTTTGAAATTTAATGATATCAACCTTACATTCTTTTGCCACATCTACCATTTTCTTTGCAGTTGAAATATTTCCGTTATGATTCACACCTGCTTCTGCTATAATACATACTTTTCTCATTACGCTACCTTAGCCTATCTCCGATTTTAAAAATGCAAGGTTTTATATCATTATATATCATACTATCTGCCTCCACATCTTTCGTTATAATACTCCCTGCTCCAACCATGGCTCTTTGTCCAATCTGTTTTCCTTGTAAAATCGTCGCATTGGCACCAATAAAAGCAGCTTTCCCTATCATAACACCTCCGCAAACCACCGCGCCAACTGCTATATGCACTTGTTCTGCGACTCTGCAGTCATGCTCCACAATAGCTCCGCTATTAATAATACACATATGCTCAATCACCGTATCTGCATTTACGATCACTTGTTTTCCAATAAATGTTCCTTCTCCAATGGATGCATCTGTAGCTATCTGTGCTGAGGCATCTATGATGGTTGGAATATTATACTTGGCATCTTTTAATCGTTGATAAAGCGTTTGTCTAATAGACGCTTGTCCCATATAGCCAATAGTAATAAACGCATGATGAACTCCCTCTTGATATAGCCTTAACAGATCATCATCTGTTCCAATCACAGCATAACCTCGATAATGATAATTCTGCTTTTCTTTCGTATCTAAAAACCCAACGATTTCATAGCATCCATTCTGTTCAATTGTATCAATCACGCTCTTGGCATGACCACCACTGCCTAACAACACCATTTTTTCCATAAGTGCACTTTCTATGATAATTTCATTTTTTCTTTCATCTTTTCAAGTTCTTCCAGTTGTCCCATATCCATCCAATCCTCTTCATCAACTAAGTAAGTACCTACTTTTTCTCCTGCTTTCAAGCAATCCTGAATCATATCCGTAATAGGCAGTGCTGTATTAGGCTTGATTTTAGCGAGAAATTGAGGTTCTATGACATACATACCGGTACTGGTATAGCAAGTAAAGCTGGGTTTCTCAGTAAAGTTTTTAGCATACCCTTCTGTGTCTATGTCCACCGTTCCATAAGGAACCACCACTTGCTTTTTAGCACATACGATGGTGATTAAGTTATGTTGTTCTTGATGATGCTGTAATATCTTGGGGTACTCTGCCTCTATCAGTACATCGCAGTTAGTCAAAAAGAATGTTTCATTCACTATTCCCTGCAAAAGGAATAATCCGCCTCCTGTTCCTAGGTAGGCTTCTTCCTCCAGAAAATCTATAGTCCTTGGTACTTCACTATCAGCAAAGTAAGACTTAATAAAATTTTTCTTATAATTTACTATCATATGGAATCTGTGGCAGCCACTGTGTTCAAAATGTTCCATGATATGTTCTGTAATCGTTTTATCCCCAATAGGTATCAATGGTTTCGGTAGGATATCTGTATATGGTCGCAGGCGTGTACCTTTACCACCTGCCATAATCACCACGGGAATATCAATCTGATTCATCTCTATCACAGGATTTTTCAATAAAAACTTAATATTAACCATTCGGTTCGTATGATCTACAATAGGCAATGCTGTGATGACATTAGCACGCATAACCTCATTGGCACGCCTGCTTTCCCGTATGTTTAAAGACAAAGGCTTGTAGTTAGCTATCTTACTGATAGGATCATGCTTATCAATATCCTGAAGAATACTTCTACGTATATCTCCATCCGTAACAGATGCTAATAAGATGCCCTCTTTACAGATAAATATATTTCCACTGGCATTCTTATCTATCTTCTTCATCACATCTATAATAGCTGTGTTTTCCGTGACAACATAGTCTTCTAGTAGCATTCTTTGCCTCCTACTTGATAATATTACAGCATTCCCTATAAATTATATAAATCCACTTTATATTTATCCATATTATGTCGCAGAAACTCAATCGTTTCAGCAATTCCTTGTTGGAAAGTATACCGTGGTCTCCAATCCGTCAATTCAATTATTTTTTTGTTGCTTCCGAGCAAACGATTCACTTCGCTCTTCTCAGGGCGAAGTCTTTCTTCCTCACAAAGTATCTTTGCTTTGGGATTAATCTGACAAATCAACTCCTCTGCCAATTGACCAATAGATATTTCTTGCTGTGTTGCAATATTAATTTCCTGTCCTATCGTTAGATTAGACTGATAGATCTCCAAAAAACCATTCGCTGTATCTTTCACATAATTAAAATCTCTCGTTGGTGTTAAGGAACCTAGTTTTATCTCCTCTCGCCCCGCTAGTAGCTGTGTGATGATCGTAGGGATCACCGCTCTCGCTGACTGCCTTGGGCCATAGGTATTAAATGGACGGACGATTGAAACCGGTAAATCAAAAGAACGATAAAAAGATTCCGCCAGTCTGTCTGCTCCTATTTTAGTCGCTGAATAGGGAGATTGTCCCTGATAAGGATGTAATTCATCGATGGGTACATACTGTGCAGTTCCATAGACTTCTGATGTGGAAGTAACCAGTACTCTGTCGGTACCTAACTCTCTCGCTGCTTGTAAAACATTTAGAGTGCCCTTGATATTGGTATCCACATAAGTATCCGGGGAATGATAGCTAAACGGAATAGCAATCAATGCAGCCAGATGAAACACGGCGTCAACCCCTTTTAACGCTTCCTTAACGCCAAATGGATCTCGGATGTCCCCTTGAAATATTTCAATACAATCCAGTACCTCCGATGGCAAACTGTCTAACCATCCCCAGGTATTAAAAGAATTATAGAGAACAAATGCCCGCACACGGTATCCTCGCTTCACAAGTTCTTCTATTACGTGACTGCCAATGAATCCATCGGCACCTGTTACTAATATTTTATTCATCCTATTGGCTCCATTTCATTTTTTTCTTTTCTATCTGTTGATGCAGTGATCAATATCTTCCAATAATTCTTGTTCTGATTTTGGCATATAAAGTAGGTCTGAAAATGTCTTATTAAAATTAGTAAATACATTTTTATCGTTTAAATCTTTGGAAGGAATCAGATGATTGATAGAAATCGCTTCTATTCCAAATAATATTTTAGCAGTTACCAATGTTGTACTTGCAATGCCAATAACACAATAAGGGTTGTTCGACAAGGTAGCAAAAATATTTTCCTGTGCAACACTGCTATTTTTTTCTATCATACAGTTAATATTGGCATACCTGGCAATATCTTTTTCTCTTGGATGTGGTTTTAAAATGATAGGAATCTCTTTATCCGACATTGCATGAGCTATTTTCTGATATATCAGAGCATCTCTACCTTGTTTAATCACACCACTTTCAAAAAGCATATCTGTATTAATAATAATTGCTTTTTCATAATAGGTAAAATCATATTTTTGCTTGTCTATTGCAAGGATATGTCTATAATCGGCAATTGCTTCTTGATTTTGTACCCAATGCCCTTTTTTCCCCTTCAATAATTGATAATATTGGATCTGTTTTCTCTTCTTCAGTCTATGTATATAGTAGTTATCCCTGATCAAAATACTCCATGTTGCTTTCAGTCCGGCCCTCACTCCACCTTCCAGAAAAGAAAATTTCCACCATGTATAGGGTGTATTCAAGTAACTTCCGAGCCCTTCGTCAGTTATGATGAACTGTATATTATAATCGGGTTTATAAAAAGCAATCTTTGGTATCAGTTCATACGATGGTTTCAATGGTGTTGCCCAATAAAACAACGGCTTAGTCACATCATATGGATCATGTTTAATATAATACCAGTATTTAGAACATTTATTCTTAATTTTATCGCTAAAGGTTCTATTTCTATGAGATCCGTCTATGGTAACCATAATTATGTCTTCATAATCCGGCATATGAAAATTAGACGCATTAATGGCAGATCCCGTAGTAGAATGAGCCATTAACATAATATATCCTTTTAACTTAATGCCTTGTTGTTGCAATCGATATATGGCAGCATCGATACCCAAGGCATGCCATGGTGTGATAGCCGCCGCCAAAAAATTAATATCATTCTGATGATTGACTAGATTAACAAATTCATATTCCGTATAGACTATCATATGGCTTTCCTTTCCACATATATCATTTATATTATCACTTCATGGAATTATAGTAAACCTCTATTCAAAAACATTCTATTTTGCTATAATAAACAAATCATATAAATAGATGGGAGTTGGCAACATGAGTAAGGTAATTACCATATTTACTGAGGGAGATTCGTCTGATTCCGGCATTTGGTCTAATATTCCCTATTTTTTTACAAAAACACTAATAGAAAAGGGCTATTTCATTCATCGCATAAATGTTGAAGGTAATCCATTTTTTAAATACCTTTATGATAAGCTATTATGTCGCATTTTAAGACATACCATCCTAAAAAAAACTTCCTATTCCTATGAACGTTCACGACTATACGCTTGGGAAACTAATCTACGTATGCGAAAGGCGGTAAAACAACATCCTGATTCTGATTATTATGTCTCTACAAGTTTTAGCTTTTCACCCACAAGATATACTTCAAAACCCTGTATTCTCTTCTGTGATTGGACCTATGAATATTACATTCACCACTTTTTAAATAAAGAACCCGACTACCCGGAAAGATGTGCTATTCAAAGACAAGACAATGTAATTGAACATGCTTCTTATGTTTTTGTACTTTTTCCTAATGTTGCAGAGTATATGAAACAGTATTACTCTAATCCACATATCTTTTATTTAGGTAACGTTATCAATTCAGACAGTGAAACATCCAAATCCTGCGATGTCCCTATCTGCCGTATCAAACAAAAAAACAAAAAGATTTTATTTATCGGTTTGAAAAAATATAAAGAAGGAGCTGTTGCTCTAATTCACGCAATATCACAATTGCATACGATTGATGCTACCATAAGCCTTGATATCATAGGTATGGATATATCAGATTTCACTTTTTTACCTGATTTTGTGAGATGTCATGGCTATTTGAAGAAAAATATCGGGGCAGAAGGGGACCTCTATGAATCGCTCTTAAAGAATGCCACCGTGTATGTGAATACAACTCCAAAATGGGCCGGATTTTCTTCTTGTCTTGAAGCTCTATATCACTATACACCGATTATTACTACTCCCTATGCGAGTTTTACAGATACCTTTGGCACTCTCATCCCATTTGGCTATTATTGTAACGAAAATACATCAAACGCTATCTCTTCCTATCTCAATACACTGTTCCAATTGTCCACTGAGCAATATACTTGCATGTGCATGGCCGCGCATGAATCTGTCAAGGACTTCACTTGGTCTTCTTATGTTGATAAAATGTTAGAGCAAATAAAGAGCGAAGCTTTTGCTCCATAAATCGAAACAAAATACCGCCTCCACAGCATACAACTATATTAATTATTATGCGCATGGGGATACTGTTTATCTTATTGTCAAACCCAAACGCATAATATAGCATTTGGATCAAAAAGATGTAATAAGTAGATTGACCTATCGTACAAATGATTTGGTTGAATGGATGCGGTAATCTTTTGAGACCTCTCTTCAATATCAGCACCAAAGAAGTGGCCCACAAAGCTGTTGGCATGGATGTCCCGGTCCAATACCTGAAAATCTTAGGTTCATAGCCGGAATAAACAACCACCCAAATATAAGCCGCGCCAAATATTCCAAAAAATAAGAGCATTTTACTATTTAATTTTTCTTCATATCGATATAACATCATTCCAACCCAAATAAAGATAAAATAACGAAATATAAGTAGTCTATAGAAGCTTACCGGGATTTGCATCCATTGTGTCCCTATTTCTAAAGTCACCTGTAAGAATAGGATAAATAAGCTGCCCCATATGAGATTTTTGTTCAATAATAGATAAAATAATGGAAAAATAATGATAAATTGTAATAAAATGGGTATATAATAGCTCCCCGGTCCTCTTCCACCTGTCAATAATCCATAAATACAATCTTTGAAGTACATAGGTTCCTGCTGTATTACAATAATCAATATGATTTCTATCCCCCATATGATAACAAAAGGAAGATAAATATTTATAACTTTCTTCAAAAACGGCCTTGGGTAAAACCATGCAGCAGGCATCGTTTTATTTCGTTTTTCACAAGACTGCGTGTTTAAATATCCACTGATTATAAGGAAAACAGGAACTGCCATATCAACAAAATATGGAAACAGAAAATTTCTTGGTGAAGCTGTTGGATAGGTAATATGCGTAATAATAATGCAGCAAATACAAATTGCTTTTAAATAATCAAATTGCCATGATCTGTTCATTCCGTTTTCCTTTACTTAGAGAGCCACTGCCCAACTTGCTTTTTAAGCATAAATAGCAGTGCAAATAATAGGTAATTAATCTGTGCTAAAATAACTATCATCCTATTTAGCTTTCTATATGTTCTATAAAAATATAGCATGGACTGAAAAGAAATATGAATGCCCTGGATAGCACTAAAAGTGGATTGAACTGTCTGTCCATGTTGATGCAAGATAGAGACATCGTTCTCATAATACATATAATATTCCTTTTTTTGCAATCTTTCTGCCAAGATTATTTCTTCACAATATAGAAATGTATGCTCATCAAATCCTTGTATCTCATGAAACTTAGTCGCATCTACCATAATAAATGAGCCTGTAACCCAATAACACGGCTGACTGCAATTATGATTATCTACATCTGTTATTTTATCGGTGAACTTTATTGTCTTTGGCAAAAGCAAATCATAATACGTCAGGAACAGTTGTTTCCATGCACCTATCTTCTTTCTTGGCGATTGCACGTTTCCATTGCCATCAATAATCCTTGGTCCAACTGCTCCTATTGATTCATTTTTTTTCATCGGTTTCAACAATTGTTCTATGGAAAATGATTTTGGAAAGGACAAATCATTATTGCTAAACAAATAATAGGAATCCCCATAATAGTTTTTCGCTATGAAAGCACCTAAATTATTACCTTTTGCATAACCCAGATTTTCTTTTGCACAAATATATAGAAACGTAATATTCTCAAGCATGCATTGATAGATTTTCATAGGAATAGATTCTACCTGAATAGACCGGATTTGACCTGCACAATCTGTCTGAATCAATCGTAATCCTACGTCAGGATCTTCAGCATTGTCTATAACAATAATGTGTATCTGTTTCATATCTATAATAGATTTATAACACTCTCGCATATATTGCAGCGTTTTTGGAATCGTCTTATAATCTACGATAATCATCGAAATCATGCTAACTATCCTTTCTTTCTTTTAAAGTTGCCTTACCATCTCTAATTTCATAGATGTAATCACAATTTTGAATCGTACTAAGCCTATGAGCAATAATCAATAATGTCTTATTTCCCTGTAACATATCTATCGCCTCCATAATCGCTTTCTCTGTTTCATTATCTAGTGCTGAGGTGGCTTCATCTAGGATGAGTACTTCCGGATTAGTATAGAGTGCTCTTGCGATACCGATACGTTGTCTCTGCCCGCCTGATAATCGCACTCCCCGTTCTCCAATATAGGTATCCAATCCCTCTTCCAATCCCTGAACCAATTCTAATAGTTGTGCCTCTTTTAGTGCACTCATGATTCTCTCTTCGTTAATCTCATTCGGTGCGATACCAAATGCGATATTATTGCGGATCGTATCATCCATCAGGTAGATGCTCTGTGGAATATAACCTAATTTTTGATGCCAGGCATCAAGATTCTTGTAAACATCCACTCCATCCGCTAAGATCTGTCCCTCCTGCGGTTCTAAAATACCTAATATGATATCTGCCAGTGTTGTCTTGCCGGCTCCCGATGGTCCGATAAAAGCAACCGAACGGTTCTTCGGAATCGTGACATCTGCATGATGCAGCACATATTGGTCAGTGTTTGGATAACAAAAACTGATGTCCCGAATATAGATGCTGTCTTTGAGCTGCATCGTTTGGCTTCCCTCTTCACGCTCCTTATATGCTTGTAAGAGCCTCTCCGCTTCTACAATATCTTTACATACTTCATTTACAGCAGCATGGTTGAAAGATATCGTGCCCATATATCCGGTGATTCTTCCAAACGAAGGTAGCAGACGAAAAGCTGCAATAGCAAATACCGATAGCACAGGCAGCATATAAGAAATATCTGCACCATTCATCAATTTAATAGCTACGATGATGAGTAGACTACTAATACCCAGGGTCTCCATAATAGGTCTGGGAACAATCGTCGCCAATTGATATTTTCTCTGTTTCTCCGCATAGATAATCGCATTTTCATCATAGCTATGCAGAAAATACTCTTCTCGTCCCAATATCTTAATCTCTTTGATGCCTCCGAGTGATTGCTGCACCCACTGCACCCTCTTTGCACTTGCATAGCGGCTTTCTGCTCCAATACTGCCTATTTTCTTACGAAAATATCCCATAAAAATCAAAACAAAAAGGGATAACAGCATCGCCACTCCAAGTGTAATCGTTGGATCAGTTACCAACAAATATAAAAATAGTGCCAGACATACGAGAGCCTCTGTTAGTAATTGTAATGCCGCCAGTACCGATTGGAAGAATCCTGTCACATCCTGTAAGATATTACGCTGCAATTCTGCCGAATTCTGTGATAGATGGAAGATATAGTTCTGATGCATATAGCAGGATAAGAGTTTTCCTTCCAGGATCTGCTGGCTGCGATAAGTAAACTTATATTGATAGTTATATAACAACACTAAAAATGCATTCTTCGCCACATAGACAAAGACTAAGAAAAATGCCAAGATCACTAAGAATCCGCTGACAGATTGCATGCCCAGTGTATGATAGAGCCATGACAATTGTGTATTGTCCTCAATACTATTGGGACTCATCGCCACATTAACAAATGGCATAATCGCAGACACTCCCAGTAATTCCAAGAAAGAACCCACGATAGTCATGCCAAATAAAATCACTACTTGTAATTTTTGTTTGGCAGTAAATACATTGATAATCTTTTTCATCTCTGTCATCTTTATTTAACCCCTTATTTCTTATTTCTAGTAATCTCTTTTTCTCTCTGTATATGCCTTCACTTTGAACTCTCCTTCTGATAGGGATAGATCGATGCACTGATATAGACAGGGATACATAAAAATATAGCATAAAGGTATCGAAATTCTGCCGCTACCGGAGAAGCTACCATCAGCGTTCCCCATAGTGCAAAGATAGGCAGAAAGATACATAATTCCATCTTTTGCCCCCGTATATAACATAATCCTGCGAGCATCATGGTAATCCATACCGCTGTACCGATACTCCATAATAATCCGTACAAAGGTATCTCTGTATAACTATCCCATGCAAACCATTGTAATCTATCCCCTATCTCAGCCGGTAAGAGTGGAGCCGCAGTAAGACCTGCCTGATTCTGGCATACACCATCCGCATAGACCCAATATTGCACATCCGGATACCAATATCCTTCTGTCTGATGCATATAAGCACGTAAATATTGAAATGGATAACGTATCCCAAGCTGTAACCATAATTTCAAATAAGCGCCTTTGTTTTCCTCCAAAAAAGTTTGATTGCCGCTGCTCCTGACCAGATTCTTAATCGGGTCTGATATCCTCGCATCATAGGTTGTGGCAATGGCATCTACCTCTACGACCTGATTCAGCAATGCTGTTTGTTCTTCTGTGATCTCTAAGTCATCACTGACTACTCTCGCTATCTGCTGCAGCGGGATCGATAATGATTCTACCATATCCGGTGATGCCACTTGAAAATGATCAAAAACAGGTCCTTTGATAAACAATACGAGGAGTAACGTAGCGGCTGAGGCTGCCACTATTTCTTTCTTTGTTTTCCAACAAATCACACAGATAAATGGCATGACTAAGCAAAATGCGTAGAATCCATTATTACGAAAGAGACAAATCCCTAATCCTGCGATGAAAAAAAGAATCGTATCCACTATGACAGGCCGATGTGTATTAGGCTGATGTGTATTAGCCCGTTTATCTATCATAATCTTCCATAACAGTACTGTAAAAAGCAGGACGAATGCAGAAAACAAGCTGTCCTTCCACATATTAAAGCTAAACATCACATTGTATGGCATCAAGGCATAAAATGCTGTGTTTACGATACAAAGCCATCTTGGGATCCCATATCGATATAACAAACTCACTGTATAAGCATAGATAGCTGCGAGGACAATCATCTGCAGAATACAATACAATGCCACCGCTGTACTAAGATCGTTAAATATATGCATGCCTATGGAGAGTACGCCTTGGATCAACCAGGTCTGCATCACCGGATGATGATTACTGTAGATCCCTGACAGAGCCTGTCCTATCTGGTCACAAGAGTCTGATATGATGACTCCCGGATAGTTCATGCAGTAATAGGGTAACCAGCACAGCAGGATAATACCACCTATCATGAAAAATACACGATAGTGTCTTCCGCCGGGGCGGTTGCCTTCGATAGATAAGGTATGATGCAAAATATGCTTGTAGAGATAGGTCAAGCTATAGAAAAATAAAATATCACATCCGATAAAAATACATAGGAGAATCGTCAATTTTCCAATAGCACCTGCACTTGGATAATGTTCAAAGGTTTCCAGACCCTTTAGCATCATAAAAAATGACCAAATAGAAGCAATCATAACTGCTGTTTGGTTCAGCTTCTTATGTTGATTCCACGCCGGTTTTTGGGATTGATAAAAACAATAAAAAATAATAGTAAAGATGGCACTCAATACATTGGAAGTCTTCATCTCCAGCAAGATAGAAATAGCACTTGCCGATAACAATGCTCCTATCATACAAAATATGACATATTTATGTTTCGCTAACCACTTCCCCGGTTGTATGGGTTTCATCCTAATTATCCCTTTCTTTCTGCCGGCTAAGATTCCTGTAGATGGTTTCTATGGCATCATAATGAATCTGTTGTGTAAATTTAGTTTCAAATAGTCGTCTTGAGCTCACCTGCATGTGATATCTCTCATCTGCTGTTCTATGTTCCAGATTTAGGATACAGTCTCGCATCGCCTCTGCATCTCCCGGTGGAAAGAGATATCCATTCTCCCCCTCTTGTATCAATTCCGGGATGCCTCCGATCTTAGCTCCTATCATGATTCTCCCCAGGCTCAGTGCTTCAATCCCCGAATAAGGGCTATTTTCATACCATTCCGATGGGATAATGACTGCTTTTGCATGTAGTACGATCTTCTGTAATTCCGGCTGTTGTTTAAATCCCAATAAGGTTACATTGGTTATCTTCTGCTCCGCAAGATACGTCTTAATCTCGTTTTCCTGTGGTCCCGTACCTGCGATGTAGAGAGTAGCACCGGTATCCTGCATACCCTGTATCATGGTTAAGATACCTTTTTCCGAGGATATTCTGCCCAGATATAGGTAATAAGTCCCAAGCGTGTGAATATTAGCTTGGCAGACCTCTTCGTTCTGCGTGCAGACCTCTTCGTTCTGCATATCTAACATGGCATTAGGCAGATAATGCAGACGTTTGGGTTCTATCCCTGCAGATAAGAATTGATCATAGTAGAATCTGCTCGGGGTAATGATCGCATCTATCGCATCATAACTCTTCAGCCATAGATGAAGATATCCTTCCAGCATACAGATCATACTCTTCATCATGGAGTCTTTAATGCAACGATACTGTACACAATGATAATAATGATGTCCCTTACAGCGTTCACAGACTCCCGTACGATTCAGCATCTTATAATTGGGACACAGCATCTTCAGATCATGTGCTGTGTAGACGATCGGAATCCGATGTTTCTTCAAAACTGCCAGGATAGAGGGTGACATCTGATGTTGAAAGATATGCAGATGTGCAATATCCGGTTTGGTCTCCGCGATCAGTGCATCAAGCTTACGCATCGCTTCTTTGGAATAAATAATACGGGATGCCATCTTTAGCTGTTCCGGGATGCTGCTCTTTCCATTATAATCTACCCCTTCCACAAAATATGCCTGATACGGGGATGGGTAATTATGTGGATCCTTCATAGAGAAGTCGATGACTTGATGTCCATGCTGTTCCAGTAGTGTCTTTAGCGTAAAATAATAGGTTTCACTGCCGCCCTTGATATAGAAGAACTTATTAATCATCAATACTTTCATAAGATATCACCTGTCATAAAAAGTGTCTCATACGCCTGTACGATCCCATCCCAACTGTAATGTTCTCTAATACGCTGTCTGGCCAGTTGTCCCAGTGCCTGTCTATCAGATGCCGTCATCGCATCCGCAGCTGCCAGTGTCCTTGTTAAATCACCTATTTCTTTATGCCAGTACAGAGCGCCCTGCTCCGCAACCTCGCGATTAAATCCCACATCGAGCAATAAGTTCACATCCGTCATGCTAAGTGCCTCCAGCAGACTGGGATTAGTCCCGCCCACCTCATGCCCATGTAAATAAGCAAAGGCATCTCTTCTTATATGGTTCAGCATGCCTGCATCATAGACAGTACCAACAAATTTAATTCTCTTGTCCCGCTTAAAATCAGTCGTTTCTACTAGGGTATCATAAAATGCATTCTGTTCTGCATTGGTAATGAGCACAAGGTCTTTGGTGGTCTTACTGGCTATGAATTCTCTGAGCATCGTTTCATAATTATTCTCCGGTACAAATCTGCCAACTACCAGATAATATGCCTGTGGAGTAATGGCATGCATCTGATACCATTCTTTGAGTGCTTCCTGTTCCTGTTTTTCCTGTTCCTGTTTTTCCTGTTCCTGTTCTTCCTGTTCCTGTTCTTCCCCGGTGTGAGCTGACACGTCTGAAACAGATGATCCCGGTTCGACATCGGCTCCATAGGCAATGTAAGTGGTTTTCGGTGTGTATGCGGCATACTCCTGTTGGATATACAGTTCGATATTCTTGGAATCACAGATCAGTAGATCTGCATGTTTTACCATCAGCCGCTCTGAGAACTTCCAATATCTTCTGATGGCAGGGCTCCATTTTGCACGCAGCCATTCATGTCCATCCGGATTGACAAAGAGACGTACGCCTGACTTGTGCAGCTTTCTCTTATAATACCCGATCCATGGGCCGATCCTACAAGCCAGCACATAAATCACGGCATCCTCCCAATGATGTGCCCGTATCGACCGCAGGCTCGCCCGCAAAGCCATAATATCATAATAGACCGCTCGTGCCGGGCCAATCTTGGGTACCGGGAGTTGAAAACACTCTGCACCCAGATATTCAAAAGTACGATTTTCTTCTCCCATACAAGCTACATGATATTGTATCTGCGTGTTTTTTCTCTTCTCTACCAATCTGTCTACAAAGGTCTCAAATCCGCCATAGCTAGCCGGGATACCCTTGGAACCAATGATAAAAACATGTTTTGTCATGATACTCTCCTATTTGGTGATCCTATAGAGTGCATAAGGATAGCGCCCGATACCCGAATCCATTACATAAGTGACGGTTAGTCCCTTCGCCTCGTATTCGGCTATCCGTTTATCTACTTCTTTTCCGGTATTCATGTACCACGCTGTCGTATACTGTTCTGTGAGCAGATCGTAATTCGCCATATGTGAGGTTTGATGATTGGGAAAATAATAAGCCAACAAAGTCCATGATATCATGGCATCATTGGTAATAATAGCGTCTCCCGGTTGTAGATGCTGTGCAAAGTATTCTTTGGTTTCTTCTGTTTGATATGCTTTTTCTACTTTTATCATGGATGCTAATTGAGGAAGGCCAAACAGCAACACAGCTATAATTAATATCTGTGCATAGATTCTTTTGGTACTGCATCCTGTAAATGCAATGCCAAAAGCAAGGCAGACAAGTCCCATAGCAGAATATAAATATCGTACTACATATAACGGTCTAAATAGATAAGAAACGCCGATGCCCACTGCCAGGGTACCTACTGTTACGATACCGCAGAGTAAAACCAATAGTCTATCAGCATCCCAATGTTTGATTTTCTGCCAGTCAAATCTAAGAAATGCCTGATCGGTTTTCTCCTTCTGGTGGGTAATATGCAGTCCGTCTTGTGTGAAAAGATAAATAAATGCTGACAATGCCAAAATCAAGCGCAACAGTTTACCAAATCGATTCGAACCAAAGACATAGCGAATGCATTCTTTGATATCAATATTACTAATCCAATAATCCTGCGATACCATGTCAAATTGTTTTAACAAAACAAGCAGCCACGGGAAATATGCCACCACTGCTACAAAACCGCTCAGCAAACAGGGGATGATGTTCTTCTTATCCCGAGCGATTAATACCACATAGAGAAACAGATAGATAAAAGCAACCATAATCAGTGCATAATAATGAGAATAGGCAGCCGCAAGGCTACATATGGAAAAACCTGCCCATGGATAAAATCCGGATCTGGGTGTTCGCATTAATTCATATGCAAATAATGCCGTCAAGGTAACGAACAGCATACTCCATGTATACATCCTGATCTCTACGATCATCTCCATGCAATTACCTGTAAAAGTCAGTAATACAAGAAAAATAGCCGCGGCATAGATGCCAAATCTTTTCTTGAGATACGTATTGGCTAATACCGCAGCCAACACGATCGCCAAATAAGAAAATACTCTTCCCGCAATAGCACTATAACCACCAAATAAGGCGAAAAATTGATAAAGGAGATAATAAAGGGGTGGGTGTACATCTGCCGCAGTAGTCTTTATCATAGTTGGAACATCCATTTTAAGTAACATCAGTGAGAATCCCTCGTCACCCGAGATAGAATCATTCCCTATCCTAATCGCCTGAAAGGCCAGGATGAGTATCGTAAATAATAATAAATAGACTTCTTCTTTTTTGATTCTTTTCCTATTCGTCTTATCCATCTTCTATTTTGACCCTCTTCCAATCATCACGACCCATATGGTACGGATTAGTATTTTAATATCCAGACTAAGCGACCAATTATTAATATATTCCAAATCATATTTCACAACATCATCAAAATCTGCTATGTTACTGCGTCCGCTCACCTGCCACAGACCTGTTAAGCCCGGCGTCATGCACAACCGCCTGCGATAATATAGGCTATAGTGTTCAAACTCATCCTCTGTGGGTGGTCTGGTACCGATTAAACTCATATCTCCTCTGAGCACATTATAGAATTGTGGGAGTTCATCCAGGCTGGTCTTACGTAAAAATCTGCCCACCGCTGTGATACGTGGGTCATTATCCATCTTAAACATAAGACCCCCCATTTGATTCTTTTCCTGCAATTCCTTTTTACGCTCCTCTGCATCGGTATACATAGAACGAAACTTATATAATTTAAATCGTCTGCCGTTTTTCCCGATCCTGGTCTGTGAAAAAAACACCGGTCCTGTAGAATTAAGCTTAATTGCCAGTGCAATCCAAGGAAGTAACAGCACGGTAATGCTTAAGCCTATCACACCGCCTACGATATCCATAATACGCTTAATCATCCTCCTCTGGTAATCAATCTGATAGATGGCATAGGTAACTACGATATAATCACCAAATTTACCGATACTGCTTTCCTTTGATTTCCAAGTTGTCATATTGATACTATAGTGGCAAATCACTCCCATAGATTCAAAATCCCT
The DNA here is from genome assembly GCA_036652815.1 of Lachnospiraceae bacterium. GTDB lineage: Bacteria > Bacillota > Clostridia > Lachnospirales > Lachnospiraceae > SZUA-378. The sequence continues at coordinate 48,779 of JAVVVE010000001.1, forward strand.
GATAATGGCTTGTACTGCCTCGTTTGATTCATGTTGTAAGCTGATAAAAACCTCATCTAACGGAATCTGTCTGGCCACTTCCATCACATTAGTGCGATTCGCCACCACCGGAATCCCATGATATGCAGTCCCTATCGCATCACTGTCTACGATGGTTAATGCTGTAATCTCATAATTAATCAGCATACTTTGAGATAAATTGCGTAAGGTCTCTTCTACATTCGCCTGCTCTGTAATCAGCATAATCTGCACTCTGCAGCGTTCACTTTTCATATAGCGGGTTAAGATCTTTTTGACGATGCAATGAGCCAGATATGTAAACAAGGTATTGAAAATAGCAAAATATCCCCAGACCAGTCGGGAGAAAATATATGCCTGCTTGGTTACAAACAAAAAACAACCAATCCCAATCAGCATAATGGCATTATATTTGAGTACAGTAATCAGTTCGACGAAATATCCTCTCTTTAAGAAGTCTTTGTTCCAGTCAATCAAAAGACTGAACATCGTGCAAAAGAGCATCAGACACAGACAGACCATATAATGGATCTCGCCTTTATTCATCACACTCAAGGTGCCTAGCTTAAGCCATACTGCTATGCTATAAGACAGGATAATAACAAAGAGGTCAGCCGCCAATAAACAGTATAATTCTGTAATCTTATTTCTCTGACTAATTTGATTCAAGATGATTCTCCCCTGTGGCAAAAACCCGCCAAACATAATATGTTCTTCCGCCGGTTACCATAAACACCCGACTCCAGCTACCCGCTAACAGCAGTATCACATAATTCCTTAAGATATAAACAGAGACTGCATGTGCCTCAAACACGGTATAGATACTAAACATAACGATAACCAGTAATGCCATGCTGTCTTTTTCTCTGCTGCAATCGCGTATCATCAATAAGTGTACCACCAGATAAGTGACTCCGGGAACAATACCATACCAGTAAAACAAACGCATCAGTCCCATATCAAAATAAATATTGTTATCAGGAACAGAAAACAAAGACCAAAATGGAATGCCACCATAATAATAGGACCATCTGATTCTGCCCGTTACATATTGATCGATGCCCATTAAAGGTCCCGGTCTATATCCGTATTTAGAGGCTACCAAGGAAATGAAAAAGCAGCCCAACACCGCAAGTGCCCCTAACAGATAGATCCACTTGAATCTCTGCAGCTTAGGAAATGCATAAAGACAAGCTGCTGCCAGGATAGTCAGTGTAGTAATAATTACGCCTGTTTTAGAATCCGTCAGCAAAAATAATCCTATATTTCCTAAGAACAAAAGAAGATACGCATACCACTTTAATTGATCAAAGTAAAGATAAATACCCAAGATCACCAGGCTCCATATCATGCAGTGAAGTGCATTGGGATGTCCCAAGCCCAACGTATATCTGGTCTCTACCAGATCCCCTCTATAAGGTGCTGTTACAGATACCTCACCTAATACACCCATGAGCGACAGTACCATCAGCAATACTGTTCCTGACAGAATCGTATAAAAAACGATCTTTAGCATATTACGTAGCGAAATCCCTTTGGTAGCTGCCACAAATACAACGATCCTGATAATATCATTACGCTCCGTGGCAAAATAGGAGATGGCACCCAGAATAGCAAACCCTATCATCGTAATCCATTCTTTGGTCGTATACTGCGTCATCATTATCTTAAGGACGAGCAATACAAAGGTAACCTGAAATAAGCGTCCCTCGATTGGATTGGTAAACGCACTTTTATCGATTAAAACAATCGCCAGTTCAATCGCCAATGCCATATAATATGCGGTGGTTCCCAGTTTTCTCAGCTTATCGTTTACGGCTGCTGTTTCCATATGATTCCTCTTTTCTATCACTTCACAATACCACAATTTCATCTATGAATCAACTTTTTCGCCTGATTCCAATAGTCCACAACCTTATTTTGCCACAGATAAGCTGCCCGTATGCATAAGTATTCGCCTATCTTAAACCCACTGCTGCGAGCGATCCTCCATCCTTTTCCATATCTCATAATGTACTCGTCCATAAAGAATCTCTTGCAGAGCGGATTCTCCTGCAAGGAATATTTCCGATACAATGCATAATAATCATGGAATATCCGATCATCTCTTTCCTCAAACATATGGGTATATTGTTCCCCATGCAGTCCAATCGACACCAAAGGTTCTTCACTGTAAGCGAACTTGCTGTTATGGCTCAGGATCTCAAAATAAAGAAATAAGTCAGAGGCCCAGTTACTGTGCTCGTCAAATCGTTCTCCATGATTACGATAGATGGTTCCACTGGGTGCTCCTATCTGATTGCCCAAAAACAGATGTCGATAGTCCTGTTGTAATAAGGTGATAAAGGTCTGTGGAATCTGTCTTGCATAAGCACTGTGATCTGATACCTGCATGCTACCGGAAAACGCAAATGCTGCCTCCGGATGCTCCTCCAATAGACTGACATAGACTGCCAGACTGTCTGCACCGGTAAACCAGTCATCACTAAACATGATCTTAATATATGCACCTTTTGCCTGTGCAATAGCCGCATTCCAGTTGTAGATATGACCTAACTTAATGAGGTTATGCGTATATCGTATCGGCATCGCCGGATATGTCTGGATCAATGCTTCCGTCATGTTATCGGTAGAATCATCCGTAATGATCACTTCATAATCCCGATAGGTCTGTATCGCGATGGAATCTAAGAGCTGCTTCACTTCTGCTGCATTGTTATAGGTTGGAATACAGATAGATACCTTTGCCATGTCATATCCTTTCTAAATTCATCTTAACGTTGTTTTAATTGCTTTTTTATTGCTATCACTGCGATGCCCATCCAGGTAATCAATGAAAGAACATTGCCGATTGCCCATATCGGTTTTTCTTTATATTCTACTGTTATTGTACCACTTTCCTGTGGCATTGAGAACCTTACCATACCCTTGTCTGACATCATAACCGGCAGTTCCTCTCCTTCTGCCTTTGCTATGTATCCCGGATAATAGGCTAATGGTACATCAAAATAAGAGTTTTCGGAGACACATTCCACTTCCGAATAAAAAGAAATAGAAGTTCCTTTTTTCGTATACCCCGAAATTTGTACGGCAGCATCTGACGATGGAATAATACATTCTCCATTTAGATACCAATTATATGGATTAATCCCTTGATACATATACAAATCGTCATTCGCATTCATGGCAATCGTTTCACTTTTATTGGAAAAGGTCTCTTTCTCAAGCGTTCCGTCCAAAAATTGCAGTGAACAGGCAAATAGCATAATTACTATCAAAATTTTTGTTTTCTCAGACCGATTTGTATCGAAAAAAGAAACAATACCGATGGTTGCCGTTATGGACCAAAAGATGCTTGTTATTAATAATAAACGAAATGCAAATTGCATTTTTGAGGAAATAGCATCAATTACTGCAATCTTTTGCAATGCCTCCCACGGAAACATCCACGATGCCATAAAGAGTGCAATACCGCCCATAATAAGTGTAAAAGCACCTATTTTATAGTTCCTCTCATTTTTTTCTTTTACTGCGAAGTATGAAATAAGGAAAAGAATCACACCAATAAGAAGTGTAAGCCCCAGAGTTAATGGCATTTCGCTTTTTGTCGTTCCTAAAGTAACATTTCCCAGAAATCCCCCTCCCCAGTTTTGAGAAAAAACCTGTGAAAAGTAAACACCGCTTTCGTGCAACGGTGAGGTTAGCACACCAATATGAAATGGCAGTCTCATGTAAGAAAAAAGTGGAAGAGCACACCACAAAATCATCAAAATAGTCATTCCTGCCGCACAGAATAAATGAAAAATTCTTTGCTTTTCTCTGCATAGTCTAGGAAAAAATATCACTACTGTAAGTAACGTAAAAAAAACAATCATTAAAGTAGACAGCATATGCGACATAAAAATACAGGCATAGGCAATACTTGCCCCTATCCATTTTTTACTATTTCCTACTATGATTTCATAAATAGACCAGACAAGCAGTGGAAAAAATACCATTGCCAAGATTTCCCCGAGTGCTGCTCTTTCATAAATATTTAGTAAACGATAGGCACATAAGGAATAGATAATACTGCCAATGACTCCTGTCCACTTATCATTCATTAGATGTTTAAAAGAAACATAGGAAATGACAACCGTTGCCACATTAATGATAAGTATAAAAATCTTATAGCTTAGCATTAAAGATATTCCACATACTCTCAATAACGCCGGAATGTATAGAAAAATATCCGGATACATAATCGGCATGGCATTACCATACCCATATAATTGAATCGGATTGATTCGCAATGGAATTTCTCCATATTTCATTCCATAGTAAATTCCTTCTATGCGAGCCAAATGATGAGAAATATCATGCCCATGAATCAAAAAATCATTCAAATATGGCAATGTTGCAATGAAAATTGTAATTCCCAATATAAGTATGATGCCCAAATCATTCTCATCTGATTTCTTTCTCTGTCCATACCATACCAATAAAAGTATTCCCATGATGATTAATATGCTTAAAAATAAAGAATCATTATAATGTGGTGTTGTACTTTTAATGGCTGTATCTAAAATAGAGAGTTCCCCTTCCTCGCATAGAAACTGCATCTCAGCATCTAAAAAAAGTCTTTCACAATCTATGGGAAGAGTAATCTCATTCTTTTCCGGGTCAAAGTTTACTGTTCCCAAAAGTATTCCTTTTTCATTTTTATCGGTAACTGCCATTTTACTGATAATGGAAATGGTATTTTTAGGAGAAGTGGTGGAATATTGTACAGTTATAGAATATTCCCCTTTCTCTAACGCAAAAGGAGAAGTAGCCACACTGCTGCACGCACCTTGCTCTTGCGACCATATGTAGCATCTTTTGCCTTCCTCATCTATCTGCGAAGCCCCCTCTAATGCCTGATAGCTATTGTAAGAAAATGATTTGCTATAATAATCATTTGTCTTCCAATTTGAAATACCAATACTTAAGACTACTCCTATAAACAAAAATAGGAAACACATTCTCTTTTTCATTTCTCTCCTCCTCATATGTATTCTTTTTCTTCTTTATATATGGAGTAATTTTTTCATAATAAGCTTTATTGCAACTATATTATGGTGAATTATTTTTCTACACTTCTTACGAGTATGCCTTACAAAGATGGTAATCTGTGATTCATCCTGCTTAATTAAGTGTGCATATTGTGCCTGATGTGTCCTGAGATACAGAGGATAAGTATCGTCTATCTTAGTCTGAACAAAGGAAGCCTCTCTTCCAAAGATATCCTCTCCATCTTTAATCTTATCATCTACTTCAGAAAGCACCGCTCTATTATTATATTCTTGATGGGCAGCAGAACGTACCTTCTCAGTAACTCGTTTTCTGACATCTTTCTCTCCACTGCCTCCCATATAACCAAAGTGCCATCCTCCATCCGCTACACGGATACCACACTCTTTACACTTTGGCCACCGTAATTCTCCAAGTGGCATCGTCTTGGCTACACTATAGCGGCATAGTTTGGTTCCCAACCACTGCTTGTGTGACACATCCTCAAATTCTCCACAGTAAGCCAATAGATTGCCTGATACTTCTTCCATGTTCAGATAGCAGTAGAACAATCTCTGTGCCAGATGATAGACCTTACCATCTTCACAGTGTTCAGCAATCTCTCGCACGGTATCGGGATTGGGAATCTCATCGAGGTCACTGAAGATAATAATATCATCATCCTGACAATCCTTTAATCCTCTTCCGACTGCATTCTTCTGAAAGGTATCTCTGTCATGAGTATATCCTGCCGGTGTGTCCTCCACTACCACATGGATAATCTTATCTGCAAATTCTGCAAACATCGCCTTATTCTCTTCATAATATAATGGTTTTTTTATCCCGGAAAAAGTCTCTGTTGCTTCGCTGATCACAAATCTATCCACGACCGCATCCATCACATGCAGACGTATCTGTAACATATCAAGTTCATTAAAGAATTGAAAACAATCATATATCATGGTAACCCCCGCTGACTCATCTGCTATTTTTTATCAAATTTAGGATATTGTGCATTACTCCCATACCATTTATGGAACACAAATGGTGTAATTCCCTGTATCTCCGGAATCATATTCTCATGACCAAAATACTTGGCTACTTCAAGAGGTGCTATGCTCATGCCTTCTGCTTCCAAAAGGTGACGTATCTTACAGCAAATAAATCCATCTTCGTTAAAATACCCCTTCTCGCCAACCCATGGCACCTGTGCCTGTTTGGGGTAATCCATCAGTCTCTTACTGCGAAGTGACACACTATTACCTACGCGGCACAGATTACCGTAGATATCGCGGTAGGTCGTGGTATCGCCTTCTTTGGGTAACGGCCATGGAGAACCGATATAGTCATAGTCCAAGAACTTGTCCTGCCACATCTGTGGGTGTACCACAAAACCATCATAATGCACCAATAATGCAAAAGGTGTCTGAATGTAATCACCCATATCATATACTGTTTTGTAATTAAAACAATCAATATCCGTCAGTTTATCGATCTGTCGATAGGTAATCTCCTTAGGCAGAAAGAGTGGTTTGCGATGGGTAATGAGAATCGTTTCCGCAAAATCAATACCACGCATACTGTACTGCAGGGCTTGGATCGTTGCTTTTACTTTGACACTCGTCATCGCTACCAGGGTTACTTGCGGAAGCTGCAATTTGCTATTCATTTATTTGTTTTGACTCCTTCCCATATGAAAACTCATAATACTATCGATGGATATAATACAGCTGTGCTGTTGTTTTATATAGTTGTTCGACTGTATAGCCTTTTTCCACAAATGCCTGAACAAAGGCGCTCGTATGAATATCACCGACACAACAATATATTTCTTCCGGCCATTTCCCGTCTAACATCAAATGCACATCTTCTATTTCCGGTTTTTCAAGTTTTTCTCTGATTAAGTTATTTTCATAATTCGCTTGATATCTGTCATCATGTTCTAAATAATAAGAAAAACTAGGTGTTTGGCCCCAATCCACATAGGTTAAGGTATCATATCCTTGTTCTGCATACCAGGTATTGACACAACCTCTGGTATCTGATTTTTCCCAGCGTTTATTAATCTGATGTGTGCCATAGACACAATATCCGGCAATGGCTATCAGGAGAATCATGCAATATCCTCTTTGCAGCCACCTCTTTTTCTCTGTCTTAGATATCTGATCCAATATCTGATAGGATTCAAATAGCATAAGTGCAATGGTCAGGAGCCAGAGTGGGATGAAGAACAAATTATAGCGAAATCCAAAATAGCCTCTTCCATAGATACCTGCACGTGTCGGGATATAATATAGGATCCACGTAGCGATATTACATAGAATCAGATGTTTCAGCAAGATAGAACGGGAACGGGTAAAACAGGCGAAGGCCATGAGCCCCAATAAAATAGTAATGATAAGTGCCACACCATAAAAACGGGTTATGGATTCTATGGTATTCCAACGAAATACATCGATAAACATGTGAATAAAATCCAAGAAAAAGTTGTTTTGGTAAAAACGCCAAGCCGCCGAACCCGGTCCAAAGGTGGTCTGATTCTGTAATTGCGGAATGATAAAAAATATAAGTAAGGGTATCGCCGCGACCAAAAAAGTGATGAGATACACGCAAATTAATTGTTTAAGCCTGTTCCATTCTTTGCTTTGCAAGATACGTATGCCAACACTCATCGCCAATGGCAATATCACAAATGCCGCTCCATATTGTGTATAAATAGACAATACACAAAAAAGTGCAAAAAAAATCATATTTTTAAGCTGACGATGTTCCATCAGCTTAATATAACTATAAAGTAACCATGGCAGAAACATAAGTAGCATAGCATACTCACCGCACTCTTGTGTATAATATATCACCTGGTAAATACAAGAATAGACAACTACTGATAAAGAAGCGATCTTTATGGTCGTTATCTTGCGAATAGATTGATAGATACCGATGACTCCTATCGCACTCATGATCACACTGGAAAAGCGAAACCACCATTCACCGGTACTGATCAGGAGCCAGAAATACATCACTATATTATACAAGGGAGGCTGAAAAGCCCCCAGCATGCGTTCATACATATTATTGGTAACAGTGACTCCATTGTTGCTATACCAGGACAATGGTCCTGTCAGGGAACGGGAAATATAATATTCCAACGTTTCGTCAAGCCACAATGGTGCCTGCGTCAACTTGGTCATTGCCATATATATGAAAAATGAAAATGCTAATCCAAACAAAAAAATTTCTTTCTTTTGATCTGTATCTATTTTTGCTAATTTCACCTTATTTTTCCTCCACCCTACATTTTAAAATTTATCTAACGATCAGTTTCTTTATTCTTCTCCACAATCCTCTGTATATTTTTTGCAGATAGTAATAAGAACGAAAACACTTACTTTTCATCTTGGCACAGGATAAGGTAACTCCTGTGGGTTTTGTGTTTAATTTTTTATAAAATCCGGAATGCTGTTTATATTGTTCTAATTCTTCTCTGCACTGTTGTGCGGTATAGAGTGCCCCTGATCTGTCCTGGTAATGAAATCCCTGATAAATATTTTGTTCTGATGCCCAGTATCCATTGGATACATTATGTCTCGCCCAATATTTGGGAGCGATGATATATTGTTCTATATCACTGGTGAAGGTCGGGAAATAAGTAAAAGAAGAGTTGGACAATAAGAGATATCTTGCATTCTTAATAATGGCATAGTCCTTGGCAAGATTAAAATTATATGCTTTCACTCCCGGTATTAATTTTTCCGCTTCTTTTGTATCATTGGTTACGATCATAAATCGCATGGAGGGATGGATCTTTTTCATATTTCGCATGCCATCCATCCAATAGCGACGTCTTAAGAATAATTCCGGTGAATCCATATAATCTGTGCAGCGTAAATGCAAAATACATAGATCCTCTTTGCTGTATTCATAGCAATCATATTCAGGTTTGACCTGTAACCATTGTTTAATACGTGCTTTATATTTAAAATAATAGTCTTCTGCCTGCATATTGCCCGCAATCAATACATTATCTTCTATCTCGAGGAGTGCATGGTCTGTACCGGTCACATAACAGCCATGGGTCAGATCATGCTTGGAATTGCCAAGATAAAGCCTGTCTTCTCTTTCCTGATAGATTCGCTTATAATCTTCTTTTGTAGAGGATATCCCAAAATCCAAATCCATAAAATATAGACCACATTGACTATGGATATTATTGGCTACCGTTTCTCGTCCCAAAATGCTAAATTCATAGCCATGTTCTAATGCAATACATCTGGTAGTCACGTAACAAAATAATTGATTGCCCAGTCCCTGCCCCTGCAGTAATTCGGTTCCTAACATAGTGAGCTCCTATTCTACTGATTCTGCATGTCTTTTTTCTGTTCTACTATCTGTCCATGCTCTACTCGGTATATCATATCGCACTGCTCGATCGTATTTAACCGATGTGCTATGATGACCATCGTTTTCTTACCATGAAAACTATTAATGGCTTCCATCACTGCTTTTTCAGTCGCATTGTCAAGTGCTGATGTGGCTTCATCAAAAATAAGAATGTCCGGATTATGGTATAAGGCTCTTGCGATCCCTAATCTTTGTCTCTCTCCGCCGGAAATACGTACTCCTCTATCTCCGGTAGAGGTATCGAGTCCCTCCGGTAACTGTTCTACAAAGTGGCGCATCTGTGCTTCTTCCAATACCTGCCAGATTCTCTGTTCATCGATTTCTTCTGCGGGCACTCCAAATGCGATGTTATCTCTGATAGAATCATCCGACAGATAAATAACCTGCGGTATATAACCTATCTTACTAAGCCACGATGGATAATTGTCTAAGACATCTCTGCCTTTACATAGGATATGACCCTCCTGCGGTCTGAGTAAGCCCAGAATAATATCGATGACTGTAGATTTACCTGCTCCCGACGGTCCTACTACTCCGACTGATTCTCCATAAGGGATCTTCATATTGGCATGATTCAGAATCAATTTATCCGTATTGGGATAGGCATATACGATATTCTCCAGATAAATATCTGTATCTACCGTAATCGGCTCCGGATCCTTAGGTGCATCACTGACGTAGTGTCCCTCTTCTTTAAATTTCGTAAAATCAACATGGTCATATACATAATCCAGGGAGGGTTCAAAAAATGCGATATCTGTCAAATACGTATTGATACGATTCATACTCGGCATCAATCGAATCGCTGCCACTCCAAACGCGGTAATCTGTGAGAATAGTGACGTGATATCAGCACCACTGACGATACATAGTGCAATATAGGATAAGATACCCACGATGCAGGCTGTCTCTATAATCGTTCGGGGGATATTGTTCAATACAGAATATTTGACGGTTAGTTCCATACCATACTTGGTATGTTTCTCATAAAAAGAAGCAAAAAAATGTTCTCTGTTTAATACTTTCACATCTTTAATGCCATAAACCGATTTCGTTCTCCATCTACCTGCCACGCTTTGTACAGTCTGATTCTCAGTTCCTATTTTATTTAGAATCGGTTTCAAGACCTTGATGATCAGTAACGTCATCAGTAACAGCATAACCATCATCATCATGGTCATCCTAAAATCAATCGCCAAAAGAAACAGGAATAAGCATAATGCCACAACCGCCTCTGTTGCCAGTCGAATCACTTGCATCAAAAGCTGAAATACTTTGGGAATATCACCATCCAAAATACGAAAAATCGTCGGTATATCTGCATTAAGGTAGAATTCATAGGAACGATTCAGATATTCCTCCAGCATATAGCTCCCGGCTTTATGTTGATTGCCATTGACAAACTTCGCCTGTATATAGCTTAAGAACAATAGATAGACATTCTTAATGACAAAGATAAAAATTACCGCAATCAATAATAAAATCACAAATTCATTCATATCCTGTAGTTGAAGCTTATCACAAATAAGCCGTACCCACTTATTACGGCTCATCTTATCGGTATCCAAAATAGCTGTTACAAGCGGCAAAATCATGGATACACCCAACGTCTCCAATAAACCGCCAATCAGAATCAGAAAACCTAATCCTATGATCTTTGTTTTTTGTTTTTTGTTTAAAATATAGGCTAATTTATGAAATATCTCAATACTCACGATTTTTCTCCTAACTGCTCCCATGCTGACCGCTCTTAGTTTACTAGAATTTTCCTTAAATAGCAAGCATCCCCGGTGTATAAATATCACTGCAATCTCTTCCGTTTAACCATTTCTTGGGAGCAATCACGTATTTATCGGGATTATCATTCAGCCAAGCCGCCCACCAGCTAAAGCTGCTATTGGCAATAATATTGTGCTGACACCGACTCATCAACAGCATATCCAGATATCCGTTCTCTTCATCATTACAATCCACCAAGGTATAGCACGCTCCCTGCATCTGCGTATTGTTTCTGACCCATTCATAATCATTGGTAAAGAGGTAAAAATGGCAGTCCGGATATCTCTCCTGCATCAATGCAATCGCATGCATGTAGTAAGCTTGCGTACAGATGCCTCCATAGATCGTGCTTTGTGCCCCCTGCACATAATCTCCACGCCTGATATGGACGCTGACGGACCGTGTCGTCTGTATCTGTGCAAGAAAGGTTTCACATGCCTGGGGTAAGGTTACCCGAAACTGAAATTCACGTTTTAAAATATCCTTAACATCCGCAAAATAGCGCTCTGTCTGCCAGCATCCTTCCAGATATGCTTTCTCCAGGGTAAATACGAACGGATCATAATTGAACTGCTTCTCCTGATAGGCATAGGTTCTGCGACCAAATAGCTTTCTTCTGATCCTGCTGTAAGGATCCATATAGGCATCTGTAAGAGCCACCAGTTCTTCCCTGTCTGCTGTCTTATAAGTAATAGAAAATACCGATAGTTGGTTCGTTCTGGTTTGATCCGCCCCATAGCAGGTTACATCATCCATCTTTACGTCCTTACCTTGCTCCTGTAATTGTCGGTATAAGGCATACTGAAACATCTGATTGCCCAGTCCTCCCGACATCTGCACGATGATGAGATCTCTCATATTGGCATGTCGTTTTATCTTCATGGGAATGATCCATTTATCATTAAAATACATGACGATACGATACAGCAGCGGCGATAATAAAAAGAGTGACATTTTTCTTTTTTCGTTTGGATTGGCTACTTTACAGGCATATGCTTCTTCAAAGTGCGAGCATTCGCTCCGAATTATGGTTCTGATTTGCCTGCAGTTTTTTCTTTGACTACCATCTTTCATCTGTCGAAACTGCATATATAAGAGGAGAAGTCTCTTGTAGATATAGTAATTATGCATCGCTGCCAGTTTGTTTTCTCCAATCGACTGTAAAAAAGCTGTTTTTTCAAAATAAGCCGGGATCAAGTCTGTTAAGATCCTGGTACCGAGGCCTGCTGACATGATACTGCCTGCCCGATCCAAACCATAGTTGTAAAAAGCCTGATCCAGATAAACGCTTCGTTTGCTTTTACTGAGCAGCTTTGTAGTATACACAATATCCTCATACCATTTTCCAACAGGGAATTCTAATCCCTGCATTATTTCTCTGCGGTATAATTTATTCCAGGCGGCATTCTGTATCTGTATCTGATCCTCTTCTGCAATATAGCACTCCAGCACTTCTCTGCCTTCAAAGATCACTAATCGGTCGGTCGTATCATCTACGACTCTGTCCGGATAGATACAGCGGTATCTGCAAGCTGCAAAGTCAGCCTGATATGCTAACATCGCTGTCAGCATCCGTTCATACATCGGTGCATCGATCCAGTCATCGCCATCCACAAATGCGATATAAGTACCTTTTGCAGCGGCAATCCCTGTGTTTCTGGCATCTGACAATCCACCATTGGATTGATGCAGCACTTGAATACGTGCATCTTCTTTCGCCAGTCTGTCACAGATCACTCCACTTTGGTCTGTAGAGCCGTCATCGACTAAGATGATCTGTAGCTGGGTATAGGTCTGACTCATAATAGAACGGACACAGCGTTCTACGTACGTCTCAATATTATAGACTGCTACCACAACCGATATCAAGGGCGATGCCTCGGTTTGCTCCGTCATCCTACCTTGTGGATGATATTCTTTTATTACTTTCATAGACAAACCTTTCTGCTAAGCATCCATTCCTGAAACATCAGGATATACCAGATCTGTACTCTCCATACATGGTTGTTGATATAATCCTCCCAGATGTTCCATACTACATCTACATCCAGGATACCTTCCTGTTCCAGTGTCCTGCGTTCTATCAGTGTCTCTGCCCAGGCACGCAGCTCCGGTTCCCGCAGCCACTTTTCGATGGGGATAGCAAAGCCGGTCTTAGGACGTTCCATCATCTCTCTTGGGACATACCGATAGAGAACATCTCGCAGCACCAGCTTGCCAACCCCCTCTTGTCTTAAGTATTCTATGGGTAAAGACCATGCAAACGCTACCACATCCTTATCCAGCATCGGTACTCTGGTCTCCAGAGACACCGCCATGGACGTACGGTCTACCTTGGTTAAGATATCATCCGGATGATATTGCAAGAGATCCATCAGCATAATATTATGGTGCTCTTCTGCTAAGTATCCGGTCTGATACTCACTATATTTATAAGGTACTGTTACACTATTGAGATTGATTTTACCGGCAATATTTTCTTCCTGACTAGATATCTCATATAATTTCTCCGGTCCTTTCGCCGCTAAGATTCTACCTCTCACACAGATATCTTTATTACGTTTTAATGGTGTGTGTAAAACCAGTTCGCTGCATAATTTTCTAATCCCATAGGGGATTTTCGACATACGGTTCCATAGATTTACGATAGATTCATAAGAATTATATCCACAGAACAACTCATCTCCGCCATCCCCACTTAACGATACCGTCACATGTTCTTTTGTCATCTTACTCACCAGATAAGTCGGGATCTGTGAAGAATCTGCAAAAGGTTCTCCAAACATAGCTGCAATCTTGGGGATGACCTCTTTGGCATCCCGCTCTGTGATATAGAGTTCTGTGTGCTCAGTTCCCAGATGTTTTGCAATCTCTTTTGCAATAACTGCCTCATTGTATTTGGCATCCTCCATACCGATCGTAAAGCTTCGTACTTTGCCGGTGCACTGTGCTTGCATCAAAGCGACAATCGTACTACTGTCAATACCCGCTGACAGAAATGCGCCCACCGGTACATCCGCTGACATCTGTCCTGCAATCGATTTCTTTAACAGACGTTCTAACTCTGATGCCGCTTCCTCTCTGCTCCCCGGGAAGAGATTATCCTGCCCTTTTTTGGCAGTTTCTTTCATAGACCAATAAGTCGTGATCTGCGGTGTACCCGTGAAAGGAGCCGAAAGGGTCAGGATCGATCCCGCTTCCAGCTTAAAGATATCGCGATAGATGGAGTACGGTGCCGGAATATAGCCATGCACAAAATAGAGATTCAAGATATCTGTATTGATCGGATTATCAAATCGTTTCAGCGCAGCAATAGAGCCTATATCCGAAGCAAAGACAAATCCACCCTGTACCGTACCATAATAAAGCGGTTTCTCGCCCACTCTGTCACGTACCAGATACAACTGCTGTGTCTTAGTATCATAGACCGCCAGTGCAAACATCCCGGTGCACATCGTAATCGCCTGCGCGATACCATATGCTTCTATGGCTTCTAATAAGACTTCGGTATCCGATGTTCCCAAGAACTCTGTAACCTGATGTTCTTCCAATAGCTTTTTTGCTATCTCTTTATAATTATAGATCTCGCCATTAAAGACGCATAGATAGCGACCGCTATGAGAATGCATCGGCTGTGTTCCACTGAGTGTCAAATCTACCACTGCAAGTCTTTTATGCCCAAAGACAACCTGATGATCCTCGCTGCTCCATACTCCGGTCGCATCTGGTCCACGATGTTCCATTCTCCGGTTCATTCTGTCTATATTCTCTTTCCAGTCTTCCGAAAGATTACAAAACCCCGCTATTCCGCACATATTTAATCACGCCTTTCCATTACTCTTCTGCCTCTTCCAATACTGTCGGTGTCTGATTCTCAATATCCTGTTTGATTTTCACTCTTGAGCGTTCCATTTGTTCGCACCACTGTGTATAAGCAGTATCCCAGCTGTGATAAGCGGCATCTCCTCTTTTATCTGCAAAAGTATAATGTTTTGTCAGGTACTCTGTCAAAAATGCCGTACACTTCTCACCCCCGACTGCATTGGTGTGCACCCCGCCATCATAGAAGTCCGTGGCAAAATCAAACCCAATCTCTTCCAAATGATCATTGAGATTGAGGAACTCGTAGTCATATTCTTCGATAATCTGCTGCATATAATTATAATTTTGTTGTTTTTCAGCAAACTCATACGCATAGGGTGCTACTATAAATAACGACTGTAATCCATTGGCTTGTAAATAATCCAATAACTCCCGCAGTGCTTCTTCCTTGTCCGGTGGGATAGGTGTAACGTCCGTATCGGTCGAATAATCAGTGTATGCCACCGGTCTGTACCCATCCTTAAATTCAAATCCTTTCATTGGTGCCAAATGCTCATATCGCCAGCATGCCAATTGACTGGGCATCACCATGGTTTTCCAATTGGAATGATATTTAAAGATATCAAAATAATAAGTAAGACGTTCCGCAGGCTCTTCGACCATACGATGAATGGCATCGATACGATTCAGTGAATATTTCATATTGTCGGTAACACCCCGTGTATATGCCATTTTTTTATCATATCCTATGTCGTTTGCATAGGTAGTAAATTGTTTTATTTCAAAGATCAACAACTGGGGCTGTTGTGTTTTTCTGATTTCTTTTACTAAGGGTAGGGCTGCTGTAACCGGCTGCATATTAGAGGATAACGGATAACAGGTGATCCCACTCTCTCCCCATATCTTAGCTCCCGAAAAGCAGGGGTAGACCGGGCTGGAACCCACGATGACCACATCTAACGTATCTTTTGGTTCTGCATAGAATCCAACAAATCTATCTTTTACGCTCCCATTGGTACGGATCACATAGGTGACGGTCCGGAGCAGAAATAAAAATCCAAGGATAAAGATAATTGCTTTTAAAATCTGTTTTTTATGGATATGATTGATATCATTCATAGTAATCTCCTAAAATCCCTGATAGATAAATTCCGCCGCACTATAGCCCGGTCCATAATTGCCTAATAAAATAACATAGAAAAGCAAAGCATACAAAATCACCCAGCGAACCACGATGCCACGTTTTGCAATACGCTCTCTGATGCTCATCTTCTGCTGCAGGACAGACACTACCCACAGTATGAGTAAGGAAACAATCGCAATCGTAAACTCTATCCAGTTCAGTCCATAGTCAAAGATCATGCCATTCCATAAGATCTGCGGATTCCATGAGCGAAAGATACTGATCAGCATACTGCAGCCCACCTGTAGATTGTCCGCACGAAATAACGTCAACCCGATGGTTACCAATAGGAACGTACGCACTCTCTGAAAGAATACAAAGCCTTTTCCCTCGACCTTAATGTGGCAAAAAGTCCGAAGTCTCTGAAAGACCGGTTCCAAGATCTCTCCCGATACGATATAGAACCAATGTAGGATACCTGAACCGACGATATATTTCCACGCTCCTCCATGCCAGAATCCGATGGTAAACCACAGGAGAAACATCGCCAAAAATACGGTTACCTGCTTGGCTGTCTTCTTACTGTATCTTTTCTTCAACTGCTTAGGCAGATTGGTAAAAAAAGAAGTGCGCAGCAATGGGTAGAACATGTAATCTTTGAGCCAGGTACCCAGCGTAATATGCCATCTGCGCCAATATTCCGATATACTTCTTGCGAAAAATGGGGCATTGAAATTCTCCGGTAATGGAATACCAAAGGTCTCTGACAAACCCAATACGATGTCCATGCACCCCGAGAAATCTGTATAGAGCTGAAACGTAAAGCATACCGCTGCAAGGATGACCGTAAATCCCGAATGGTCCCGGTAATGATTAAATACAGTATTTACAATAAGTGCCAATCGCTCTGAAATCACTAATTTTTTAAAAAATCCCCAGACCATACGCTGCATGCCAAAGGTTATGTTTTTATAATCCGGGTAGTGGGGACTAAACAGGGTATCTTTCATATCACGATAGCGTATAATCGGTCCCGATATCATCGTTGGGAAATAGTATCCAAATAAAGCCAGTTTTCCGATATTTCGTTCCGGTTCTCCCAACCCATAATATACATCAAACAGATATCCTAAGAGCGTAAGGGTATAGAAAGAGATCCCAATCGGTGCCAGCAGTCCCAAATGTAAGTATTTCAGCAGACACAACAGGAGAACACATAATACAACAACAAGTGAAAGAGCAAAACGTTTCTTCTTTTGCCCCTCCACTTTATAGATGTACCGTGCGCCCATATAGATCATAAGAATCGTAATAATAGGATAAATCATCAGCCAGGGTTCTCCTGACAAACAAAAATATCCCACACTGGCCAGTAACAATAACCCCCATTGTGCTCTCTTTGGAATCAAATAATATAGAATCAGCAAACTACCAAAAAAGCACAAAAAGGAAAAGGATGTTATATTCATGCGTAAACCCGGTTCCTTCCGTTTCTACCCTACTTGTTCCATGATAATAGCAGCCATCTCTCCCACATTCTTCATGGTAACAACTTGTCCCATGGTGAATTTAACAGAAAATTCCTGCTCTACTGCTGAGATCAGATTGATGTGCTCTAAGGAATCCCAATCTTCAATATCATCTGCTGTCGTGGTCTCTGTAACCGTGATGCTATCATCATCGAACACATCCCGGAACACTCCATTTAAACGTTCATATAATTCTTCTCTCGTCATCATACTACCACCTTGATTACTTTATTTTTATTCTGATATGCATCATCTATCTTATAATACCACACTGTGTTACCATTTTCATCTTCTTTTTGTTGTGTAAATCCCTGTAATGCATAGAAATCCTGTACCATAGCATTCTTTGCCGTCTTATAGTAGTAGCCGCGTAATCCTCTGATTCCGCGTCTGCGGCACTCCCAAACTAACGCATCCATCATGGCAAATTCCATATCTCTCTTTAAGACACGGCAGCTCATCAGCCATAAGTCGATCTCTAACACTTGTTCTTCTTCTCTGCCGATAATGACCGAGACCACTCCGTTATCGCCAAATCTATCCTGTAGTTTACCATATAAGGTAAGAAATTGATGAGATGCCGCCACGTTCTCAATCTCACTCGGGGTATATCGTTTGGTCGTTAAATTGAATTGATTACTCTTATTGGTCAACTGTGCAATCCTCGCCATGTAGAGTGGTTCAAATGGTTTAATCGTGCCTACCATCTCCAAGGACTGCAGATATTGCGTATAATCTGTAAAGCTCTGTGCCTGTTGTTGCCTCTGCACATTAGCCTGATACATCTCATTTCGTTTTCGGTCATCTTCTGATAGATTGGTCACTTCAAAGAATCCCGAATGATCGATGATCCTGATATACTGTTCCGGTCTCCCTATCTCAGGGACCTTGACCTGTGGCACCTGCTGCCTGATGATCTCACGTTCTGCCGGATTATCATCCACAAATACCAAGCTATCGGGCAGGATATTCAGTTCTTTCGCTATCTCTTGTATATTATGGCTCTTTGGCTCCCAGTTCGCCTTGATGGTGATAAAATCTTCCGGTCTTAAGATACCATCCGGATGATTCAATCCCGCCAGTGCATTCTCCCGCTCATTCTTAGAGTTGACATTCAGGAGAATCCCGATATCCTTATGCTCCTTCACATACTGCTGAAACTCCGTAAAGACCTGTCCCATCGAAGTTTCCTGCCCGATCTCCAGGTTCTCTACTCCGTCGTCTCCTACGATACCGCCCCAGAGTGTATTATCCAGATCCAGAACCATGGCTTTTTGATTCTTTCCATAGATGGCTTTGATGATATTGGCAAGGTTGTAAGACAGGGTCGGGATTGCCTGCAGGCACAATGCATATTTGTACATGTGCCAAAAAAACGGGTCTGCCCATTGATCCAGTCCATAGCAAGCAGACAAATAATTGATATCATTGATATAAAAGGTATGGTGTCCTGATGCATACGCATAGAACTTATCATTCAATGCATTGATAAAATGCAATCGTCCATGTTCCTCGCTGACATCTTGATTCCCCAATAATCTGTAAAAAGGTGCTTCCATATTGTTCTGGATCACGGGGCAGTGATAATCGGATGCTAACTTGTCCCACATGACTTCATAAGATTGATAGGTCTCTTCCAAAAGATCCACTATCTCTGTAGAATTATCCGTCATCGCAGGGTAGCGTCGTATATTACGATTGCTGGTGTGAATGTATATAATATCCGGTGCAAATGCCTTTAACTCCGTATTGTCAAACATCGCATCCTGCCAGTATCCCGCATATTCCGATTCATAGAAGGTGGGTTCAATCCCTACATTCAGCAAAAATAATTCCAGAATCTTAATAATATCATGCGTTGTACTGCCACCAAGCACTGCTATCTTTTTTGTCATACGCTCCGTACCGTCTGCCAGTAAGATACGTCTGATACTCTTTGCTTTCTTTAGGATATATTCCTGATCAAACGGATATTCCAATTCTCGTAATGACATCTGCTCCTCCTATGCTCCCTGCTCCAATAGTTCTATCATACCCATCGGTGTCATTAAGAAGGCAACCCGTCTTCCTCCAAATAAAATCGCTTCTTTGGATTCCGATATCAACATGGCTCCGTACTCCACCAATTGTTCTATCTTTTTCTCAATATCTGCTACTTCATAGCATATATGATATAAAAAATTCCTCTTCTTGACTATCTTTTCTACCACTTTACCGGCAATCAATTCGATCTTAGTTCCATCGCCTAAGGTAACCATACTTAAGGATGCATCCTGTTTTTCATCGTATACCGTTTCACCGATCTCAACTACCGTGGTAATCTGCTGTAAATATAGCTGCATTTTGAGGATATCATCTGTTGCTATCCCGATATGGTGCATCTTCATATCTAATCCTTGTGCTATCATGCTATCTCTCCCCCAGTATTTTCTCAAAATAACTTTCCCACTGCTTATTGATCTTGTCCGGATGAAGACGCTCCTGTATCTGTGCCGCATTCTTACCCAGTTGTTCACGCAGATTCGCATTCGATAACAGGGTATCGAGTGTTCTGGTCAGCGTTTCTGTGCCCCGCACCGGTATCAGCATACCATTCTTACCATGTGTAATCAATTCTCGTGGGCCTCCGCACGGACAATCCGTTGAGATGACCGGTAAGCCAAGTGCCATGGCTTCTATCAGTGCGTTTGGCATACCTTCTGTATCTGAGGTCAGTACAAAGAGCGTGCTTTTGCGTATTGCCGATACAATATCCGTTGTAACCCCCGGCAATTGCACGCGGTTACGTAATCCCAGTCTCTCTATCAAAGCCGTCAGCTTATCTCTGCTCTCTCCTCCGCCATAGCACACCACCGAATAATCCGGATACTTTTTTTCAATACCCGCAAATGCCTCTATGAGCATCTTTTGATTTTTATTGCCATCCAGTCTTCCGACTGTTACGATCTGTTTATCCCGCACACCGGTATATCTTTCCTGTATAAACAATGGATTCAGAGAGTTGGGTAAGATAATGGCTTTCTTTTGCAGATATTTTGGGAAAAAGGCCTTGGCATCCTGAGTCTGAAAAACGATACCATCTGCCTGGCGAAAAAGAAGCTTTGCTGTTAATCGCATTCCTTTTGTATCATATTCTGCGGTAGGTTCCCCTACAATAGAAACCACTACTTTGATTTTGCTAAAAAGAGTCGTAGCAATTGCCATAAAATTATTTTTCCCAATGCAAGAAAAAACAAGATTCGGTCGAATCTGCATCCATATGCGACGCAATTTGATAAATCTTCTATAAAAGTTAATAATTCTAAAGCGAGAGCATTCTGTCTCTTCAATGTCTGAAATAGTCCGTTGGATTCCGGGGTTTATACTATATTCATTGTCAGAGATATACTGTGTTACCACGGTTACTTGGTATCCCTTACTGTAGAAATACTCTGCTAGATTAGCAAATACACGTTCCGCTCCGCCTTTGCGTAAAGAACTGATATAAAAAGCAATATGTCTTTTCATGCTTACCCTTTCTATTTACCATGGTAATAAGTTTGATACCACTGTTGAAAGATAAAGAAAGACCACGCCGTCTTGGAAAAGTTCTCGCCCGTTGCCGGTCCTCTGTCTCCCACTTCCAGGTATCTTTTGATAAACTCACTCATATAAGTACTGTCAAAGATATGCTGTTTTCGTAAGAATGTCTCATCGCTCATCTCTATCAGCTGTTCTTTCAAAGGACCTCTCAGCCATTGATCGAGTGGTACTCCAAATCCAACTTTGGGGCGTTCGAGCATCTGTCTCGGAATATAGTCATGTGCAATGTCTTTTAAAATATGTTTTTTATCGCCATGACTGAATTTATAGGCATGTGGCAGTTGATAAGAATATTCCATAACATCAGTATCCAGAATAGGGCACCTGGTTTCCAGTGAATATTTCATGGATGCTCGATCCACTTTACAGAGAATATCTCCCGGTAGATAGGTATCCATATCCAGCAGCATTCTTCGCTCCTGCCAATTGGGTTCCCGGTATTGCTGCTCTATCTCAAACTTACTGGGCAGACTATCTGCAGACAGCATCCGATCAATGACACGAATATAGTTTTCTCCGCCAATCTGTGTTTTGGTGTTTTTATTACGATTGTGAGCCACCACACGTACACGAAACGGCAGTTTAGATAATAATTGCATCTGCTTGAATGGTGGTATCCGACACACTCCATTGACGATACCGCCTAGCAGGTCGAGCTTCTGTGCCAAACCTACTGATTCATAGATATTATAACCACAGAACAGTTCATCTCCGCCATCGCCTGACAGTGCCACCGTGACCTGCTCTCTAGCCAGCTTGGATACTAACATCGTAGGGATCTGTGAGCTATCCGCAAATGGTTCATCAAAATAAGTCGGGATACTTTCCACCAGAGAAAACATCTCTTTTTCATCAATATAGAGCTCTGTGTGGTTCGTGCCCAAGTAGGCAGATATTTCTTTGGCATACTTTGCTTCATTATATTTTTCTTCGTTAAATCCAATAGAAAATGTCTTAATCTTCTGTTCTGATAGTTCCTGTGCGATCGCTGTGATGAGAGAAGAATCATACCCACCGCTTAAAAAAGTGCCTAACGGTACATCCGCTATCATCCTTCTCTTGACAGAAGTCCTTAGCAGTTCTTTCAAGGTCGCTTTGGCTTCTTCATAGGATGTCGGCGGCATCGCCTTTTTAATCTGATAAATCTGCTTCAAATCCCAATATTTCCATGTTTTCATGGTGCCATAGCGGAATCTTAAGATAGTTCCCGGTTCTAATTTGAATACCTCTTCAAATATCGTAGCCGGGGCATTGATGTATTGTTGAAACATATATTGCTTGATGACTTCTGTTCGAATACGGTACGGAAAATCAGGACAGGTCATAATAGGCTTAAGTTCAGAAGCAAAAACCAGATTGCCTTGTTCTAACCAATAATAAAGCGGTTTTTTTCCTATTCTATCTCTAATGAGAAATAATTCATCGGTGTCTCTATCAAAGATAGCAATGGCAAACATACCGTTAAAATGTTTTACACAATCAATACCCCATTTTAAGTAGCCTGCAATAATGACTTCTGTATCGCAATCCGAATGAAACGGATACTCTCCGAGTTCTTCTTTCAGTTCTAAAAAATTATAGATTTCTCCATTAAATACAACACTGATTCTTCCATTGTCAGAATCCATCGGCTGATGACCCAAGGCTGACAAATCCATAATGGCAAGCCGTCTCTGTGCCAGACCCAGTGCATATCCATCCTGCATCGGATAGATTACTTCTCCACTGTCATTCGGTCCTCTGTGATACATAGTATCATTCATGCTCTTTAATTGTTGCAAGGATATCTTCTGTCTCGATACAAATCCACAGATTCCGCACATAACGTTACCTCTCTTTTATAATTGGTTGTACACTGCCGCAAAATGTTTACACTCTGAATCAATCGTAGTGAGCAATTCAAGATTACGTTCTGCTACCAGGGTACGGAAATTATGCAGATTATCATAACCCTCCTGAGTCCACGAATAAGGGTGTGTCAATATCTGAACCTTGCGATGATGTAGCAATGTATCTTCATCGGGAATCCCGTAATTCCATCTGTGCTGTGCATCCGATAGATATTTTACAGCCAGTTCGCTCTGTGGTGTTACCGCTTCCGCATAGGTAAAGAATCGATCTTCATACGCATTGATAAGGCCCTCTATTTGGATATTGGCCTGCAAAATCTCATTGGTTGGACGATGAATAGAAAAAGTATCAATGTCAAAATCCAGCATACTGTTTAACACCCGGATCTCTAACTGTATCTTCTGCTTGATTTCTTCTATATCAATAAGGCCATTCAATGCAAAATGCAGTCCTATGGTATGTCCCTGTGCATGCATCCGATGTATCATATCGGTATTCTTCTTAGAGAGAATATTATAAGAATTGTTAGTCCACTGAAAAAAATAAGTAGAGGTAAAATCCATACTTTTCTCTAATTGCGACAGTTGATAAGCTCTATCCACACTAAATTCCACATCATGACGCATAATAATATAGTCATCCCGTGTTCCGGCTTCGTGAAAGGTAGCCCCTCTTCCACTCTCCTGTATGATGCTGATAATCTTCTTGTACTCTTCATATGAAAACATGTGTTATCGCTCCTATCCTTGCATGATGATTGATGGCA
Source organism: Lachnospiraceae bacterium (assembly GCA_036652815.1). Taxonomy (GTDB): domain Bacteria; phylum Bacillota; class Clostridia; order Lachnospirales; family Lachnospiraceae; genus SZUA-378. The sequence goes on from JAVVVE010000001.1 coordinate 72,681, forward strand.
TCCTTACTGTGTGATGCTGTCTATATATTCTTTCCATTGAAGATAAATCGCATGTGAATTAGCGATATTTGCTATCTTCCCTGCTTCTCGCCCCAGTTTCTCTGCATATGCAGGATCTTCGATATATCTGCACATGGCTCTCTCCAATGCCTTTTGATCCCGAATAGGCGTCAGGATCCCATTGACTCCTGATTCAATCAGGGTGCGTGGTCCTCCGCAAGGACAATCCGTTGAGATGACCGGCAGTCCTAACGCCATCGCCTCCATCACTGCATTGGGCAATCCTTCCCAATCTGAAGTAAATACAAAGAAGGCAGCATGTTCTATCTCTTGTGCCAGATTATCATTGGCTCCCACTAAAGTAACGCAGTCTTCCACATGGCACTCTCTGATACATGTTTCTAAGATCTCTTTCGTGCCATCCTGTGAATCTCCGCCATATAATCTCAGTGTATACTCCGGATGTTGCCTATGTATAGAGGCAAATGCACGAATCAGCATCGTTTGATTCTTAAAATCAACCAAACGTCCTACATGCACGATTTCTTTGGTTCGTTTTGTTTCATCTATAACGCCTGCCCTACCTATATACTTATCATGAATAGGATTTAAGATGATCCTAGAGTGCTCTCTAAGCAGCTTAGGGAAAAAATCTCTGGCTCCTATTGTTTGAAAAACACAACCTGCTGCATGTGGAAAAAGCCACGGGATAAGGATGCGATCCAGGAGAGAGTCATAATGTCCCACCGGATCTGTACGCACGGATATCATGACCGGTACCGATAGGTGTAAGGCTGCCATTAATGCCCTATAATTGGCCTTATGGGCAAAGGCAATCAGTACATCCGGCTGTTCCTGCTGTAATAACCTCTTTAAATGTTTGATCCTCAGCAAATATTTGGTAATACGCGAACGGTTCTCCTCTTCCTGTGTTAATCCAACATGGATTCTTCTGATCTTTCGATCCAGTGTAAATTCCTGCTCTGCCTGCCATTCTGTTGCTATGATGACTTCATAACCGTCTTGTACAAACTGAGCTGACAAATTAGTCACGACCCGTTCGGCTCCACCTTGTTCCAAGCAATTCAGATGAAACATAATCTTAGACATAGGATACCTCTATTTCTTTCCCTACTTTATCGCACATAATGTATTATTTTAGCATATTCTGCATCAGTTTGTCCACATAAGCCTCATCGGAAAACTGGCTTGCCCGTTCACTGCCTGCTTTGGAATACTTGGTTCGTAATGCTTCCTGCGTCAGGAGTCTCTTGATCTGTTCTGTCAGTACTGCTTCTTCCGGTTCTACAACAGTGGGATCTAGATCCTTATGCTCCTTTAAGGTCGGTAATAAGATACCATATTCGGCCTCATAGAGCAGTGTATCATCTACGGCTGTTCTATAATCTTCACACAGTATCTCTGCGGGTCCAGACCTGCAGTTCGCGGCCACCACCGGGATTCCCAGTGCCATCGCCTCCACAAGTGCATTGGGGAATCCTTCATGTAACGACGTAAGTGCATAGACATCTGCACGTTTGAGATAAGGGAACGGATTTTTCTTCACACCGATGAAGAAAACTTCCTCTTCTACCCCCAGCTCTTCGGCAAACTGTTTATTCTCCTCGTATTCTCCTTCCCCTATGATCATGAGTCTGGTCTGCGGCATCTGTGCATGCAGTTGTGCAAAGCTTCTAATCAAGTGCCAGAATCCTTTTACCTCATCTTCTCTTCCCATTGACAGGATAATCTGATGCCCTGTAAACAGAGCTTCTTCTTTCTCTGTAAGGTAGGCATCTGCCTGCATTTTCATCGCACAGATATCATAAGGATTGTAGATACTGATGATATCTTTCTGTGGATAGGCTTTCTGTACGATCTCTTGTATCGTAGCAGAACAGGCAATGATCTTATCGGCACGTTTACATAAGATGGGATGCAGCTGAGACGATAAATCGGTAAATCCTCTCAGCCCTATCCATATCTGATCCTGCACTTTAGAGAATACATTGACCAGATTGGCCGTAAGACCAAAGCTATAAGTGATATCAATGCCCATAGTCTGCTTTATCTCTTTTACTTTATGAATACGTGCCCACACATTATTGATTTTTGCCAAGATTCCTTTGCGGCCCGGTATACGGATATCAATAATCTGCAGACCTTTAATATCATATGCGATATCATCTCCACTGAATATCAAGATCGATATCTCACATTGTTCCTGTAATAATCTGGCCGTTCTGATACACACCCGTTCAAATCCGCCCTGGTGCAGCATGGGCACCATTAATAATATTTTCTTCATCTATAACACCTGCCGATTCTTCCCACTATAGAATGATTCCCATCTCTTTGCCTGTACCAGCACATCAAATCCTTGTTGTTGTAATAAGGATAAGTCCGTACCTCTATGATAGTCTTGGTGCTGCACTACTTCTTCTGCCCATGCAACCGCCGGTGTCTGTAGAGACATGGTGGTTACCAGCCCCGTTACACATACTTCTTTTGTAATCGTATCTGACAGCAGGCAGGGAAGTCCTGCTGCCTGTGCTTCTACCACGGTTCCCGGCAATCCCTCAAAATGAGATGGAAACACAAAATAATCCATCGCCTGGTAATATTCGCTGATGTTACCATGACTGCCTGCAAAAATCACACGGTCTAACACACCATAAGCTTCGGCCTGCTCCCGCACCTGTTCCATCAGTTCTCCTTCTCCAAGGAGTAATAAGACTGCATTATCCTGCTTTTTCACAATCTCACTGAAAATCTCTATCAAAAAGGTATGGTTCTTTGCGTAATGAAAACGTCCCACATGTCCAATCACAAAGTGTCCTTCCAGTCCATATTGCTGTCTGAGACGTTTCCTCGTTGGTTCGTGAAATCGATAACCTTCCAATGCGATCGCATTGGGAATCATCTGGACCTGTCCTTGCTGCATCGCTCGTTTGCCAAACACAGCATATCCCGCTTCTTTCGAACAGGCCAGACAATAATCAGCTTTCCTTGCCAGAGCATGCCGCAAGCATCTGGTTAATTTTCCTTTGAAGCCGGGGTCGGTACCTGCACTTCTGGCATGTGCTATGGTTACCGGCACGCCACTGCGTTTTGCAATCGGCAAATAGAAAGAAGCCGTACTGGTCATATGACCATGCACAGCTCTATACTCTTTATGTTGTGCAAAGAATCTTTTCCATGCCTTAGTATAGTGATAGAGATTGATAACCCGAAATCTGGGAACACGGTAAATATGCCCTCCTAATTGTCTGATCTCTTCGTTATAGTAATCTTCTCTCTGATTATGCACCATAAAGTCAAATTGTACCACTGTCCGGTCAATATTACGATAAATATCCATAATACGGCTTTCTGCACCACATAAAGTAGTGCCGCCCAACACCTGCAATACACGAATCGGTTCACTCATTTACTATTTCCTTCTCTATTGGAATAACGTAACATCTGTCTTATTCTAACTAACATACATTTCATGGTAGCCAAAAGAACTTCCTTTATTCTGCCGCCGTTCGTACCTCTGGCAGGCTTTACCTTACAATACTCTCCAAACGATATAAAATCCTGTTGATGCTCGCGAAAGACCGCCTCATATTGTACTAACTGCTGTGTCGTTATGTCATTGATATGATACACCAAGGTCGTGTACCCTTGTTGCCTCGTGATCTCTTTCTTACTATGAAACGCAATCGGTAAAAAGATCAATTGTTTATATTCATACGGTCTGTCTGCAAATCCATCTGTCACATATCGAAACCCCAGTTTACTGAGTGCCTGTAGTGTATGTCGGTCATACGAATGTCCCGGTGCCATAAAGATATCTGTTACAATCCCATGCTCTGTAAGGATCTGTTTTCCTACAGACAGCATCTTTTCCTGCTCTTCGTAGGAGACTCCTGCGTACTCCGAAAAATGATTCAGCGGAAACATGCCACCTTTCTTAGTGGTATAAAGATGATGCATCCCATGCATCGCCAGACTAAAACCTTCTTTTTGTAGATTCTGTAAATATTCCCAGTAATCGGTCTTTGTTTTTCCTCGTCTTAGATGCTCATCTTTATTATCCGGCACTACGCCCAGCAACGGTTTAATGCCATACCGATCGAGCAGGGCCTTGAACTTCTCAAAGTTCTCCCAGTCCATATCCTGTGTGATATCATCTATTCTAACCGCAATTTTGCAACTCATACCAGTATATTTCCTTTGCCTAACTGACTCTCGCTCTCATAGTCTTCGATTAAAAGTGACCCATCTATCGTCCTGACGATTAAACTGTCATCTATCACATCTATAATCTCACCCGGTGCATACATCGAAAAGTCCATCATTTCATCAAAGGGATGTGCAGACCAGATCGTTACTTTTCCACCATTGCAATAGGCAAAAGCTCCCGGAAACGGTCTCGTCACTCCTCGAACCAGATTGTAGATATTCCGTGTCTTCATCTGAAACTTAATCTTGCCATCTGCGGGAGTTCTCTTATTGTACCATCCATCATAATCCCTGGACTCTGTGTGCAGGGTAATCGAATCCAACTGATAAGCCTGCAAGAGACGTTTGATCATACGTTTGGATAGGATAATATTCTTATACTGCATCGTGCGGATCGTATCGTGTTCGTTAATCGCACACATCTCGTTAGCAAATACATTGGGACTGTCTGCCTGAGCATCATAACGAAAAAGATTCAGGATAAATCTGGTATCTCCATTAATGACAGACCAATTGAGTGGCGAACGCCCTCTGCCAAAAGGCAGATAAGCACAGCTCCCATGGAATCCGAAGATGCCATGGCTAAAAGATTGTAATATGTCCTCCGGAATCAATCTCTGCCATCCCATAGAGATACCGATTTCAAAAGTATTATCTGTGAAAAAAGCCTCTGTTTTGTCATCTTTCAGTCCATAGGAATGTGTCTGATAAATTTCAATGCCGTATTTATCATGAAAATAGGTGAGACCCGTATAACCCGACACCTGATTCCCAGATAACACATCCGGGTGAATCGTTACGATTAAATCCACCGGGCAGATATGGTTGTGTACATATTCTACGATCTCTTCTGTCGTATCCTTCACACCAAATATCGTTACCTTATAATTCATAGATTCTCCTTATACCATGCAATCGCCAAATTGATGCCTGCCTTAAAGTCATATTCCGGATCATAACCCAATAATTCTCTTGCCTTACTGATATCAGCATTGGAATCTCTGACATCTCCCAGTCTGTCCGGTCCAAAGTTCGGTTCAACTTTTTTATCGAGTGCTAAGCACAAAGCCTCATAAATATCGATTAAAAATTCTCTGCCACCGTATCCGATGTTAAAAGCTTGACCGCCCGCTTCACTGGGTGCCAGACAGGCTTTTAGATTAGCTTCGATGACATTGTCAATATACGTAAAATCTCTTGATTGTTTTCCATCTCCGTTAATCGTCGGCACTTCTCCATGTAAGAGCATCTTAATAAACTTAGGAACCACAGCAGCATACATGCCATCCGGATCCTGACGACGTCCAAATACGTTGAAATAGCGTAGTCCATAGGTATCCAGTCCATAAAGCGACTTATATAATTTGGCATATTCTTCATTGGTTCTCTTGGTCAATGCATAAGGAGATAAGAGATTACCCTCGATTCCTTCCTTTTTAGGTAATGCCGGATGATCTCCATAGACGGACGAGCTCGATGCATAGACAAATTTCTTAACGCCATTCTGTCTTGCTGCTTCCATCATATTAAGCGTTCCTCTGATATTATTTTCCTCATAAAATAAAGGCATCTCAATGCTGCGCGGCACACTGCCCCAGGCAGCCTGATTCAATACATAGGTAACTCCCTTACAAGCCTCCATACAGGTGTCCAGATCCTTAATATCTCCTTTGAGAAACGTATAATTGGGTCTGTCCGCAAACATATCTACATGTTTTTGTTTCCCTGTTGACAGATCATCCAGACATCTTACCTGATATCCCATGTCGGTCAATGCCTCGCATAGATTAGAGCCGATAAATCCGGCACCGCCTGTTACCAAAAAAACACTGTCCTTTTCAAATTTCAGATTCTGATATCCCATGCTTTCACCCCTCTTATAATCTCCAGTACACATATTCCGGTTCTGTATAATCTTCTTTTTGTAACAGTCCTTTGATATCCACCAATACTTTTTCATGATTCTGTGGGTTGTAAAACTGTGCGATATCTTCTTTTGTTAATTTAAGGAATGCTGTATGCGATACCGCAATAATGACTGCATCCATATCATGGATCTCTGATTGCGGTACAAACGTAATCCCATATAACCGCTTCGCCTCTGCGGCATCCGCTGTCTCATCGGTTACTACCGATTCAATCCCATATTCTTTTAATTCATTATAGATATCAATCACTTTTGTATTTCTGGTATCCGGACAATTCTCCTTGAATGTAAATCCAAGAATCGCAACCTTGGCATTCTTAACAGGGATATCTGCCTGAATTAAGTTCTTAACCAGACTCTCTGCTACGTATTTACCCATGTCATCATTGATTCTTCTGCCGGATAAGATAATCTGTGAATGATATCCAAGCTGCTCTGCCTTATAGGTCAAATAGTACGGATCTACACCGATACAATGTCCTCCTACCAATCCCGGGAAGAACTTAAGGAAATTCCACTTAGTGCCTGCTGCCGCTAAGACTGCATTGGTATCGATCCCCATCTTATGAAATATCATGGATAACTCATTCATAAAAGCGATATTAATATCTCTTTGGCTATTCTCTATTACTTTAGCAGCTTCTGCTACTTTGATGGATTCGGCACGATGAACCCCTGCTTCTACTACCAGTTCATAGACCTTCGCTACGGTATCCAAAGTCTCTTCGTCCATACCCGACACGATCTTAACAATAGTCTCTAGACGGTGTACCTTATCTCCCGGATTGATTCTTTCCGGTGAATAACCTATCTTAAAGTCCACACCACATTGAAGTCCTGATTCTTTCTCCAAAATCGGGATGCAGATGTCCTCTGTCACACCCGGATAGACTGTTGATTCAAATACTACGATCGAGCCTTTCGTAAGGTTGCGTCCTAAGATGGTACTGGCTCCCTCGACCGGTGATAAGTCGGGTGTATGATCTGCATTGACAGGCGTTGGCACTGCCACTATATGGAATTTCGCTTCCCTTAGTTTCGTTTCCTCTGCGGTAAATTCTACCGTGGTATGTTTGATTACCTCGTTGCCTACTTCTCCGGTCGGATCGATTCCCTGCTGATATAAGGATATCTTTTCCACATTCAGATCAAATCCCACTACTTTTACTTTTTTAGCAAAAGCTACTGCGATGGGCATCCCCACATAACCAAGTCCTACCAAAGATATCTTCTCTTCTCCATTTACGATTTTCTCATACAAATCCATAGCTTATCCTCTTTTCTGTTTACCTGACTAATATTGACTGACAATATCTGTAATCTCATCTAAATAGATGTTTACCACCGCTGTTCTGTCAAAATGCTGTTCTACCTGTGCTCTGCCTGCCTGTCCCATCCGACCTCTTTCGGAGGGTGACATAGACAGCATCCGGCGAATCGCCTGCAGCAGTGCATCTCCATCGTGTACCTGACAGGCAAATCCTGTCTGTCCCTCAATCATAATCTCACGACAGCCTTGAATATCAGATGCTACCACCGGTCTGCCGGTAGCCGCTGCTTCCAGCAATACATTCGACATCCCTTCCGAGTAAGAAGGATGTACGATGATATGACTCGCTGCCATAATCTGCTGCAAATCTTCCCGATACCCATAATACCGCAGAACCCCCTTCTCTTGCAAGTCCTTTATGAGTGGTTCATATCGTTCTCTTTCTTCTTCTTCATAAGCTCCTGCTATCTCAAATAATACGTTGGGATATTCCCGTTTAATGAGGGGCGCTGCATATAGTAATTCTTCGATTCCTTTTGCACGCATGACACGCATGACACTTAAGAGGCGTATCTCCGGCTGCTCACTGGGATAGGGTATCATGCCATGCTCCTGTAAGTTCACACCGGAACCGGATATCAGTCTGCTCCTCCCAAAGATGCATTTCTTATCGATCATAAAGTTACGATTATAGGTATTTTGAAAAAATACACAGGCGGCTCTTTTGAGCGCTGTCCTATAGAGTGCAACGATCATAGTCTGTAACCGTCCCGGCTGCTCCAGTGCCATGCCCAATCCCGTAATATTGACCAGATAGGGGATGTGTTTCAGGCGGCAGGCAATACAGCCATAGATATTCGGTTTAATCGTATAGGTCAGGACAACGGCAGGATGGTATTTCCTTAACAATCTGCAATATCGTAAAAACAAGGATGCATCCTTCAACGGATTCATCCCTCTTCGGTTGAAGTTGGTCATGGCATAGATACATCCCAGTCCTATGAGACGTTCTCTATAGTTGCCTTCCGGTACCGATACGACTACCCGAAACCCTTCTTTGATTAATCTTTGCAGTAATTCTTTCCGAAAATCATAGAGTCCGGAATCACTGTTAGCCAGAATCATCACTGTTTTATTCTCATGTGTTTCCATAGACACTCCTATCGGATCATAATCGCATTATATTTCATCATGTAGATGCCTGCCTGATATTCGCCTATGCTGCAGTCATTTGCTATCCCGGACAGATTCTGAAGGATCTGATGCGGCATATTGACTCCACACGCAAAAGCATGTGGGTATCCACCACCAAATCTTGGATTCACTTCCGAGATATAATATTCCTCTGCTATTTTAAAGATATCGATATCTATCATTCCCCTAAAGCCAAGTTTTTCTACAAATTGACGAAGCAACTCGAATAGAGCTTCATCTTTTATAGAAACCGACTTATCCGTCTCTCCTGCGCGCATCTTAATCTTCTCTTTTGTGAAGATAGAGACCGCCTTCCCTGTTATCATATCAATATATACATCGGCTCCATATTCGATTCCATCCATAAATTGCTGAATCAAAAGATTATTAGAACGGGAAAAAAGTACTTCGACTTCTTCCTTACTGTTTACCTTACTGATATCGATACTGGCACTGCCTTTGATCGGTTTCACAAATACAGGATAAGTTATGGCTCCGCTCTCGATATCTGCATAGAATAATTCTTTATCCACATAGCTCTTAGCAGTCTTATAGCCATATTGTGTCAGCATCTGATACATGCTGTATTTATCAAAACAGATCTCCACCAAATCTGCTTCCGATACGATAGGGGTCGTGCCGATTGCCAAAAAGCGATCCCGATGTTCTGCCAAAAGTGTCAGTTCCGGATCTATCAAAGAAAATACTCCATCGATCTGTTCTTTTCGACAGATATCCAGGATAAGATCCAGATATCCCGGTGCGTCGATTCTGGGTACGATGTAGTATCTGTCTGCTTCATAGATAGCAGGTGCTAATTCGCTGCAGTCTGTAGCGATTACCGTGCCTGTATCTGCGACCTCCTGCTTAAAGTATTGAACCACTTTGTTTCTGGTGCCTGCACTTAAGATTAATATATTCATCTATTATCATCCCCTTTAATCCATGTTACTTTCTGCGCTGCCTGCTGACGTATCTGTGCAAAATTGCCCTCTGCCTCATGGGTGTCTTCTGCGACCTGTTCCGGTTTCAAGACTACTCTGATCGTCTTTGCGATAATCTTACAATCATTCAGAAACGTAATGTGCTCCACATATTCTACATCCTTTGCCAGTCGTGCATCCCAATTGAGAAAATTACGTCCACTGATCTGTGCCAACCCTGTCAGGCCCGGTCTTACCGTATGGCGCAATCGTTCCCGCTCGGTATAATAAGGCAGATAGCTCACTAAGAGGGGTCTGGGACCAATCAGACTCATATCACCTACAAAAATATTCCATAGTTCCGGTATCTCATCTAAACTCGTGCCGCGTAACATCCTGCCAAATGCCGTAAGCCTCATGGCATCCGGTAATAAATCGCCGGATGCATCCCTTTTATCCGTCATCGTGCGAAATTTCTTCAAAGTAAAGATCTTCTCATGAAGTCCCGGTCTATCCTGTGTGAAAAAAATAGGACTGCCCAATTTTACTCGGATTAAGATAGCAAGAATCAGAAAGATAGGACTTAACAGTAACAATCCTATTCCGGATACTACGATATCCAAACATCGCTTACCGTATCTTTGATACATATGACCTCCTCACGATACTCCTTTGGACTGAAACAGACTCTTAATGACTTTAATAATCTTATTCATATCACGTTTGGTATTCTTGACATCACTCGGTAAACAAACGCCACGATTGAAGATATCTTCCGATATCGACACAGGACCGTCATTATGTTGAAAGAAATCACAGTATGCAAATACCGGCTGCAGATGCATCGGTTTCCAAATAGGTCTGGACTCTATATTCTCAAGCTCCAATGCATCCATGATCTGATCCGGTGTTACGGTGCAGCCCGGATCTATCGTCAGGCAAGAGAGCCAATTATTGGCATCCGCATCCGGATTCATAGGATTCATCGTAATCTCAGGTATCTGTGCAAAGTGTTCGCTATATTCTTGATAAATATCTTTTTTCTTTTGTTTATATGCTTCCAATACCGTCATCTGCCCCCGCCCAATACCGGCGATGATATTAGACATCCGATAGTTATACCCTATCTCTGAATGCTGGTAGAATCTAGCCGGATCTCTTGCTTGTGTGGCAAGGAATCTCGCTTTTTTAATGAGCATATCATCATCCGATATCAGCATCCCTCCACCGGAAGTTGTAATAATCTTATTCCCGTTAAATGAAAAAATACCCATTTTACCAAAGGTACCTGCATATTTTCCTTTGTAGGTAGAACCAAGAGCCTCTGCGGCATCTTCAATGATCGGAACCTGATGCTCTGCACAAATCTCCATAATCTCATCTAATTTGGCCGGTGTGCCATACAGGTGTACCAGGATCAACGCTTTGGGATGTGGATATTTCTCAAATGCCGCACGTAATGCTTGTGGAGACATATTCCAGGTATCCGGTTCTGCGTCGATGAATACAGGAATCGCTTTTTCATAAGTAATCGGATTACAGCTTGCCGAAAAAGTCAAGGAAGACACAAAGACAAAATCACCCTGTTCCACACCCAATAGCTTAAGTGCCAGATGGATCGCTGCTGTACCTGCACTCAGTGCTGCCGCATGTGCACTCCCCACATGTGCCGCGAGTTCTTTTTCAAATTCATTTACATTCTTTCCAAGAGGTGCCACCCAGTTGGTGTCAAATGCCTCTTTGATATACTTTTGTTCTGCTCCGTTCATCGTTGGTGATGAGAGAAAGATCCTTTTCTTATCCATATTCTAACCTTACCTTTCTATAGTCTAGTGACTTTATAAATTTAATTTGTTCCAAATAGGAATACAACATTTTTCATCCACTATAGTTACTATTTTATGCAACAATAGTGCACTCATTAAAGTAACTATAATAATAACTGTAATATTTAGAAAACTACTATTTGTCAATTTCATTAACGTAAATGGGCTTAATATATATAGATAATGTGTAATAAAAATATCGTATGAATAAGTATCCGTAAATTCTAAGAGAACAAATCTTTTGTTTATAAAATCACCTTTAATTTTAGAAAAAAAACTGTATAAACACAAAAATATCGTAATTCCAAAACACGCATGTTCATACTGATAGAAAAGATCAAAAAAAGTTTTCATTCCATTTATAACTATTTTATTCATGTTAAAATATACATGGAAGGAATATAGAATAACACTAAAACACAAAAAGCATCTCGTCATCACCGGTATCATTGATTGATTGACATATTGCATTCGTAATGAAATAAAATAAGACACAATATAGCAAGCAATCCAAGCCACCTTAAAATAGCCGAAATAGGAAAATATTGTAATCTGCATCAATAATAATACGATTGTACATAGTATAACATATTGATTAGTGGGTCGTGTTATAAACCTTTTTCCAATATGAAACAAGAACGGTGTAAGCAGATAACAAAATAGAATATATGGAATAAACCATAAATGTCCCAATCCGTTAAGTGTTCCTGAACCTACTAATGCAAATATGATACTTTTAAATGTTAAATAATCTCTAGCAAATATAGCATAAATAATTAAAATAGCAAACAAGTATACATAATAGCTCAAAAGAATCTTTTTAAAGCTATGTAAAACAAATTTAAGTTCATCACAAATCTCTTTTTTACCATACAAATATCCTGAAATACAAAAAAAGATCTGCACCCCCAAATTGAAAAACGACGTCCATTTACTATTCATATATTCACAGAAATGACATATCATAATCATACTCATTGCAATTGCTCTGATTGTACTGATTACATTATTATGTTTGAGATTCATTTCTTGTTCTCCTTGGGCACATAAGTCGGTACAATCTGTTGTATCTTTTCTTTGATATCCGGGCTCTCCTGTTCTGTCGCTTCTTTCAGATCTTTTAATTGACAGAAGAATCTTGTTTCATCTAATTCGATTGGCTTGCCTATATGAATCAGCTTATTTTCTGTTTCCTGCAGCCCTTCTTCATCCATCAGTAGTTCTTCATACAATTTTTCACCCGGGCGAAGTCCTGTAAATTGAATCTCGATATCATCTCCTAATTTAAGTCCCGATAAACGGATCAGGTTCTTGGCCAGATCCAGTATCTTAACCGGTTCTCCCATATCCAGTACAAATATCTCGCCACCTTTGGCATAAGTGCCTGCCTGTAATACCAAGGATACTGCCTCCGGTATCGTCATAAAATAACGTATAATATCGGGATGTGTAACCGTAACAGGGCCTCCCGCTTCTATTTGCTTCCTAAATAACGGAATGACGCTGCCATTACTGCCCAGTACATTACCAAACCGCACTGCTACAAACTCGGTGTCGTAATTTCTATTGAATACCTGAATGATCATCTCACAGATACGCTTGGAAGCTCCCATGATATTGGTCGGGTTCACTGCTTTATCGGTAGATATCATCACAAACTTCTTTACACCATTAAACGCAGCAGCCTGCGCTGTCTTCCAGGTACCGAATACATTGTTCTTAATCGCTTCATTGGGGCTGTCTTCCATCAGTGGTACGTGTTTATGTGCCGCTGCATGATACACGATATCCGGTCTGTAGGTCTCAAATATCAAATTGATACGATTTGTATTACGAACAGAGGCTATCAGTACGACCAAATTAAGGGTGGGAAACTTTATCTTGAGCTCCTGTTGTATCTCATAGGCATTATTCTCATAGATATCAACGATAATCAACTGCTTTGGATGATGTGCCGCGATCTGCCTGCAAAGCTCACTGCCAATAGAACCGCCACCGCCTGTAATCAATATCGTCTTATCCTGTACATAATCCATGATGGCATCTAAGTCAACCATGATAGAATCTCTGCCCAGCAGATCCTCTACTTCTACATCCCGTAATTTACTGACATCCACTTCGCCATTCATCAATTGATACATCCCCGGCAAAGTACGTAGCTTGCAATTAGTCTCCTGACATATCTGCAAAATCTCTCGAATCGTCTTCTGTGGAGCTGCCGGCATAGCGATAAATATCTCATTGATACCGTAGTAATTCGCCATCTCTACGATGCGATCTCTGCCGCCTACTACCTTAATACTCTGTACATAGCGTCCCCATTTCCCCGGATCATCATCAATAACACATTTAATCAGCATCCTGCTGTAATTGCTGGTCACGATCTCTTTAATAATAGCATTGCCTGCATCACCGGCACCGATGATCATCACACGGATCCCATTCTTTTTATTCTGTGCCTTATGTTTCATACCTCTGATGAAGCGGTAGGAAAAACGATTGATAAAAGTAAAGATCATCAAAAACCCTGCATTGGTAAAATAATAGCTTCGCGGTATCGCACGCTGCGTAAAATACAGTCCTAAGCCTTCCAAAGCTGAGGCTATCAGACAGGCAATCACGATATTCTGCATCTCTGTTACCCCTGCGAATGCCCATAGACTGTGATACAGACGAAACAGATAAAACACGATCAGTGTGATGATAATCGTCGCCGGTAAGAAGGTCTTCATAGATTCGAGGAAGTGCGGTGCTATCTCATCATAATGAAAATCATAGCGAATCATTAAGGCAAACAAAGAAGAAAAGCTGGCCGCTATAATATCATATGCTACCAAAAATAATCTTCTTGATATTAATTTGTAATTTGTATCATGTACTCTATTCTTCATAAGTACTCCTGTCAGATTCAAACCTTGTCAGCAATGGCATAAACATCAATAAAAATACAAAGCCTAACGGAATCGTCGGTCTAAAGACGTATTCCACCATACTGGAGATACCAAATGCTGCAAAGATAATGAGCGGAAGCATCGCATGTTGATCGATATCCCGCCTTACTCTATAATACCGAATCGTTCTGCATCCCAATAACACATATAATAATAAAAATAAGATCCCTGTTATTATACCACAATCATATGCCATTTGAATAAAAGAATTATGTGCATGTACAATGGTGGTTCCATCCTCTTGTGGTAGCCCTACCGCATCATGTCCTGCCATATTGAGATGCTGCAGATATTGTTTATAGATATCCAATCTACCATTGGAATATCCCGGTGTCTCTATGGTATATTCACTGCCATACTGATCGATATAAGTAATCGTCTCCTCATGAACCGTGACGCCACTCTCTGCCAATACCTCCGAAGTGGAATCAGCCGCTTCTTTCAGTGCTTCCTCCACTGTTTTCCCTGATTGTGTCACATGATCCAGATCAGCCTTTCCTAAGATCCGCTCCGTAGATAATCCCAAGAATCTTTCTACCGTAATCTGTCTGAAAGAATCAATCGGTTCTCCCTTTTTGATGGAATCCAAAAATAATTCTCCATCGTAGATAATCGGATCGTTAACGAGTGGTGGAATCATCCTGGTAGCCGTGAATACAACCGGTATAAACCAAATAACAGCAAGCAGTGTATACAATAGATAACGTCCTATGTCAGCCAACCGGCGATTATGAAAGCACAGATAAATAACGAGTGCTATGATATAAACACCCACACAAGTCAAGATACCTGTTCGGGATAGCGTCAAGAACTGGTACCCACATACCACACCTAACAACACCAGTTCCTTCCATATGCTGTGCAGCTTAGGGGAACGGTGATATGCCTGCAAAAAGCGATTGACGGCTACCGCAAACACAAGCACGAGATAGACTGCCGTCACTGTCACAGTACTAAAGATACCGGAATAACGAATCATCATATAGTAATGGAACGGTCTATGCCATAATGCCTGCATGGTCAATATACAAAAGGATAAAATAATACCATATTCAACAGTTTGCAAAAAATGTTCTCTCTGTGTGGCATCCATTCTTCTCAGATAAAGCAAAGTAAAGGGAATCACAATGGCAAATTCCCATACATTCCCATGACGGAACAGCATTAAAAACAAGAAAAAAACACCAACTGCGATGGTATAGAAAGGAGATAGCTTTGCGATATTTTTATGAATCATATTGTAAATCGTATCTATTACAATCAATCCCCAGACAGCTACCATGATGGCTGTGCGAATCGCTGTTTCATAGGGTTCTCCCTGTCCCAGATAAGGATAGCAATAATAAACTCCTGCACCTGCTGCCACCAGTGCGTAGATGGCATTATGGATCCGGCATAATTCCGGCTTTGTAAACATAGCGATCATAAACAGTCCCAGATAGATGCATACTTCACGGAGTGCAAGTCCCTGCGCATAATTGGAGCCTGCATTGACAAAGTCTTTACAAGCAAGGATCGCCAGACATACCATCCCTATCCGGAGATAAGACGGTAGCTTATGGCAAAGGAAGTTCTTGTTCAGCCTGATCTGTTTCGTTCGAATCTGCATCCCCGCGTAATATAAGGTGATGCCACAGAGCAGGATCCCAATCAGATATACGGTTATATCTATCGGATTATGATTAAATATCTGTTTTACACCGGCCTGCCACATGGCATATAGCGTGGCTGCTATCACCAGTATCCCTACGATCACATGAATCGCGCGGTCTGTGGATACCTCTTTATCCCAATCGGTATATCTGCGTAATAGAATCAAAAGGATCGCCAATACAAAGGAAAGGAGTAATATCATCCCATCACACAGCAGTATTTTCTGTACCGAATAATCCACAATATAGTGATAGCTCGTAATAGCTGCACTATTCGGGATCTCCTGTAAGGCATAATAGAAACTGCCATTATCATTTTGTCCCAATGCCTGTGTTTCATCATAGCATACCGCAAACGGTTTATCGATATAATTAAGGGTGTAATAATAGGGGTCTCCTACATGTAACTGCATCTCTATGGGAAATGTAAAATAAGTATCTTCTCGGCTATCCGCAAAGCTTCTATCGGCTTCCCACAACAAAGTCAGGTCTTTGTCATAAAAGCGAAACATAAATTTGCCGGGTTCCTCTGTCAAAGGTGCAATCCGTATCTGAATCTGATCCACATGACTATAGGCCGGGATAAACTCCTGCATCACATTAGAGTCCTGTGTAACCGCTTCACTTATCATATAGGCTTCATCTTGTGTTGCTACCGTAATATGGTCTTTCCATGCTTGAACAGGCCATACCAGCAGTATGGCTGCCATGGCTGTGATAAATAGAACGACCAATAAAATGCTGCTTACTTTACTTTTCTGTTTCACCTGTTACACCTCTGCCTATTGCTCTTTATGATCTCTGTCAAAACGTCCTCTAAATTGTGCTATGACAGTATAGCATAATCCTGCAATCGTGACAATCCATGCATCATATACCAATATATCCACCCAGTTTAAAGGAGCTCGATATTCATATTCGGCTACCGTAGAATATCCCGGGATTTCTTCCCCGCTGACAAGGATTCTTTGATTCTCTTTTAGCCCTATTCTGACCTGCTCTCCATAGCGAACACTGGGTCCCTGGCTTTCACAGCCTCTTCCTTCTATGGTGTATCTGCAAAGATCCCCCGGTACTACCTTGGTATCGATTTCAAAGATCTGATATCGTTTATTTACAATGTCGGATACCCGGCTCTCTTTTTGAGTGACCAGTTCTCCCTGTGCATCATAGAGCGATATTATAATGCTCCCTTCTGCCCCATGTTGAAAGGTTCCATCTCTCGATATTTGAAGTGCTATATTCTTCAAATAAGGATATTGTGGAATAAATTCCTGTTCATAGATCACGCTGTTTTGAACAGGTCCTGACACATAATAATCACATGCTGCTGCTTTTGTTATTACAGTTCTGGTAATAACGTGTCCCGGCCAAATACAAAGCATACCTATAATCGTAACTGTTACCATAAAATACGTGATTGATTTTTTCATACCAAGCTCCACATCTCTACTGCCTTGTTATTTTATAGATCTCAAATTCATTATGTTCAATACCATACATACCCATAAATTCTTGTTTTAAATGATACTTCGTTAAAGCATCCTCCGGCAAATTAGGATAATTGTGGCTATCCAAAAACCAGATGGTATCATATTCTCGTCCAAAATCAAAATCTTCGATATACGCTAAGATATCTTTACTCCAATAATGTTCATAAATAAATCCATAGCCTGTAAAATTATATAAAATAATATCTCGTTCTCCTAAATGTTCTTTGAAAAACTGCTCTGTCTCGACCACCTTTGTATCGCAATATTCTTGTTGATACGTATCTTTATATTGAGCGATCCCTGTTGCTCCTAAAAATAAGCACAGACTCATAACCACCGGAAATCTCCAATATTTTACTGCAATCGCAAAGCTAAGCGCCAGCAATCCCATTGCCGGATAGACGTATCTGTCCGAATAGATGGGACGTATCAAGAAAGAAAGCACGACTCCGGCAACGGTAGTTGCTATCGGTACGAGTAAGCAAGCAAATGCAAAGCAATCTTCCTCTTCCCTCTTCTTAAGAATAGCCGCCAATAAGCCAGACATGGCTATCACAAATAAAATCAAAAATAGAACCGTAGAATATGGTGTGGATGTCTGAAATACAAATTGAGCATAACTCCATATCGTCTGCATCGTAATATTCGGAATACAATAGTCCTGTGCCACCGTTAATAGCTGTTTAAGCCAGACCCATAACCAGGGAAGATACAAAATCGTCGTGATAATCGCCATGATAAACCAGTTTTTTATTTGCTTGCGTTTTTTTAAAAAAAGTGCAAATAGTAAAATCAGATAGATATATGCGACCGATAGCAATGCAAAATAGTGGGTATATGCAGAGGCTGTCCCAAACAGCAGCATCATACACCATTTTTTCCACGAAGCATCCAGGTAAACATCATAAGCGTACACTCCACAGATCGTTACAAATAATAGTCCCCAGGTATACATACGAGGTTGTATCGCATGCACAAAGGTGCAGGGTAAAATCGCCAGTAATAATATAAATATCCCGGAAACTCTGTATCCAAACAATTTCTTAATCTTGGTAGCACCCAAGAGAAGCGTTAGCACTGCCGGAATAATAGAAGCCACTTTTTGTACAAACATAGACGGGCCAAACAAGAATTGAAATCCTTTGGCTATCAAATAATACAAAGGTGGGTGTACATCCGCTGCGGTTCCTTTTACAATACCCATTACATCCTGTTGTAACAGTTGCATGGTAAAGGCTTCATCCGTCCAGATATTATTATTAAAACATAAAGAAAATGCCGCTCCTCCAAATAGTAAGATCATAATCCATTGAATACACATTGCTTTTCTTTCTTGTCTATCGCTGCTCATACCTATTTTCCTTTTCCATATTTTCATTCAGTATCTCACGTATCACATACTGTGGTGCATTGTTCATACTAATATAGATTCTGCCAATATACTCTCCAACCAATCCCAGCATCAGCATCAGCATCCCACCGATAAACATCAATGCCGCCATCAATGAACTAAAGCCTGCCGGTACCAGTGGGTTCATCAATCTCTTAATAATCGTATAGATGCCATAAGCAAAACCGAGTGCAGCGCAGAAGGCACCTATCACAGTTGCTACGCGAAGCGGTTTCACTGAAAATGCTGTGAAGCCATTGAACCACAGTCCAAGCAGCTTACTCAGCGTATAGCCAGAGCTTCCTCTTTCTCGTTCTCTGTGCTGCACCACAACATTCTCTATCTTCTTGGTAGCACGCAGAACGAGTCCTATGACATATGGGTATGAATTATCATAACGGAGCATCTCCTGTATCACAAAACGTCTCGCAGCGAAATAACTGGACACATACAGTTCTTTTGGTTTTCCAAGCATATACTGTGCCATCAGCTCATTTACTTTACTGCCCAGATTACGTAATACGGAATGTTTCTTATGTTCATATTTCGCATATACTGCATCAGCTCCGGACTCTATCTTATCCAGTAATTTACCGACTTCGTCCGCCGGTGTCTGCCCATCATCATCCAGACACACCACGATATTTCCCGTACAATAATGAAATCCTGCCATCAATGCCGCATGCTGTCCAAAGTTCTTTGCCAGGTTAATCCCTATGATATTCGGATTGTCTCTGCATAAAGAGGTAATCACGGCAAAGGTATCATCCGGTGAACTGTCATTCACCAATATTATCTCTGTCTCGTATTGTGGCATCTTACTCATGGTCTGTTTTACTTCCGTCACAACATGTTCAATCGTCAGTGCGGAGCAATAACACGGAATAACAAAACTAATTAATTGCTTCATTTTCCACCTCTTTCGGATTCAATGCCCCCAAAAATACCACATCTAAATATTGTCCATCCATAAATACATCATCCCTAAATAGTCCTTCTTCTCTAAGACCGGCCCTTTTTGCACTAATCAGGGAAGCTATGTTATTAGAGAGTACTCTGGAATAAATCCGGTGCAGTTCTAACACTTCAAACGCATAGTTCAACATAAGACTGCCTACTTCTGTACCGATCCCATGGCCTCTTTGGGTATCTTCTCCAATAAAAAGTCCGTATTCTGCTTTTTGATGTACGCGGTCAATATCTCTGATATAAGCAGAGCCTATCTCCCGATTCGTCTCTTTTTCACAGATAATCATCTGCACCGTTTTGCCGGTATCCACTTGTGTTTTCATCCATTCCAGTTGAGATTCTCTGGTAAATAACGATTGATAGATGAATCTGCTTTTTACTGATTCACTGTTTCTCCACTTAATAATAAGGTCTGTATCCGATAACGTAATCGGTCTTAGGTATATCTGTTGTCCTATTATCATATCTGAACTCCCATCATCCTTCTATTACACCTACTGCCCCATATGTTTTACCTGATACACATAAAAGGCGTCTGTTTCATCATTTCTGATCATATCTGTTTGTATGATCTGTGCAGTCTGTTTTTGCTCCGAAAGATACTGACTCAGCCATGCTGTCGGCTGGCTTGGTCGCTTGACGTGACTGATGATATAAGTCTGTGGAGACCAAATCGCTTCGTCTATCGTAGTCAGTCCATAGGACTGAAGCTTCTGCTTGTCCAATGGACTCTTGCAAGCCCATCCACCCAGATAATCATAATTAAGAGCCTGATTCTGAGGGTTATTCTTTACTCGTGCCGAAGGTGCCTTAGGAAACACCTGTTCCGAATAGGCTACCGTAGAATAGATATCCAACAGAAAGAACTGTTCCGGTCTCTCCATGCAATAGGTCTGTAACGCATGATACTCCCGATTGACAGCTGCTCTTCGTTCCGATTCCCCAGCCACCCTATCTATGCTGAATGTCAACTCTTTTCCTATAAATAAGCATAAAATACATGCAGCTATCCCAAAAGAAGCCCGTAATCTACGATCGCTGCGATGTTTACTATCGGCATATAAGGATAATAACCATGCACATAATACCACACATTCCACAAAATATAAAGAATGACTTACACGAGGCATAATCCTGCCCCGATAGTAAAGAAACAACCACAGACCGGAGCGTACCGCAAACAAAAGCGGCAGTCTCCAATAGAAACTCTTGTTTTTTCCATAGATAGCTACCATGAGCAGGCAAAGATACATCAGAAGAACCAACTGATTCCATGGAAATTCCCAAGGCTCCTGTGTCTTGGTCGTTACCAGCATCGTAAGATACTCCTTTATACTTTGTTGGAAGCGTTCCCGTGGTATCATCTGCTGCATCGACTGTTCCTTGGCATAGGTGGCTATTTCCTTAAAAGTCTGCTCATTCATATGAGAAGATAAACCATAATTATAATTTTCCAACAAGGTAACTTCACTCTCTGACACGCCAATGCTCTGATAAAACTCCCGGTTCTCTTCATAAGGGGGAATCCCATAGAAATCATAGATCTCTGTACGACTATCAAAGAGCTGTTTAAAGTCTGTCCATTCTGTACTGCTATATGCCATGCGGTCTATCATCAGACTCAGAAACATGCCAAGTAAAATCGCTCCGATTACAGATAGATATTTGATATAATTGTCTTTACAGAATATCTTCTTCTCCTCTGCCCAGCGGCACAGCCCTACTACACATAATAATGGAAAAAGGAGTAACAACATCTCTGTTCTAATCCAAAAAGCCAGGATAACCAATAGGATACTGCCTATATTATGTAATAAAAACGGTTTCCACGACAGATTGCGTTCTGTTGTATACAATAAAAAGGCTGCCGTCGCACCCACTAAAGCTGCCGTTACGGTATATTGCAAAAAGATAAGTTCATATAAGAATAAAGAGCAAATAAGCACTCCTTCTATCACGAGTGCTGTTACTTTACTCCATATACGATCAAAATATCGAAGACTACGGGCCGCTATCAGATAGAAACACCCTAATTGACATGAGATAAAGAATAACCCATACCAAGGGATCCACTCTACGATATGATAAAGTACACTAAGCAACCAGCCAAGTGGCATCAGCATCTGTATATTATGTCCTTCCGGCACTCCTGTAAATCGTCCCGCTATGATATCCTTCATTAACATATCATCATTTAAGTCATAATAGTAATCAAATTGAAATGCCAGTATCATACCAAACAGTAAAACTGCCACTGCCGCTGCCATTTGATCTCTATATTGTGTACCATTATGCTGCCTGCTTCGCCGTTTAACCTGCATAAAATTCCTTCACCTTATCTGTAATATAACATACCTGTTCCGCCGTCAATCCATAATAGAGCGGCAATCTGCATAATCGTTCGCTCTCTGTAGTCGTATACTTATCTTCTCCACAGAAACGTCCAAATTTAAGTCCTGCCGGTGCCGAATGCAATGGGATGTAGTGAAAAACCGCATATATATCATGTTCCCGCAAAAAATTAATCAGTGCTGTTCTCTCTTCCAGATCCTTTGCTTTGATATAGAACATATGTGCATTATGTACACAGTCCTTTGGGATCGTCGGAAGCGTTATCTTTCCGGCCTGTTGTAATCCCTGCAGCTTGGTTTGGTAGAGATGCCAGTTAGCCAGTCTGTTTTCATTGATCTCATCTGCTAATTCCAATTGTGCATATAGATATCCTGCATTCATATCACTGGGCAGATAGGAAGAGCCATAATTGACCCATGTGTATTTATCGATCTGTCCGCGGAAAAATTTACTGCGGTTGGTTCCTTTCTCCCGTAGGATCTCTGCTTCTTCTATATAGTTGGCATCCTGTATCAGCAATGCACCACCCTCTCCCATACTGTAATTCTTAGTTTCGTGGAAGCTAAAGCAGCCAAAATCACCGATGGAACCCAATGCTTTCCCTTGATATGTTGACATGATGCCTTGTGCAGCATCTTCAATCACGATGAGTCTGTAACGTTTTGCAATCTCCATAATCCGATCCATCTCGCATGCTACGCCGGCATAATGAACCGGTACGATGGCTCTCGTTCTGTCTGTAATGGCTGCTTCAATCAGAGTCTCATCTATATTCATCGTATCAGGTCTGATATCCACAAATACAATCTTTGCTCCTCGTAAAACAAAAGCATCCGCGGTAGACACAAAAGTATAGGATGGCATGATGATTTCATCGCCCTCTCGTATATCCGCTAATAAGGCCGCCAGCTCCAGCGCATGGGTACAAGAAGTCGTCAAAAGGCTCTTTTTCGTTCCTGTTTTCTTTTCAATCCATTCACTGCACTTATGTGTAAAGATCCCATCCCCACATATCTTTTGATTGTCCACAGCCTGTTTGATATAGTCCATTTCTTTTCCGGTATAGGGTGGTACATTAAAATTAATCATACTTGCTCCTTCTCCTTATTGATATAAGACAAATTTACGATTGGCATAAGTCTCCAGATAGCTGTAATCCTTTATATAATCCTGAATTAACTTTAATTTATCGTCCTGTTCGTACGTGTTTGCAGCGACATCATAATAGCGCATGCGATTACTGTCTTCTGACAGCCACGCTCCGATCTGAGCACTTACGATAATGACCGGGCGGTACCCATCCTCCTGCTTACGCTGCTCTATCTGTTGTATGTCGCGCTGCATCGTGTCCCATCGGTAGCTGGCAAGATCTGCCCAGGAAGTAGACAGTGCAGCAGGCATATGCAGGAAGCAGGACATAGCCGGGATATTACCATATAACAACACCTCACTGCCCGGTGCATCCTGGGTTCCTATGAGTTGATGCTCTGTGCAATATGCCGTGATCCCTTCCAATGCCTCTGCATTCTCTTTTGAGGTATACATCCCACGCAGAACATCATTTTGTTCGATTTTGGTATCGCGTCGCACCCCTGATTGACCATCCTGAAACACAAAGGTAACACCAAATCCAAAACATTGTATCATAAATATAAGCAATACCATAAGTAACATCGATTTGAGTGCGTAGAGATCTACCTTAAACCGCCCCCGCATAACAGTGATGTCAGCCTTGATAAATCTCCAAAGCCAATATAAAGTAAAGGGTGCTACCAAAAATAAATTGTTAATATTCTGATTCAGATAGTTATCACTGCCCAGTGGTGTAAGCAACGTGATCATCAGGATCAATGCTGCTAATAATTTATCAGAGTTGTTGGTCTTATGACTACCTAATACCCATATCGTTACCACGATGGATAAGATAATAAAGATAACGCTCCATTGTAGAATCGCCATCCACATATTATAATAGTCGAAATTAAACATCCCTCTTCCATATAAGAACCGAAACAGCACCAGAATCCCCGCCAGATACAGTATTCTTCTGATTCGTCGAAATCGGTCTCCCCAAACACTTAAGAAAAAGGTCCCAGCCAACACCATAAGGAGCAGGTACAGCATCCATTTTCCGCCCATTCTATATGCGTCTATAATGGAGCGAAGCATGTCCATGACCGAATGTCCATCTGCACTGCTGCTACCCAAGGTAACTAAGCTGATAATCATCTGCGTATAAGAGCCTATCTTCCCCTGTATGGTTAAAAGGAGCAGAATGCTTCCCATGCCCAGCACAAAACCAGACAAACACCATGCGGTATCTTGTATGACTAAGGATACCTTTTTATGCCTCAGCCAGCCATAATACCATACACATAGAATCAATGCGATCTCCACAATATTGGGAAATCGTGTCATCACATTCAGTCCAATCATAACACCTGCTATGATTAGAAGTATGTGTTTCTCTTTTGTTAAGCCCTGATATAACAATACGACTGCAGTCGTGAAAAACAAATAAGTTAAATAATTATACAAAATCACCGTTGGACACCAGCACAAGCTGACTGCGACGAATACACCCACAAAAGCAATCCGGGACGGTATCTGCTTACAAAAAAAGAAGTAAGCGGTCAGTGCTGTCATGCTGACCAACAGACCTGTATAGAGATTCATCCCCATCAAGGTATGTCCATAAGGTAATCCGGTCAATAATCTGCCGACCAGATTGGCAAAATACATGGAAAAAGTAACCCATTCCTCGCCCATCTGATTTGGGAACAGAAAACCACCCAGACTATATCCCGTATCTGCAATATCTACTCCGATATTATAATGAATCAACGGATATAGAAGCAGGATAATCGGAAACACTATTTGATTTTGTAGCTTGATCCACCTATCGCGGTTTGTCATCAACTGTTCGGCTCCTGCTTCTTGAAAATAATCAACTTGCTAAATACATAATTGGCTATCGTAACCAGTACCTGACATACTAATTTAGCGATCATATCATCGATGTGTACCAGACTAACCATGAAAAACATAATCCCCATATCCATCACACCCGACAACACTCGACATCCTGTAAATAGGATTAATTCTTTCAGAATCGCCTGCAGTCCGTTTGCTGTGCTCTTAAATACCCAGATGCGGTTGGTGACATAAGCGAACAATACCGCAGCGATCCATGCACATACATTCGCTGCCAGATAATACATCCCCATCAGGTTGGCACATACATAGTAAACGACTATGTTGACCACTGTCGTTAATACCCCAAAGAATAAATAGAGGATAATATCTTCATATTTCTTATATAATGTTATAAAACGATCCATAAAAAGCTCCTTTTCTCTACTGATACCGCTTAATCAGCTCTGCAGCCGCATGTTCTGCCAGGATACGGTTACCCTCTGTGTTACCATGTACATTGTCAATCATAAAATGAGACAAAATCTCCGGATCATGAGAATTTAAAAAATTGGCATTATACAAATCATTTACCTGGATATGTTCTTCCGCTCCGATATAGTTAATTGCTTCTGCATACTTAGCCTGTTCTAACAAGTTAGGATCCTTCGCTCGCAGCTCATCGATCTTGCTGTTAGAAGGTGGTGTCATAAAAAGAACTGCCGCTTTCTCATAAGTCCATTTGAACTTTCTCATCAATAATTGTAGATCTCCACAGAACGTGCCTTCTCCCTTGGTCTCCCAATCCATAAAACCAAATTCCCAGGAAGGCTGCTGGAAATTATCATTGGTGCCTCCCAATACCAGAATGGCATCCACGTCTTTCGGGATATCGTAGATACGGTCTATCATCGTAGCCACGCCATTTCCACTCGCAATGGTCGATCCGCCATGCCCATAATTATAGACCTCTTTGGCACCCAGTATCTCTTTTAACTGCGTTGGATAGGATACCGCACTATCATTTTGTTCTGTCAGACTATCTCCCAGACATGCAATCGTCATATTAGAGAAATCAATGGTGTTATTGGCAATAATGGTTTTATCCTGTTGATTGATAGCCAAGGTCTCTTCATAGGAGCTGCGAATACCCTCTCTTTGTTTTAACGTCATCTTCTCCGCAGGATCTTGGTACTCTGTATTCCAATGTGGCTTATTCTCTGAGACACTGGCATTATCCGAGACGCTGGCATTACCTGAGACACCGGTATTTCCCGAGACGCTTGTGTTTTCAGACACGCTCACATCCGCAGCTTCTGTTTGCACCGGGGGTTCTTCTGTTATGGATGCTTCCTCACTAAATAGCTGTTCTCCATCTATTGTTTCTTCCATCGACGAAGTCTGTGCCATCGTGGCTGCCTGTTTACGTTCTATTTTCTTTCCTAACAGGATTCCCATACTAAATATTGCAATCATAACAATAAGATATAGTACTAACTTTTGCATTGTTTCTATTTTATTCGATCTATTAGACACCTTTGTCCTCTTTTCTATACTCCTAATTCCATGAACTGTTCTGCCATCCTCGAAGCTCCGTCTCCATCCAGCACCTGCATCATATTTTCACAAGCTATGCGCCTGCTCTCATAAGAATCTATATACGTATCAAGTGCGGTTATGATATGATGCAGCATACCGTTCGCATCTTCTTCATAATCTCCTGCATACTTGGATAAGGTCTCTCCAAAACTGTCTGCGATCAGTTTTTGATTGTCCGCAAATCGAAAACATACGGTAGGGATCCCAAGCGCTGCCAGTTCATACATCGTACTGCCACATGCCGCAATGGCCACATCACACCGATTCATTAAATTCGCCATATGTCGCACATTGGAATAGATATGGATATTCAGATTCTCTTTTTCCAGGATCTTTAGTTGATTGATATTTTTATTATATACACCACTTACCACATGAAATTGAATCAAATGGTATCGACTATCTGCCTGTACTATCGCATCGAGCAGCTGACCTGCTATATTATAGGGATCAGAACCTCCCGTTGTCAATAAAATATCTCTCACATTTCTGCGCACACGGGCTTCTGCATTCTGAAATTCGGTTCGAAGTGGTACATAATCACAACCCAGTATCAGTTTAGGAACCGGTAAAACACATTTACGATATTGTTCTTCATACCGCAGTTTTGGTGCATAAATATTATAATTAGCCAACACTGCAACCGGATAACAGTGTTCTCCCAGATCATCGAGATAAACCACCTGTGTGTGAGTTCCAATCATTCGCAAATAAGTATCCGTAACACAATAGCTGTCAATCAATAGCAGTTTAATATCATTTTCCTGTAAAATAGGGAGTAATATAGGTAATTCACCCTCCATATCATTCCAGGTTGTCTGAAGATTTAAGGTAGCAAATCCACGTCCGGCTATTAATCGCTGTGATTCCTCATCTGCGGTCAAGAAAATGGTGACTTTTCCTCTTTCTTTCAGTGCTTCTGCAATCGCCAGGCACCGCATAATATGGCCTGCTCCAATCTGAGCATTTCCATCTACTCTGATATATAACATGGCAAGTATTCCTTCTCTAACTCTATATAATTCGTCTGCGGTTTTGCTACTTCATGGTAACCCAGATGTATAAAGGCTCTCTTAGATGCTTCATTTCCCTGCTTTACCTGTGCAACCAGCCTATGAATGGCAGATACCGTATGATCCTGTGCAAGATTCTCTTCCAGCTTATTTAACATCTGCTTTCCATAACCTTCTCCTCTGTATTTAGCATCTATGCTATACCCGATCTTCCCATTGCCCTCTTCTACATCCACTCTAATCTGTCCCACCGGCACGCCTGACGCTTCTGCGATATAGATGCGGCAATCCTTTGTACTTAATTTACTTTTAAGCCATGCCATATGATGGTCATATGGGATGGGTGCTGTGTGAAAGGAATTTTGCCTGACAGTCTTATCGTTTGCCCAATCAAATAATAGCCCGGCATCTGCCATGGTAGCTCTTCGTAATTGTATCTCCATCCTGCACCACCTTCTTACACAAGCAATTCAAAGCGTAACGGTGTTCCTCTCAAAATCTTAACTTTGGCACATCGCCCCAATATATCATCATAATGTTTCGGTGCCAATCCATCACTGGGACGAATCACTCTGATATTGTCGGCAGTCAATGGCTCTCCCGGCTCGATATCCTTTACGACAAAGATAGAACGCCTAAATGCCAGATTTCCCTGTTCTGCTGCTGTCACCTCATAGTGCACGGTGCCAACTGCCTGCTCTGTCTTCCGAATATCCCTGACCATCTGTGCAAATTCCTGTGGTTCCATGGAGAAGGACGCATCCGGATTCTCAATATCTCTATTGATACAAAAATGCTTTTCAATGATACCGGCACCCATCGCAACCGCTGTAGAAGCTCCAAAAGAACCCATTGAATGGTCTGAAAGTCCCACCGGTACATGGAAATAATTCCTCATATCGAGCATCGTTGCCAGATTCATATCCCTCGGTAATGCAGGGTACGCACTGGTACACTGTAATAATGCAATCTCATAATTACCGGCTCTTCGTATGGTCTCTACAGCCTCTTCAATCTCTTGTCTGCTTCCCATACCTGTCGACATAATAATCGGCTTCTTTTTAGATGCCACATAGCGAAGAAGGGGAATATCCACCAGCTCAAAAGAAGCTATCTTATAGAATTCAACACCTATTTCTTCTAAAAAATCAACCGAGCTATTGTCAAAGGGTGTGGAAAAGAAATCTATCCCTATCTTATCTGCCTCTGCCTTAAGTTCCGCCTGCCATTCCCATGGCGTGTATGCTTTTTGATATAGACTATATAGATTCTCACCCTTCCAGGTTCCTTCTGTAATATTAAAATATTCATTATTGCAATTGATCGTCATGGTATCCGGAGTATAGGTCTGTATCTTGATACAATCCGCTCCACTCTCCTTAGCCGCATGGATAATCTCCTTGGCACGCTCTATCTTGCCTGCGTGATTCGCTGACATCTCTGCGATAAGATATGCCGGCTGTCCCTCCCCGATAACCCTGTTCTTAATGGTAATATTGTTCATCTATCCTCACTCCTATTCTATCCCCCTGCATGACTTTTACTTATCGGGATGGAGCAGACTGTATTTCAATTCAGCCATCCTCCAGTCTTCCTCTGTATCAATATCCTGTACTTCCATCTCTGATAAAATGAGTGGCAGAGTATGTGTCATAATCATCTTATGCTGTTGTCTAAATGCGGAAACACGAATCGCATAGAATTGTCCCGCATCATGATAATAGGGTTCCAGATCTTGAGAACGTGCTGCCATATGTTCCGGCCACCTGGCTTGTAATTCTCCTTCTCTGATCACAACACAACGTTGTGGGGGAAAAGAAAAGGAAACCACAGGCATCACTGCTTCTGCATGCAGCGTTTCCAAATGTGTCATCGCTTCCTGTAATCGTAGTGGTGTCACAAAAGGCGCTGTCGGATAGATGCAGCAGGCTTCTTCATAATCCTGTCCCTTCTCCTGATAGCAGGCCAGTACTTCTTCTATCACATCGGCTGTTGTTGCATAATCATTGGCTGTTTTTTCACTTCGGTAAAATGGTACCTTTGCTCCTGCCTCTATCGCAAGCTTTGCGATCTGTGTATCATCCGTAGACACCATCACTTCATCAAAAATATCGGCTTGTATCGCTGCCTCTATGGAATATTGCAAAATGGGTTTCCCCAGGAATAATTTTCTATTCTTGTTTGGGATCCTCTTACTGCCTCCCCTGGCTGTAATAATCGCTATTTTACGCATAGGAACTCCTATCTTCTATAATTCTCTACGATTTTTTTGACGGCATGGATCACATCCGCAACATCTGCATCCGTCATACTATAGTAGAGTGGCAGACTCATCATCTCTGCATAGAGCTGCTCTGCCTTAGGGCACAGACCCTTCTGATATCCCAGAGATTCGTAGTAAGGATGATAATAGACCGGTATATAATGTACGTTGCAGCAGATATTCTCTGCTCCCATCGCATCAAAGAATGCACGGCGATCGATCCGCAGGTGTTCCGGTTTGATGCGTAAGATATAGAGATGTCTGGTGGTATCAGACTCCGGTATCTCTTCTTGAACAGTTACCTCCGGAATCTGTGCAAAGGCTTCATTGTATTGGCGTACAATCTCTTTCCGTCTACTCTGAAATAGAGATAATTTGTCTAATTGACTGATAATCAACGCTGCCTGAATATCGGTCATACGATAGTTCATCCCAAGTGCTATCTGTTCATAGTACCACGGTCCATCCGCTTCGTGCTGCAAGAGGTCCTGATCTCTGGTAATCCCATGGGAACGAAATAGTAATAAGCGTTCATAATAGGCACGGCTATTCGTCAGGACTGCTCCCCCCTCGCCACCGGTCACCGTCTTAACCGGATGGAAACTAAAGGTAGTCATGTCGGCAATCGCTCCTATCGGCGTTCCGCGATAAGTCGTCCCTATGGAATGGGCTCCGTCTTCTATCAGCACCAATTGATGTTTCCGTGCAATCTCCTGCAGTGCATCCAGCTCTACCGCCTGTCCTGTGAAGTCTACCGCAACGACTGCTTTTGTATGTGTCGTTATCTTGGAAGTCACGGCAGCCGGATCAATATTATAGGTTCGCTCATTAATATCAGCAAACACCGGTGTAGCACCGCAATATAGCGCACAATTGGCAGATGCCGCAAATGTAATGGGCGTTGTAATCACTTCATCCCCCGCAGTAATCCCCGCTGCCTGGCAGGCAATATGCAAAGCTGCGGTGCCATTACTGACTGCAACTGCATACTTCGCACCCGTCAAAGTGCACAGTCTGTCTTCTAATGCTGTGATCTTCGGTCCGCAAGTCAAATAATCACTGACCAAAACTTCTGATACCGCCTGTACATCTGCCGCATCAATATATTGATGTCCATAGTATAATTTATTCTCTCTCACCGGGGTCCCCCCCTGTATTGCCGGTTTTTCCATAGGAATCTCCCCATCCTTTCCGTAATAGCCAAAGAAATGCAGTGATATCCTGCATTTCTCAGAAAATATATATTCCTATTGCTTTATTTTTCTAAGTCTACTCCTTGTAGCAAAGTCTGAATCTGTTCCACTGTCAACCACTCTGTATTGGTGCCTGAGCTGTATGCAAATCCCTCTGTTACTTTTTTCCCTGTCGGTGTTGGTCTTTTACTGTCACTCCATACCATCTGCGGATATACAATAAAGTGCTTATCATATTCATAAGTAGTCATGGAATCTTCTACTGTAACCATAATCTCATGTAATTTCTCACCCTCGCGGATACCGACTTCCGGCATCGTACATCCCGGGAGCATGGCTTGTGCCAAATCCGTAATCTTAAAGGACGGTATCTTGGAGATAAAGGTCTCGCCGCCTTTGGCTTCTGCCAAAGCTTTCAGGACTAATTCCACTCCCTGTGTCAGGCTAATCCAAAATCTGGTCATACGATAATCGGTAATCGGTAAT
This sequence comes from Lachnospiraceae bacterium, assembly GCA_036652815.1. Lineage (GTDB taxonomy): Bacteria > Bacillota > Clostridia > Lachnospirales > Lachnospiraceae > SZUA-378. Next base: position 104,325 of record JAVVVE010000001.1, read on the forward strand.
TCTGTTTCTCCTTTATTAATGATATTCTGGAAAAATGGGATAACCGAGCCTCTGCTTCCGGCAACATTGCCATATCTGACAATAGAAAAGCTAATATCCTTATGTCCTGCATAAGCATTGGCTGCTACAAACAACTTATCAGACACTAATTTGGTGCCACCATATAGGTTGACCGGATTAACAGCCTTGTCGGTAGACAATGCCACTACCTTCTGCACCTTGGAATCCAGAGCCGCATCTATAATATTCTGCGCCCCATTAATATTAGTCTTAATCGCCTCATTAGGGTTATATTCACAGGCAGGGACCTGTTTCAGTGCTGCTGCGTGAATGACATAATCTACTCCCTCAAAGGCTCTTTGTAAACGTTCTTTATCTCTGACATCACCAATAAAGAATCTTAATCTATCTGCATATTGTTTAAATTCATTCATCATGATGAACTGCTTGTATTCATCTCTGGAGTATATAATAATCTTTTTGGGATTATCATGTTCCAATACATATTTGGTAAAGCATTTTCCAAAAGAACCGGTTCCTCCGGTAATCAAAATCGTCTTATTCTCTAACATCTCATTCTCCTATTCTGGTAAAAAACCATGTGGCACATCACTGCACTTGCACATTTTTTTATTTTATCATATTCTCACTACTTTTACAAATAAATCTACGGAGTAAATCTACTGCGTAAATTTACGTCGATACCAATAGAGAGCTTTGTAATAAATCAGAAAAAATAATTCTGATTTACAGAAATACCGGATTAATTTTTTTTCTTCTTTATCAAAGCGTGCCTGATAATATGGGTTCTGTTGAAACTCCGGAAATCTGCGCTTGATGCCTTTCTTCATCTTTCTCAAAAAGACAAGATGTTTGGGATTGTTTCCCTGCATATAGGTAAATAAGGTATTGACCAGATAAAGCTCTGCAAATTTGAATTCCAGTTCTTGATGATAGGTTACCAGCCAGCCTCTTTTTTCGCATTCTGTCATCAACTGTTCCATGGCAGTCAAACGATCTTTGCATCTGGACTCACTGACTACATGTACCGTCGAATCCTCATGCTGATAATAATAATAGAGGGGTTCATTCACTTTTTCAAAATGAGTACAGTGCAGCATCCACAAGGGCGAAGCACAGTTATCCTCATAAAAAATATGCTCCGGAAACCAAAGTTTATTCTCTACTATAATCTCACGCTTATAGATCTTAATAACCATACTGCCTGCATGCAGCAATATTTTCCGATAGGCTGCCTCATCCAATATCCCTGTTTGGTCATCCGTATTATTCTGTATGACCTGCCCGACTGTCATCGTATGTTTTCGAACCAGAGAATAGTCACAGCCCACCACATCCGCACCTGTTTCCTCGGCACGATTCAATAGCTTCTCATACATATCCGGAGCGATCCAATCGTCGCTGTCAACAAATCCGATCCATTCTCCGCCGGCTGCATGGATACCCAGATTCTTGGCACCCCCCTGCTTCAGGTTCTCCTGAGAGGCAATTACCGTGATCAGCTCCGGATATTGCAAGGCATACTCCTGTAAGATAGAGAGAGAAGTATCGTGAGAGGAATCGTCCACTGCGATAATCTCAAAATCACTGATCGTCTGATGCAGTAACGAATCTATACAATACTTTAGTTTGCCATCCAATGCCATATTATATACAGGCACAATAATGCTCAGTTTCATAGATTACCTTTCTCTCACGATCTTGCCTTGTTCTACACGGTAAATCATATCGCACTTCTCTATCGTCTGCAGACGATGTGCGATGATGAGCAGCGTCTTCTTGCCGTGAAAATGATTAATCGATTCCATAATCGCAGCCTCTGTATCATTATCCAACGCCGAAGTTGCTTCATCCAAAATCAGAACCTCCGGATCGTTAAACAATGCTCTGGCAATTCCGATTCTCTGTCTCTGTCCACCCGATAAGCGGATTCCACGTTCTCCAATACTCGTTTCCAGTCCATCAGGAAGACCTCTGACAAATTCAGCTAATTGTGCTTCTTCTAATACTTCCCAAACACGGCTTTCGCTAATCTGCATCTCCGGTATGCCAAACGCAACATTCTTACGTATCGTATCATCTAACATAAATATCATCTGTGGAATATAACCGATATCTTTTAACCAGGCTCTGTATGCATCCTTGATATCGGTTTCATCTGCATAGATGGTACCGCCTTCTATCTCCAGCAGACCTAACAATACATCTACTATCGTAGTTTTACCGGCACCGGAGCTGCCTACGATACCTACCGCAGTCCCTATGGGGATCTCCATATTGGCATGGTCAAAAATCAAAGTCTCTGTATTGGGATAGCGATAGGTGATATCCTCCAAACGGATACTCTTCTGAATCGCAAGCTTTTGATCGGTATCTTTAGCAAAACTCATGTCAATATTGGTATCACTGATCTCATCCTGCAGATTATCGCTGACTCCCATGAAAAAAGGTTCAAAATACGCCATGGAGGTAAGCTGGTTATTAATGCGGTTGGCACATGGCATCAGACGAACTGCGGCTACACCAAACGCAGCAATGATAGGCATAATCTGTGTCGCATCTCCGCCACTCAGCACTAAGAAAAGCAGATAGCCAACCATGCCTATGATAAAGACCGTTTCTATTAATAGTCTGGGAGTATTGTTATAGATACTGTATTTTTGTACCGCTTCTACATAACCGCGTCCACATTTCACATATTCATCAATAAAGTATTGTTCTTTTCCGGCAATCTTGACTTCTTTAATGCCGGACACGGTCTGTGAGATCCATTTGAATAGTCCGCTGTAATATGCCTGATTGTCCGCTCCCGCTTTCTGCATAATCGGTTTAATCACGATCTTAATCAAAAAGAGAGTCAGAATCAGCAACGTCGCAAACATAATGGTCATCTTCGCATCGGCTGCCAGCAGAACCGCTGTTAAGGAAAAGAAGATAATCACTTCTGATATGATCTGTAACACAGCCAAAATCAGGGCATACATATTGTTGACATCCGATGTAATACTTCTTTGAATCACTGAGGTGTCACTATTTAGATAAAATTCATACCCTCTGCGCAGATAATTCTTCATCATACGTTCCGAGGTACGAAACTGATTGGTGTAGATAAAATGGTATAACATCTTCTGCTGTGCAAAAAGAAAGAGATTCTTTAACACAAAAGCCGCAATCAACGCCAGCATGACAAATACTGTGAACTGTGTTTCATTCCTCATACCCAGTAGATGATACAATCTGCTCATCATGGCACTGCTTTGTACTGCATGAGGTGTCATCACCACTTTGATGACCGGAAATACCAGTGCAATACTGGCAGTCTCCAAGATGGCTCCAATTAGCATAGCAAAGAGCAGCACTATCATATTCGCTTTTTGTTTTTTATCTAATAACACATTGATTTTCTTTAATATCTTCATTTCTTTTTCCTCATCTATATCTGGTCATTATAACGGTGAACTGCGGGTGCTTCATAGCGATCCATAAAGTCCTCTCCTAAGAATATCTTCTCATCGACAAACTCCATACTGTAAATCGCCTGCGTAAATACCGAGACAGCCCGATCAAAATGCACTCCCTCCAGATAGTTCATCACTTCCAGTGGAAATCGTCCTTTCAGAACAATACAGTCCGAAAACAGATGCTCATAATCCAGATGATCTCTGGGATGCGGTTTAATAAAGACGCGGAAGCCTTCACAGTACTCCTTTATGATATCCTCCAGAATCTGTTTCCTTACCTCCAAGGTGCAGAGCGGTTCCGTTAGAATCAGTACGTTCTTACCTGCAATCCTCTCATCTATGGGGTTATGAATCTGCTGCATTAAGGCATCTGCATCTTCCATAAAAGCCCGTACCATCAATTGTTGATCAGGCTTACTGATGCGTTCCTCTAATTGTTTTCTTGGCAGTTCTTTATAATAAGGGCAATCGTATTTAAGACAGGAACGGTCATTAATCTCCATATCGATGCAATATCTGCCATACCCATTCTGTATGAAGATCAGATTCCAGCGTGACAGTAAGACTTTGAGTCTGAAACATCCTCTATTATCAAATCTTGCGGTATCATAGATCTTAAGACAATCCAAACCATCTTCCAGTGCATGATACGGTATCTTATGCTTATTCAGATAATATCCTATCGGGTCTGAATCACAAAAAACATAGATATCCCGATAAAGCGTAAAATCAACCGGAATATAGGGTTCCTGCTGCTTGGACAATAGATCGGTAAATCTAATTCTGGCAATCATATTAGCAAGAATACCCCTATCTCGTTTCAGTGCTACCAGCTGCGGTGATTCCAAATAACCTTTTTCATCAAACCACAGCACTTCCTCAAAATAATGAATGTTCTCTATCCGTTCTTTTAACTGTTCAAAGTCCGTAGACATTCGGCTCAAAATCAAGGTTGCACCTGTTTGTTCTCTTATCGTGTTGGATAAATTAAACTCTTTTAAAAAGGCAACGTAAACATGATAGTAAGTATGGCATACATAGACTCTGTCTCGCATCATGACCTCTCCTCTCATTGTTACAGCTCACCGTTATCGCTAAGATTATCGGGATGACGCAGTTTGACATGCAGTTGACGCACCACCAAGGGATTCATTGTAAATAACAATATATATATTTTATTGCGTTTCGTCAAGTAAGGGTTGCTAATGGTATCTTTGATATGGCTACGCAGATAAGAGATCATACCGCAATATTGCACATGGTCCGCAGTCATCTGTGCAATCGGAATATGGAGTAAATATTCCATTCTCTGAAATAGTGCAAATCTAACAGCATAGCGATGTAACTCGGGATACCTGGCATTTACCAGTGTTTCCACCATATCTGCATTATCAACACAATCGCCATATACTCTTGAGAAATCTCCTTTGGACAGCTTTCTTGTATTGCTTCCCATTCGATAACATACGTTATACATCTGTTGTGGTATGGAGACGATACCCTCAATATCCTGTAGCAGATGCACCAATAGGTTAAAATCTTCGTTCAACACCCCTTCCGGAAATAAGCGATGTTGAAACAATACAGCATCTATTAGTTTGGTGCAAAAAGAGCAGTCCCCTTTATGCAAAAGAAGCTCCTTTAGAAAATCTGTCGGGGAATAGCATAGGGTAGTCTCGGGTGGAATACAGATAGGTGGCAGTTCCTCACCGCTCTCAGTGAGTTCTCTCCGTGCCGCCTGTGCAACAGGACAATCATACTTGTCTATCGCCTCTATAAGGAGCTCATACATCCTTGGTTCCACATAATCATCGCTATCCACAAATCCCAGATAATCGCCCGTTGCTGCCCGGATGCCTGTATTTCTCGCAGCAGAAGAGCCTGCATTGTTCTGATGGATGACCTTAATCCTTGCATCTTCCTGTCCCAACTCATCACAAAGTCTATCTGTTCCATCCGTAGATCCATCATCGACCAAAATAATCTCCAGATTACGATAAGTCTGACTGCAGATAGAATGCACACAGCGCGGCAGATATTCTATAATATTATAAACAGGTACAATAATCGTAATCAACTTATTTTGTTTCATAGGATTCTTCGCTTTCTGCTTTATTGTTTTTTTGCATGTGTTTTGAGATAATGGTACATTCTTCCCGGTGCCACAATAGGTGCTTTGCTGATCGGTCCCTCCGGTGCATAATAATCTTCCACGCCATCACATAATTGCGTGCACAGCTTCAATAACTGCTGTGCTGCATTCTCGGCATTCCATACCGTCGTAATCGTCTCATAGGCCGCTCTGCCCAGTCTTTGTCGTAGATCTCGATCCAAAATAAGCTTCTTAACACAGGCATAAAACTCATGAAAATCCTCATTGCGATAGATGAGACCATTCACGCCATCCTGTATCAGATAGGGGGTCGCCCCCATCGCATGGCTGGCCACTACTGCACAGCCACTGTTCATCGCTTCATTGATGACTGCTCCCCAGCCTTCCCAGTATTGACTGGTCGCGATACTGATATTGGAACGTTCCATATAGCTGCGGACCTCTGTTGGATTTTTAAAGCCGGTCATCGTAATGACATCCTGTAATCGTTCTTTCTCTATGCAGTTGCTAATCTTCTCTTTCAGTTCTCCGCCCCCGATGATCGTAATATGGGCTCTGATCTGATCTCGGGCCAATTGTCTCGCCAATCGAAGCACGTACTCCGGCTGTTTCACATGTATAAACCTGCCCACCCACACGATTTCCATAATATCCTGCGGTTTTGCAGCCATCAGTTGTGCAATCTGATAGTGATAAGTCTGTGGAAAATATCCCCAGCGAAACATCTTATTCGGATAAGCACGTATGATGTGGAAATCCGAAGCCACATAGCCGCCATTGCACAGAAGATACACCGGTGCTTTTCGATATCTCATATGATCATGGTATTTTTTCTTTAATCCTCTGGGTGAAACAGCTCGCCATTGTCCTGCTTTGTAGATGCGTTCACTGCTTCGAATCACGATTTTGCCAAGAGCCAGACGTTCTTCGATGTAGCTCTCGTCTTCTACTCCTCCAAAGATTACTATATCGCTGTCCAGAATCAGACGTCTGCATGCTTCTGCCTGCTCGTAGAAGCAGCACAGGTAAGGACAATCCTTTACTAACTGCCCCCATCCCATTTTAATACGTTCCTCTTCCATCGGTTCTGTTTGAATAAAATGATATTCCTCCCCCAGCACTTGGTATAAAGCATTGGATAATGGAATCTGGTGGTGATTAATGTAATTAGATACTGTAGTTATCTTCATAATGCACCTCCCATACTTTGATAGATCTCCAGCAATCGATGATAATTATTCATAGGATGATGTGTCTGTGCCGCATGTTCCTTGGCATGTACCGACAAACGAAGTGCCAGATCATCCTGATCAAAGATGCGGCAAATCTGCTTCGCCAACGCATCCGGCTGATTGACCTCATACAACAGACCATCTACTTCATCCTGTAACAGATTGTGCACTCCACCCACATCAGAGCTTACGACCGGCACTCCAAGCAGCATTGCTTCCCCCACTGAATTGGGAGAATTCTCCATCGTAGAGGGGGAAACAAAGATATGACTGTGCTGCATGAGATCACACATCCCGGCACTGTCTACCATCCCCGTAAAGGTAATGCAATCGCTCAGCTGATGTGACCTGATGAGCTGTAAGAGATACTTGCCATAAGAAGATATCTTGAAACGATCCTTTATCGTCTCTTGTTTTGTAATCTTATTACCGGCTACTAAAAGAGTGACATCCGGATATCTTTGTCTGATCAAGGGAAGTGCCTGCAGCATGTAGTGGAAGCCCTTGAGGGGATAATCTCCCTGACTTAGCAAAAGACGATGTCTGACGCAGGCAGTTAAGTTCCATGATGATTCATAAAAATTAGAACGCAGGGTTTCATTCATAAAATGATACCTAATATCGGGGTTCAAAGATAAGGCTGTTGCACGATCTAAATCTGTCCTGCCCGTTACATGTCCTACCAGTTTCAATATTTCTTCTTCCCGACGAGCCCTCACATAGAATTTACGCTGCTGCTGTCTCATATTATCCTGTCTAAGGACATCCCTTAGCGTAAATCTACGCTGTACCCATCCCGGGATCCCATCCATATAGTGTTGCGCACAGGCGATACAGACTCCCTGTATCCCGACTAAAGTCCTATCCGGATCAGAGACTCGTGCCATTGCCAGTGCATGGGCAAATTCTGTTCCAAAGATATGTACTACATCCGGCTTGAAATCTGCAACAATCTCACGCATACTTTTCTCCAAAGCCGGGTCATATCCCGCCTCTTGCCTAATATCTTCCAAAAATCCATAATAAGAGATACGCCCCGCTTTCCCCTGCACCCTGTGGCCTAACTCTGCAACAAGCTGTGACGAGATGGGAAAACAGATCCCCAGTTCAATCTGATTGTCTTCCGTCTGTTGCAAAAAGATATTCAGCAAACCGGTTAACCAACCTTCTCTATGACTGGATGTCAGCCCCAGGCTGTCCGCAATCAAAGGAAGCATAATATTACATACCCATAACACACGCATAGGGAGAACTCCTTTCCGGAAATATTTTATGAGTGATGTTTCATCATATGATAACATCTGTTTTTTAAACAATTATAGGTGGCAGCGAACCTTGTATTATGACTTAAATAAGTGCGTAAGGGGCGCAGCGTCAGCAGCAAAATGAGTCGATAAAGAAATATTGCTTTGCGGCTCATATACTGCGCAGTAATCATGCGGTGCTCTTGTTGATCTAAGTGCAGATTAGCAGGTGCCTCCGAGAAACCTCCGCCTTCATAATCGGCAACGGTAAGGTGCAGATAAGCCGGATCGGCATGACATCGATAATAGCTATGGAGAAAATGCTCATAATCCGCTCTAATCTGATAACGCAAGTCATATTGACGAATGGCAAAAAGGGAGGCTGCATAAAAGCAGGCCTGATGGCAGGGGATATGGCGATAACAGGTAAAGGGGGTAAGCTGCTGTGGCTGGGAAACCAATGCTTGTGTGGTCTCATTATAGGTATCACCATAATAGATCAAATGCTGTGCAGATGGCTGCTGTTCTATGATGGCTGTCGTCTGTGTCAGGACATCTCCTGTATGAAAGGTATCTCCGCAATTGAGAAATAGAAAATAATCCCCCGCAGCTAACTTAACTGCCTGATTCATCGCATCATAGATACCGGTATCCTTGCAAGAAGCTATCTTGATCCTATCGTCCTTAGGTAATGTGTCCAATGCATGATCTGTCGATAAACCATCTTTGATGATAATCTCATACTCCTCATAGGTCTGTGCCAGGATACTATTAACTGTCAACAATAATTTGCTGCCGGCATTAAAGCAAACTACAATAATACTATATTTAATCTTCATTTAACAATCATTTCCTTTCAGAAAATCCAAGTCTTATAAGGTATAATACGAAGGTCCACCGCCCCTGCTTTATGAAGAAACACTGCAAAATAAAGTAGAAATGCCAACGCTATCAGGATACCAAAAAAGATACGCTCCTTCTTCTTAGGTATCTTTACCAAGATATTGGGAATCAAAAATATCTGTGTGGCATTCAGATAATATCCTATTCTGGACACAACAGGAATAAAGGAAGCAAACAAATAGAGTAAAATGGCACCTATATTAAGATAGAAATAGAACTGATTGCGTTTATCATCCCGAATGGCCTCTTTATAATAAAGTAAAGCAAAAACAAGCACGCAAATACCTTTCACTATATTAATATAAGAAGTTTCCCCCGTATTAAATCTGGAATCTTCATACCATGGATAAATAGCAAAAATAATCTTGCGATAAAAATCCTGAAACAGCAATAGGGATGCACAAAAGGCCAAGATAACAGTCACTTCCCGCTTCTTCCATTGCCTGCTTGCAAACCAGTAAATGGGAATAACTACCAGTACTGTCTTGTGAAAAGTTGCTGCTAATAAAATCCACAGGAGAAATCTTGCATAATCTTTGCGGATCATGTATTTGGCAGCGTACAATGCCATCGCCAGTGCCAAATAATAACGCACGGTATTTAAACCGGAAAAATAATAACCGGATGCCATAAGCAGAAAGAATCCATAAGCAAACCAGTCGCTTTGCTCATAGACTGCTTTTAGTAAGAAAAAAACAGTGAAAAAAGAGAAAATTGCAAAAATAGGAATAAAGCTCTCTTTTCCACATAAAAACTGAACGATGCGTACCACTGTATTAAATCCAAATTCACTGGATACACTCTGTCCCAATCCTACTCTTTTAAAGATAGCAATGTATTCTCCATAATCATTGCCCACGTAATATCTACCTGCGGATATCATAAAAAGCAATACAAAAATAGCAAACAAAATAACACGATTGGTTAATTGTGTTCTCGTAGTGTAGGATACATTCTTTAATGGCCGTGTTACAAAGCCGGCCAGCATCACAGTAATCACCGTGAGTCCGAGATACCAGATCATAAGTCACGTGCCTCCTGTATACCCCTGCGCATAAGACGCATGGCCTGTGGTAGTTTAATCGCTCCGTTTGTCATATCCCGATGTGTATACAAAAAACGCATCGCCAATAGGCCGGCCCACCTACCATATAAATACCAATACAGCACCCCTCTATCTATAAAAAACTTTTCAGTATAGCCTTGAAACCAGGTGGAGGGTCTGGGTTCTTCTCTGCCCAGTTCCACAGGAGAGGCATATACGTGCAAGCCACAGTGCAGGCATTCTCTGATAAATAAGCTGTCTTCTCCATTACTGTACTTAGCACCACCTCCAAACAGCAGAGAATACGTGATATTCTTAGCGTGTACCTGTGCTGTCCGCACTGCAAAGCTAAAAGTAGGATATCTGCCACAATTATACCAGTGAACCTGATGCCAATGTTCATTATAATAAGTTCTGCGCTCCGGTTCTACCGCAAAATTAAAAACAATCATATCTGCTTCCGGGTGCTTCGTAAACTCATCTAACACCAATGTTTCATACCCGTCGTGATATACAATATCTTCATCTGAAAACAAACTAATCTCATGATCTGCCCGAAGCAATGCATTATTACGGCTCAGACCGACTCCGCGTTCCTGAAAAGAATAGCATCTGATCCTGTGTTGGTTCAGATGTAATTCTTCATATGCATTCTCTTCACATTGATTGATGATAATGGCATCTGTTGCCAGCTTCATCTGTGTGATTAATCGTGGTGGCTCTGCATTGACTGCGGACACCAATACCTGTAGATTCATATCGTCAACCTTTCATACCAAAGTAGTATGCACGAAGCAAGCCTGCATCCGCGTGCGTTAGAAGAGCTGCAACTACGCTGCAGTCATGCTTCTTTAACATCGATAATGTGTCTTCAATGAGTGCTCCATTCTTAATCCCTGCCGGAACCTCTAAGATCACACCATCAAAGGTACGTATGTCCTCCATCTGTTCCGGATATTGTATCGGTGTATAAACAGCATCAATGTCCAACACTTCTTTCGCCAATCGTGCCAGTGGTGCATCTATCGTGTCGATCCTACTGTTGCCGCGTATCGATACCAGGGCTAAGTGCTGCCCACGTCTCAGATAATCAAGATTATGGGTGATCTGTACCAGATTAGAATCCCCCTTCTCTACAATAGCACCGAGCATCGGGATCCCATATCGTTTTTCAAAAGTCAATGGCACATAGATTGCATCATTGAGCACTTCTTTTACCAGTATAAAGAGTATCAATGCCACACTTGCCAGTATCATGCCCCACAAGGCAGCCCGCCATGTATGGGTATCGATCAATACCCTTTGGGGTTCTGTTGCCCGTGTCATCACACGAATCTGCTCTATCTCCTGCATCTCACCGGCAAACTCTGTAAAGGCCTGTTCCATTGCATGCGCAATGTCCAATGCCACCACTGCTTTGGGATGTGTCACTGTCAGCTCCACAAATCTATAATCAGAATCCACTTTTGCCTCTACACTGGCACGGAGTTCTTCCTTCAGTAATGGGTTGGTCAGATGAGGAATCGCTTTATCCAATATCGTATCTGTCTTGACAAATCCTGCCCAACCGGCTTCATTATACGTATAATATTTGGGTTTTCCGTCCAAATCTTCGTCTTCTACAAAATCTACATACAGCAAAGAATCCGTCTTATATTGCGGCTCCGGAGCCATAACTACATGTTTGATAAAATATCCTGCACCAAAAAGCATCCCACCCCATAGTGCTACCACTATAACGATCCATATTTTCCTTGATAGTCTAATCGCCAGCAGCTTAAGATCTGCAGGTTCTGTTCCGTATTGATTGGTATCCTTGTCCATAATCATACCCTTTCTGTACTACTTGCTTGCCGTACTGCTTACTTGCTTGCCGTACTGCTTACTTGCTTGCCGTAGTCTTTGTGATATCCACACCTTCTGTGCTTTCCGGTTTGAACAGAATCTTAAGAGTCAATAACATGAGTTTAAGATCCATCCAAGTAGAATAATTTTCAATATAAAATAAATCCAGTTTTAATTTATCGTATGGTATCGTATTATATTTGCCATATACCTGTGCGTACCCCGCCAGTCCGGCTTTCACCTTAGTTCGAAAAGCAAATTCCGGCATCTCTTTCCTATATTGCGCTATAATCTCAGGTCGTTCCGGTCTGGGTCCTATAAAAGACATATCACCTTTCAAAATATTAAATAATTGTGGTAATTCATCTATTCTGACTTTACGAATAAAACGTCCAATCGGCGTGATTCTGGTATCGTGTTTGGCGGCAAGCCGTGCAACACCGTCTTTCTCGGCATCTACTCTCATACTGCGAAACTTTAGGATGTAGAACTCCTTATCATTTATCGTACAACGAATCTGCTTATATAAGATGGGACCTCCGTCGTACAATTTGATAGCCATCGCGGTCAGCAGCATAAAGGGAGAAGCCAAAATCATTAAGAGGATGGCGCAGAAAAGATCAATCCCTCTCTTTATCATACGCTGTTCAATCGTCAGCACATATTCCCGAGTCAGCAAAATAGGAGTATCGAATAAATGTAATTGCTCTGAGCCTTTTATGATAACGTCCGTTATCTTAGGCATTACATAAGTACGGATTGATTTACCAAAACAATACTTGAGGATCTTATTGCGATCCTCCGTTGGAATATCCCATATAACCACTGCATCGTAACGGTTCTCTGCTTCTTGGCAGATACGTTCCAATCCTTCTGAAATGTGGATGCAATTGCATATCTTATATTTATCCCGTCTCGTATAGAACTTCTTAATAATATCTTCAATCGGTCTGTCCCCATGTATCAGCAGTAATTCCCTCGGTGAAAAGATGGAGCTATAGATGCCCTGTGCTCCCGCTGTCCATACGGCGATCCCTATGATATCCAATAAAGTAATGATTATAAGTGGTTTTGGAGAAATTAAATTACCATTTAATAATGATATTTGAAAGTAAGAAAGGCCGTTTACACACAAAGTAGAAAAAGCCTGTGAGAAAAACACCTCAATCGGTTTATAATAGCCTATTCGATAACCACCATACATCTTAGAGAAGAACATCAATAAAACTGCATAGATCCCAATGACCAGCCAATGCCCACGATTCCAAAAATATACCTGAATCGTCGTCGCATATTGGTCATACCATAGCAAAGCATAGAGTATCACTTGGAAAAACAGGCTTACCGCTGCCATCTGTAAGATTATCATTCGTTTCAAAGATTCCATTTTACGCAAAGCTTTGCTCCTTTATAATTCTTCTTTTACTAAAAAGATAGGACGTTTCTTTACTTCCATATAGGTCTTGGAGAGATATTCTCCCACGATGCCCAAACAGAATAGCTGTACTCCACTTACCAATGCGATAATACACACCAGCGATGGCCAGCCGGATACCGGATCTCCCATGATGACTTTTCGAATAACCGTAAAGATAATTAATAGAAAAGCCAGGATACAGAACAGCATACCCAAGATAGAAGCAATCGCAAGAGGTGCCGTAGAAAATGCCATGATGCCATCAAAAGAATAGATGAGTAATTTCCAGAAAGACCACTTCGTCTCTCCCTTAGTTCTCTCTATATTTTCATATTCTATCCATTTTGTCTCATATCCAACCCACCCAAAGATACCTTTGGTAAATCTGTTATATTCTCCCAGTGATAAAACTGCATCGACTACCTGTCTCGTCATCAGGCGGTAATCTCTGGCTCCATCCACGATCTCCGTCTTAGAGATCACATGCATCATGCGATAGAATGTTCTGGCAAAGAAGGAGCGAATCATAGGTTCTCCCTTGCGTGACACTCTTCTCGTCGCCACAGAATCATACCCCTGCTGTATATAGGCAAACATCTTCGGTAACAGGGATGGGGGATCCTGCAGATCTACATCCATCATAACCACATAATCCCCTGCCGCCTTCTGAAATCCGGCAAAAATACCTGCTTCTTTCCCAAAATTCCTAGAAAAAGAAATGACGTGTACACGATTATCTTTTTCATGTAACTCTTTGATGACACTGAGCGTCTTATCTTTGGAGCCATCGTCCACATAGATAATCTCCATCTCTAATTCATTTTCCAGAAAAAAATCTTCTAATTTCATCACTTCCTCATAGAAAGGAAGCACCGTTTCTTCTTCATTATAACAAGGAACAATCACACTTAATAATTTACTCATTTTAGTAACCACACCTTTCCTGCTTCTTATGACCGTTATATTCTACCATATTTAGATACAGAAAGAAATGACAAGTATAAAAGAAGCTTCAACTATAATCGCCTCAATACGGTTCGCACTGCATAAAAGCAGAAGTTATAGGCACTATAGAGTCTTGGCAATCCTTCTACCCTGCGGTATAGATGCCAGATGCGTCTTATCGCTTCCAGTTTATTGGAGGACAGCGACTGTGCCGGTCTGCGATAATATGCCAAAACTTCATCCAGTCCATATGCCGTATATCCGCTTCGTAGAATCCGCCACCAGGTTGCTGTATCTTCACTTTTTACTGCCGGCATCCGTATGTCCTCTTTGGTCAATTGATGCATATCAAAAAGCACCGTTGTCGTGAAAATAATCGTATTCTTAAGAGCCTGCTTATAACAAAGCCGAGTCGGCACATGTGCTATTTTTCCATTGCCTATGCCTGCTTCATCTGCAAATTCATAGGAGCAAAATACAAAAGCTGCTTTTTTGTCCCGCATATAGGCAATCTCTCGCTCCAGCTTGGCAGGTGCCCATAAATCATCCGCATCCAGGAACGCCAGGTAACGTCCGGACGCCGCATCTATTCCGCGATTGCGGGCTTTTGCTGCTCCCTGATTACAGTCTTGATATAAGACTCGGATCTGTTCGCCTTCATAGCCCGCTAATAATTCTTTCGTTCCATCGGTAGAGCAATCATCCACCAAAATCAATTCCCAATAGGGATAGGTCTGGTTCCGAACGGTCTCTATGGTATCTGCCAGATAGGATCTGACGTTATAGACCGGGACGATGATGCTGACTATTTCCTTCTCCATGTTCTCACCTTACTTTCTATCCGTTCGACAGTCTCCGTTCCCACATAGGCTGTCACTCCCAACGTCGGCAATAACCATAGGAAAGGCCAATAGTTGTTAAGCTGTGGCAACAGATATAGTAATCCTTTCACCAGCAATGGGTTCCATACGATTGCCAGTACGATCAGATTATAGTAGAGCAGCTTCTTTGTAGCCTGACTACGATTGACATATAGATAAAGTAACGAAACCACATAAAGTGCCTGATACTGACTAAACCCATTGATGGTATCGTTCACATGCAGCATCGTCTTTGCTATTTCTCTCATCGATATATTGGCAAGTGGAATCGCACCTATGTTATCGAGGAAGCCAAATCCTGTGATACAGAAAATACCGGCAATGCTCAGCAAAAAAGGGAGGATTCCACTCTGTCTGTTCTGCATCCATAATCCCAATGCAAAGGGAATCAAAATCGCAATGATAATCGTACTTCCCTGCCACCCTTCATAAAACAGATGATAGGGAATCGTTGTAAACAACGTATCTCCAAAGAAAAGCAGCAGAGCATATAAGAGCAGGAAACAAGCCGATTTCTGTCTGCACACGTACACATTATGATGCACAAACAGATGCTCCGCCCATGTCTGATATACCAAAAAACTAACAAACAGCATCCAAACCGGCAGGAGCAGATACAGCATTTGTTGCGTATCTATCGAAAAGGTCTCTGCAAAGTACGCATACATCACAACATACATCGGCGTTCCTTCCATTAAACTATTGCCATCTCGTATATGATGTATCATCGGGAGGATGGTATCTGCCACTTCTCCACGATTGCCTTGTACCATGGTATCACCGGATACGATCTTACCGATCTCAAGACAAAATAAAATACCCAATATGAGATAAAGCAGGTAAGTCATCTTCTTCTGCCTGAACGGGTGTATCATCAAAGTATGCTGTAGTTTATGATAACAAATCACGCAGGTGCTGCCACACACAAAGACTAAAAAGCAGCTATAGAGAATGCACAGGGAGGTAAAAGGAAGTTCTGCCGCCTTACAGGCATAGGCAATCCCCGTAAACGTAAGAAGCAGCGTCACAAACCCCATCAAATAGGTATGTGCCATACTTGGTTCTTCTTCTCTTAGTATACTCGTCACCGCAGTGCCCAGCAAAATAGGGACAATACTCAAGGTTAATGCCAATACAAACGCCATGCTTTTATTCTCCTATTCCGGTCTATCTACTATCTTATCGTACCCCGAACTGTTTTTTGTAGTATCGATACTGTGCCAGTGTCGGATGCGTCCGAAATTTGGACGGCAGATCCACCTGTATCGGATGCAGTACCTTTTGTTCAGCATCTTCGATTGCCCGTATCATATCCTGCAATCCCAATGCAAATTGCAGGTAGGGATAAGTCACGAAATTATCCTCCTCGGTAATCGTGATGATGGACTGGTAAAGCACACTGCCTGTATCAATCCCCTCATCTATCAGATGCACCGTAACACCGCAATGTTCTTTATCCTGCTCTGCCAGTGCCCAGTAGCCTCCGTGCACACCTCTGTAAAGTGGGGTAATGCCGGCATGCATATTCAGGAAAGGTACTTTCACTGCCTGTAAGATCTCTTTACTCAAGATCCTGGTTCCATTCACAATAATCAGATCCGGGTGCATCTCCTGCAAGTGTGCAATGCAGGATGCATCATTGATATTGGATACTTCTTCTATGCAATCAGAGGGAATCTTTGAATTATTCATAGCATATTGTTCTTTAATCCGGGCAATTCTTCTCTGAGAGGTTCGTTCCAGCTTCTTTACCACAACTACTTTAAACAAGATCTGCCCCATCACTTTGCGGATGCCCATCTTATGAATCCTGCGCATCAGCAGTTGTCGTTTGGGAACTGATTCTTCCAAAAAGACTTTGCAGACATCATAGCGTTCTGCTAATGTATGATATAAAATATTGGCTTTTTCACCTTTAGCGGCTAATATTACGATTCGCATACTGTTTTCCCTTCTTTGCAATCTCAGACATCGTGGCAGAAGAAAACGAATACTGCGACTGTAGTCTTCTATTATAAGTAAGGATCTCTCTTAGATTGTGTAGATTCTCATATGGACTGCTGCCAAAATTATGCGGATGCCACCAAAGATGGCATATCAGTCCATGCTTGGCTGCATGATGCATCTGTCCTTTGATACGAGCTAAGCGAAGTGGCTCTAACAGTCTTAGCTTATGACTATAGGGTCTAAAGAAGCGGCTTGCCGGAATATTAACGACCCCAGCCTGCTCTTTTAATCGTGCAATGGAATAATCATGATATCCCGAGAGGTTGACATAACTGTCAGCCAATCGGAAAGCTCTCTTTACCAAGCTCTCTCCTGCGCTGCTTGCCCGATACATCCAGCTCCGTTCGTTTCCTCTGACTGCCAAAATCCCCCTTGCATGCAATCCTTCCAGATAGGCATCCTCGTATTGATTCTTTGGAAAGACAAGGCTCTCTGTCGTGATGCCTTGTCTTTGCGCGATGGCGATGGCAGCCGCAAGATCTGCTTCAAACGTCTCTTTTGTCTGCCCCTTTTCCATACAATAATAATGGGAAAAAGTATGAGTCGCTATCTCCTGCCCTTTAGAACCGGCGATACGTTTTATCAGGGATGCCGCATAGTGAAGCGGATCCATTTCCTCCGTTTCTCCTACTTGATCCAATCTCTCATAATTAGAGAACCGTTTCTCCTCATACTGTGGTATAACTACAGGACAAGCACTTCGTAATTCCTCTTTATCTTTTGCAAACAGCATCCCCACTATCGCCCAGGTAGCCTTAATCCCATATTCTTCAAACAGGGTAAGCATCTCCGGGATCACCTCTCTGGCTCCCCCTGCATTCCTTTTCCATCGATCTATCTTCGTTTCATCATTCATCCCATACAATAATTCCATATCCAACGATATGACCAGATATCCTTGTTTTGTGTTTTTGCTTTTCATTCTCTTTCCTATCCGATTCTTCAAATATTCTATACCATTTTACCTTGTGCATCGATGAATGTAAAGCCTTGCCATAATTCATGCATCTCTGCCGGAATACACGTCTGATTATTACGATGCTGTAATGGACGAATCACTATCTTTCCCTGATTCGGATTGAGTCTTGCTCCCCAGAAGCTAAAGGTACTATTCGCACAGATATTGTGTTTGCATCTGCTCATCAGCTGCATATCATAACAGCTATTATCTCCTGTATTCCAATCCACGATGGTATATTCCTCTCCCCGATACTGTTGTCTTGCATAAGCGGTATCATCTGAGAAAATATAGAAATGAGGGTTGTCACAATGTTCCCGTACCCAGCGAATCGCTGTCTCATAGTATGCATCTGTACAGATACCGGAAAAGAGCTCCACATTCTCAGGCTGTAGATAGTCTCCTCGTCTCAGATGTACACTGACTGCATTCTCTGACTGCAATTTGGCAAGCAGCTCCACATTCTGTGGTAACTCACTCTCCGCAAAATGAAGTTTGGTCTGGAGAATCGGCATAATATCGTGATAATATGCCTCGCAGGCCCAGTATCCTTCCAAATAGGCATCCTGCATCGAAAATATCTCAGGCAGATACATCCGTCCATTTTCCATATAATGAAATGGATTCCCTATTATCTTGTTCTTTATTTTTGCAAATAAGCCGTTCTCTGACCCCAGAAGTTCTGCTTTTTGCTCTTTGGTAGCGATCTCGTAAGTCAAGGTTGGAAACAAGGTAAGCTCCATATTTCTTTTGGTATATGCTTTCCTATTCTCATGATACCAGCTCGTATCCAGTCGAACCGGGATTTCCAGACTCTTGAATCTCTCATAGAGTGCATATTGCTGCAGTTGATTGCCCAATCCTGCCATTACTTTGATGATAATCATATAGAAACCTGCCTTTCTATTAGAAAAAAAACCGTACCGTATGCTGTCGTATCAATGTCAACAGATACTTGAACTCTTCACTACGATGATAAAACAGGAAGAAGATACCGTTTACCACCACCGTGATGACAAGGAACATCATGATAAAAGTGAGGATAGTCACCTGTGACATAATCACAGTTCCCAACCAGTAAACGATGCCCGCAGACAGCAGGGTTACGAGTGCATAACCACAGACCTGTTTATGATAGGCCCAGGCAGTCCTGCCAAAGCTGATGCGATAAATATAATAAGGTTTTATCAAATTGGCAAGCAGACCCGATATCACGGTGCCTATATAGATACCAATCAAACCCATTCGTTGTACCAGCACAATAGATATCACCAGATTGACTGCTCCCTGTATCAAGGACAGGTATTTATCTGCTTCAAAGATACCCGCTGCAGTCTTAAAATTATATAGCACAATTCGAAAGCCCTTACAATAATAATCGAGCATAATCATCGTAATGACTGCACTGCCGATCACCCTCTCGGATCCCCAGCAGATCTCGATAAAAGGAGAGAGCAGCATCCAGAATCCAATCGTTGCAAAACCATAGATCCATGCTGCACAGAAATTATATACCTTAAATAATTGATACTGTCTGTCACGTCCTTCTGTGGCAATCAGATTACCAAAGCTGGATAGTGCAGAGTTAAAGATAATATCCAGGAATCCGGATACAGACATTAATACCAGATTATAATTAGACACCAAGCCAACCATGGTAACATTTAAAAAAGTAGAGATAATAATGTTATCTGTCTGAAGTCTCGCGGCATCACCGACTTTATGATAGATCAAAGCCTTAATGTTGCTTTTAATGGGCTGTTTGTCTTCCTCTGTTAAGGGCTGTATTTCTTTTTCTTTTAAGTATGGGTAAAGATGATTCAGATAATGACTCACGAAGAGTTTTTGTATCAGTTCTACTGCAGAAGTAGCCAGCAGATAATATAAGAAATTCTTAGTCAGCAAAAGAATCGCTACCTGTACCGTTACCATCACAAGCTGTGTAAGGGCTGTAATATTAGTCTGAATATAATTCTTTTGTTCTGCATTGACCAGACTGTATTTATAAGCCACAAAATAGGTGCTGACCGTATTAAACAGAAAAATCAGATAGTATATCGTGAGCTGCCTGATCGTCAATTCTCCGGGTTCCTTAATGATATACCGCAAAAAAGGAGCAAGCAACAGCCCTATTGCTGTCACGACTCCCGCTATCGTCAAATATGCCTTTTTGTAAAGCAGCATATAGGACTTAATCTTTTCATAATCCTTAGTGGCAACGGGTGCATATAAACTGTAGTTCATCGCCGTACCGATTCCCAGTTCTGCTAACGACAAAATAGACAGGACTCCCGTATACAGGCCATTGACTCCAAGGAGGGTATCCCCAAGGGTAGCGATAAACACCGTTCGTAGCACAAACCCCAACAGATTCACAATAATATTTCCAATATATCCAAACATAATATTCCTGGCTACATGCTTGATTCTTCCCATGATCTATTCTCTTTCTATGATTGCTCTCAGCTGTTCGCCTGCTGCAATGCTCCTCGCTATATATGCCGGCATACTACTCTTAAGATGTTCTCTGATCTGTTCTTCATGTGCTAATAGCCAGCGGAATCCCTCTGCCAGTCTCGTTTCAGTCTGTAATTCCTGTACCGGTATCACATAATGCTCCTCCGTACCAAAGATATCTCTTGCGATGCCTTTGGATTTAACAGAATAACCTACTGTCAGGGTGGGAACACAGGTGGAATATGCCGCTATCGTCGCATGTGTTCTGGCTCCTATAAACATGCTGCATCTGGCAATATATCCTTTTAGCTCCGGTGCACTGCAGTCACTTAACATCATGACCCTGTTTGTCCCTGCAAACGCTTGATATAGTCGCCCCAATGGCGTTCTATCATCATTCTGATCCCAGATCACATGAGGAATCAGCAGAACATTTTGCTCGGTTTGTTCTATTATCGTTTGAATCAGGTGGTAATAATTGGCATAGGTAATCCCTTTGTTTACCTCACTCTCCATAATAAGCGGGCTGACGTTCACTCCAATCATCTGTCCTGCTGTACAATGCTCCGGCAGTGCTCTTTCTTCCATCTTCATGGCAAATGCAGGATCCGGAAAGAGATAAGTATGCTCACGGACTCCTGCCGCAAGCAGTGCCTCATAAGTGATCGATTCTCTGGCGGTAATCAAGTCATAGGTCCGCATATCCTCTATCATCTGCTCGTCTTTTAATAATGCAGGTTCTATAGAGCATCCCCATAGAATCGTCTTGGCACCTGTTCTTCGAAACATCTGGTGTGCCAGGATAAGCTCCTGCTGCATCTTGTGATAGCAATAATTATCACCACCGATAGACAAATATACCGCATGTCGGTTCTGCCCATAGATATCACGATAACGGTATCTAAGGTAGCTCTCTGCATCCCGCAGTAATAACTTACGCATTAAATATAAGAAATGAACGCTCAGATGCTTTGTAATCTTACGTTCCTGTAATATATCGCACATATCCCGTATGGAATATTTGTAATCCTCATGGGCTCTGGCAGACATCAAGGTTACAGGTGTCTGTATCATATGGCAGGTCGCATTTACGATTGCCTCGCATCCATGATTCCCACTGCCCGCATGCATATAGAACACTACACTATCCCGATTCTTTAATTTCCCCACAGCTGCCTCCATCGTATCGTCATTCTCTGTGTTTCATCATTTTAGATAATTCTAGCACAATTCACACATTACGTCATCATTAAAAAAATCAGAGGATCCGTAAACCTCTGATTTTACTTGGATTATTCTATTCGTTATCCTCTTGCCGACGTATCCTGTCTGCTACAATGGCAATATACTCACTGTTCGTTGGATGCTCACTGCTGTTATCCGCCGAATATCCAAACATGTCTTCACAAGCTTCGATTTCTCCCTGTTCCCAAGAGACCTCTATGGCATTACGTATCGCACGTTCCACCTTTGTTCCTGTCGTATGAAATCTTTTAGCCACTACAGGATACAATAATTTAGTGACACTGCCGGCCATCTCCATGTCTTGTTCTACAATCGCGATAGCCTCCCTTAAATATTGAAATCCCCGCAAATGCTTTGGTACACTCATATTCAACATAGCTGCTGTTACTTGTTTTTCTACTTTTGTCGCATGCACTGTCCTATTCTCCTCCATGAAGTTAATCATTGTCCTATTCATCCAATTGACCCTCATTATTATTCTTTTTACGGTTTTATGCTTATATCGTACACCTAAACCGTGTTAAGATTCCGCTAAGGATTTACAAATATTCTGTCATGCCCTGATTTTCTAATTGTTCCACTATCTTTTTAACATCCTGTGCTCTGTCTTTATGGCAGACCAGTACTGCATCCTCTGTCTCCACAATAATTAAATCTTCCACACCCAGTGTTGCGATCAGCTTATTCTGAGCATAAGAGATACAGTTCTTGGTATCAATATGGATCTGCTCTCCATAGGTGATATTGCCCTCTTCATCCGGTTCATATAATGCCTGTAAAGCATCCCAGCTGCCAACATCATTCCAGCCAAAATCACCCTCTATGACACAAACATCTGCAGCACGTTCCATAATCCCATAGTCAATCGATATCTTGGGGATCGTAGGATAAACTCGCTGAATCACCTTCTGTTCCTCTGTGGTGTTCATAGCCTCGCCGATCTCACAGATGCAGCGGTATACGTCAGGTAAGAGTGCTTCGAAATATTTTAAAATCGTAGATGCTTTCCATACAAACATCCCACTATTCCACAGATAAGTACCATCCCGTAAATACTCTTCCGCTGTCTTTCCATCCGGTTTTTCTACAAATTCTTCTGTCGGATAATACGATGCTCCTGCCTTTTTGGTATATTTAATATAGCCGTATCCTGTCGATGCAAAAGTAGGTTTAATGCCTATCGTAATCAGTTGATCGGTCTCTTCCGCCACCTGCATTGCATGTGCTATCGCCGCCTCATAACGCTCTGGTTCTTTAATATAATGGTCGGAGGGCAGGATACACATGATACCGTCTCCATATTTATGCATAATCTCCATCGCTGCATATCCAATGCATGCCGCCGTATTGCGTGCTGCCGGTTCTGCCAGGATATGATCCTGTTTTATCCTGCCTTTGGTAGCTGTATACATGAGCTCTGCCTGTGTGGCATTGGTTACTACAAAAATATTCTTAGGATCAACAGAAGCTGCCAATCTGTCAAAGGTCTCATTCACCAACAGATCTGTACCTGTCAGATTTAAGAACTGTTTTGGCACCTCTTTTCGACTGAGTGGCCAGAATCTGGTTCCTCCGCCGCCTGCCATAATCACGCCAAATCTATTCACCCTGTTCTCCTCTCAGCCTGTATGGGCAGACTTTCCCACTCGTTACATCCTGGCGTGGCTCTCATTTTCCTTAAACCAGTCGTATGCTTTTTGGATGCCTTCCTCCAGTTCAATCTTATGAGTCCAGCCCAGTCCATGTAATTTGGTTACGTCTGTTAATTTTCTCGGTGTACCATCAGGCATAGATGCATTCCAGATAATACGTCCCCGATAGCCAACCGCCTTCTGTACTTTCTCTGCCAGTTCTCCTATCGTTACCTCTGTGCCTGTCCCGATATTGACATGCTGTTCTCCGGCATAATGCTCTAGCAGAAATACACAGGCATCTGCCATATCATCTACATATAAAAACTCTCGAAGGGGTGTACCTGTCCCCCATAGTTCTACAGCTGGATCCATATTCATCTTGGCTTCGTGAAATTTACGAATCATCGCCGGCATCACATGAGAACCATTTAGCTCGTAATTATCATAAGGGCCATACAGATTGGTCGGCATACAACTGATAAAATCATCTCCATATTGTCTTTTGTAGAATTTGCACATCTCCAGTCCTGCAATCTTAGCAATCGCATAAGCTTCATTGGTCTCTTCCAAAGGGCCTGTCAACAAAGCATCCTCCGGAATCGGCTGCGGTGCCAGTTTTGGGTAAATGCAAGTACTGCCTAAAAACAATAATTTTTTAACTTTATAATCATGACAACATTTAATAACATTACATTGAATCTGCATATTTTCATAAGCAAACTCTGCCGGAGTAGTATTATTGGCATTGATTCCACCCACCTTGGCAGCTGCCAATACCACGATGTCGGGGCGTTCTTCTTTAAAGAACTGTGTGACCTCCGCCTGACTGAGTAGGTTTAGTTCCTTGTGTGTCTTTCCTATAATATGGGTATATCCTTTTTCCTGAAGATTTCTTACGATTGCACTGCCTACTAAGCCGCGATGCCCTGCTACATAGATCTTATCAGATTTTTCCATGTGAATAACCAGCTCCTTTTACATGCTTCTCTTATTTATGTTTCTTTTTATATTCTGTTGTGCCCATCCCTGCGATTTCCTTTAAATCTGCATCCATCATCATGGCAACTAATTTTTTAAAATCTACTTTACGTTTCCAGCCAAGATTCTTCTCGGCCTTAGCTGCATTACCCCAAAGGAATTCTACTTCTGCCGGACGATAGAACTCAGGATTGACATCTACCAGCAGGTTACCCGTCTTACTGTCGTATCCTTTTTCATGAACACCGTTTCCTTCCCAGCGTACGGTAATCCCCACTTCTTCAAAAGCCGCTTCTACAAATTCACGAACCGTATGCGTCTCATTGGTCGCCAGCACATAGTCATCCGGCTTTTGCTGCTGCATCATGAGCCACATCCCCTCAACATAATCCCCTGCAAATCCCCAGTCACGTTTTGCATTCATATTGCCAAGAGATAGTTTATCCTGCTTTCCTACCATGATGTTCGCGATTGCCAATGTAATCTTTCTGGTCACAAAGTTCTCTCCACGTCTTGGTGATTCATGATTAAACAGAATACCATTGCATGCATACATATTATAGGACTCTCTATAATTGATGGTAATCCAATAGGAATATAGTTTAGCTACTCCATACGGGCTCTTCGGGTAGAATGGTGTTGTCTCACTCTGTGGTGCGGTCTCCGGGATACCTCCAAATAATTCTGATGTGGAAGCCTGATAATATCTGCAATTACCTCCGTTAACACGAATCGCCTCCAGTAGCTTTAGGGTACTGGTGCCTGTCGCTTCTGCTGTGTATTCCGGCACCTCAAAGGAGACGCCTACATGAGATTGTGCCGCAAGGTTATAGACCTCTGTCGGTCTAATCTCAGACATCAGTCTCATCAGATTGCTGGAATCTGTGGTATCTGCAAAATGCAGAAAAAACTTTACACGATTGTATTCGGAATTGATAATGTGATCAATTCTGGAGGTATTTGAAATACTGTGCCTGCGCACCAATCCATGTACCTCATATCCTTTTTCCAATAAAAACTCTGCCAGATAAGAACCATCCTGTCCTGTCACTCCTGTAATCAACGCTATTTCATTCATTTCAATATCCACCTTTCTTAACATCTGTTTCAACGTGTTTTCTCGGTACTTTTTGTTCCCGAAACACAAATTTGTTCTATTTTGCTCTTTTCTATGAGAGTATACTACTGTATAATGACTGTATCAACCAATAATATTGCGTATAAATAGTAAAATCTTGCTAACCGGAGGTCTTATGGCAAAATCAAAATCAAATCGTATCCTTGTAACCCCTTCTCCTTATGCCCGAAAGCATTTTCTATATGTGCAGGAAGTCGGCAGTCTGGAAAGTATCGAACCACATATCAGTAAACGGCAAAATCTGGATTCGTACTTATTCTTTTTGGTCACCTCCGGCAAGGGCACTTTATCCTATCGTGGAAAGGTACATCTATTGGCTGTTGGGGACTGTGTCTGGATTAATTGTCATGAGCCCTATGCTCACGAAAGCAGCGTGGAAGAGCCCTGGCAGTTAATGTGGCTACATTTTAATGGAATCTGTGCCAATAGTTTTTATCAATATTTTTTAGAGCAGGGAAATTCTTATCTCTTTAAACCTTTTGATATTACCCTGTTCACACATTGTTTATCCACCATCTATGCATTACAGCAAACGCAGGATGCACAGATGGAACTCCTTTCGCATAAATACATCACGGATATGATCGCCTATTGTTTCCGAGAAAATAAGCCCATCGTTCCCAATGAAGGGGCCATGTCTGATAAATTGCTGCAAATACGCACTTATATCGAGCTGCATGCCAATCAGAAGCTTAGCCTGGAGCAATTATCCGATCAGTTCTTTATCAGTAAGTTCCACCTGTCAAGAGAATATAAAAAAGCCTACGGTCACACGATTGGCAACGCTATTCTAGCTAAAAGAGTCTCTATGGCTAAATCACTGCTTCGATTCAGCACCAAACCCATTGAGCAGATCGCCTTTGATTGTGGTTTCCAAGACTCTGCTTATTTCATTAAGGTCTTTAAAAAAGCAGAAGGAATGACACCTCTTGAATATCGTAAAAAATGGTAGTGTTATTTTGCCCCTCGGAATGGTATACTATTACAAAACAAAAAGGATTGGATATCCATCACAGATTGGAGCGTCATATATGAATCTTCTAATAGAAGCAGGACATAATAAAATACTCATTGCTGCCGTCATCGGTTGGGCAGTTGCCCAGATACTAAAAACCATAATCTACGTTTGTCTCAATCGAGAATTTGTTGCCGAGCGACTGATTGGAAGTGGTGGTATGCCAAGTTCCCATTCGGCAACCGTCTGTGCATTGGCTACCGCTACCGGCATTCAATACGGGGGAGGCAGTTTTGAATTTGCGATTGCTTTAGTCTTCGCCATCGTCGTCATGTATGATGCGACCGGTGTACGCCGTGAAACAGGTATTCAGGCAAAAGTCCTGAATGAGATGATCGAGTTATTTAAGAATATGGGTAGTAAGATGAAGGCTCAGGATAAATTAAAGGAGTTTATAGGACATTCTCCTCTGCAGGTTCTTGCCGGTGCCATCCTCGGTATTTTAATTGCGTATCTGGTTATGTTTTCCAAATAACAGAAGGTTGGTAATCCTGAATCTTTTTAAGATAAAGAGCCCAATCGCTGTACCTATGCTCATCAGTGTAAAAGCTGCCATGACCCATAAGATGCCCTGTACACTCCATAACTTAAATCCTCTTCCACCAAAGGGAAGCACTGTTGCAAAGTGATAATGAAGCACATAGATTTCCAGTGTAAATTGTCCAATGTATGCCAGTGCTTTTTTTAATTTACCATACGGCAATAATTGAATCATGTTATAACAAATAAAACAGCCTGCAAATCCGGCTAAGAACTGTAACCCCAATTCTATTTTATTATGAGCCACTATCATATCATAGCCAATAATCAGTCCGAGAAAGAGAATAGAAACCGCCACGACAGTGATGCCGCGTTTGAACGGCACAGAACCTCCAAAGGAGGGTTGTATCCGTACTGCTATCTCATGTACTAAGAATCCACCCAGATAAAAAGGCAGCTGATACAAGGTCAAATGAGGACTCAGAAAATGATTTCCGATCGCCGTCTGGTATAAAAGTAATCCCACAAACAAGAGCCATATCATACAGAATCCGACTAGCGACAGCTTAGTATGTTCTGCTGTGTATAAGGCCAGATACATCACAAGCGTTAATAGAAAAAGTACCATTAAGAACCACAATCCCTTATCTAATTGGAATAATATGGTTCTGGTGGATTCTACAATACTCGTTGGGTGCAATAGGATAATCCAGCTAAAAAAAGGCAGCAGATAACCGACTGCTCTTTGACAAATCCGTTTCCCAAGCTCCCCTATCTTGTGACTACGGGGAGAGGCAGAGACCAGATATCCACTGATCATCATAAAGAAGGGCATCTGTATCGCTTTAATTGCATCATATAGCAAGCCATCCTGCAGACCATTCAGCACAATGCAATGTCCCAGCATCACAAGGATAATGGCTAGCCCTTTGCAGGCATCTATCGTGATATTACGAGTTCGGGTCTGAGTTTGCATGACGATAGTTATCCCTTCCTGCATAGATGCTCTTTTCCCAGAGCATGACAGCATAAATCCACTATGGTAAGGATGGCCAAGGAAGCACAGACCATTCCTGTTTGACATAATACTGCGAGGGTTCCGTTTCCTTCCATGATGTGATCCCCGAATAAGCGAAATCCCCCTTGTAGAAACATAAATAAGAACATATGCATCGACATAATCGTCAGGGCACTTTGTCCGATGTATGCCAGACCTGCCCCTATCTGATTGCGGGCAAGATAACACAGCGTAAGAACAGACACAGAGGTGACCGCCATATTGAACAAACCTAGGAGTACGCTCCTGCCATACTCTCCGACCGAAAGATTGGGTTTTCCATTCCACATCATCGTAAAGGGCAACAGCAGCAATACAATAACAACTGCTATTTTAAAATATCCAGAAGTCTGCACCCGAGGTTTTGTAAAAAATTTGCTTTGCTGTAACCAATAGCCAAATGCCAGCAGACTTTCCAACAAAAAAACACTATCCAGACTCCATGGCAATAGTATCTTACAGGTATCATGAATCAAGATGCCAACTCCCACACAGCCTATCGTATAGAGAAGCATGCGGTGGCTTTGCCGCTTCGTGATACGCATCCCCAGTTCAAATAAAAGATAGCTTAAAAAGAGTGCAGTCAAAAACCACAATGGAGCATTCCATATCGTCATAATCGTAGGATTATCGGCACTTCCCAACGGATAAAAACAATTTCTGCTGTATAAGATACCGACCAGTGGCTGTATCACCTGAGTCATTGTAGGTCTGCTTAAGATACAATCCTTTATCACAAAACACGCATATAAGAACAAACTATAACCAAAGTATGGCAGAAGCAGTCTGCGTGCTTTTCTCTTACAAAAGTGCGCATAAGACTCTTCTTTGGCATGATAAGTGAAGCCCGCCAAAACAAAAAAAATAGGAACATAGAAATAAACCGCATAATCACTAAGGAAAGGAATCTGCAGTTGTGCATGTGCCATTAATACAAACAAGATTCCAATACATTTTGCCGCATCAATCCAAGCTGTTCTTCCATTGATCTGTATTGCTTTATTGGTCTTCATAGGTTCGTTTCCTTATCAAGTGTCTTGTTATCTTTTCTGCCATTTTCGTACCCGGTTGATCTATTAATTTAGTCAAAACCCATGCCAGTATTGTCGATATTGTAAATGTTAAAACATAATTTAACAAAAACAAGATGTGGTAATTTATTTTGTTGTACATGACCAGAAAAAAAGCGGTTGACAGGGTACAAATCAATGGGAAATGAATCAGATAGAAGCTATAAGAGATCTTCTGAAATCTACACAATCCTTTTCTCTCCAATAGCTGTTGTACCGGTCTTAGATAATAAATCGCCAGTAACATCATGGGAATCGCCACATTATAATAAAAAAGTACCTTAGGTGGTAATATCGCATAAATAGAGCCTTGCAGATTATCTCCGTAAGACGGATAGGTCACAAAATACAGACTAACCACAAGAAGCATCCACATCAACCACTGTTTCTGCGTCAAACTCCTAATCCTATCTGCCTGTGTATAGATGAGATCTGCCACCACCACTGCCAGAATCATACTTAGATAATCACTGCGAATCAGCACAAGTGCCAATACTCCATACAGTAGGTATCTCATCCTGCGTTTTCCTGTCAGTGCCAGAATCACTGCTACTAAGATGCATCCCCAAAATTCATAATGGATAAACCACAAAGGCCCATTGTACGCATTACCGCCTGTCACAAAGCAATCCCATACGGCTTCCTTGAGTGCTGCGAAAAGATGGGGGGAGAATTGGTTGTAAGGGCCAAAAAATTCCACTGAATTAGCTAAGACCGCCACTTCTCCATTGTGATAAGCACCACATCTCATGAGTGAAAATACAAATAAATTGACTACAATAATCGGGCATACCAGACGCAGATATTTTTTAACGGATGCTTTTACCAGGATGTTGACCGCATCATCGGAACCATGCTTTGATAAAAAAAAACTTCTCGCCAACAAAAACGCACTGAGACACAGAAAAATACGAGCTCCGACCTTACCTGCATAGATAAGATTAAGAGGAGTGGCACCTATGTACCACTCAATCCCCGATTGTGTGTGAAAATATTTAGGATCCAGCGTATAAACACCACAATAATATGCATTGATAAAATGAATATTGAATACCAGAATAGTCGCTATCGCTTTTAACCCATCTATGAACCCGAGCTTGCCCTGCTGTTCCATCAGAATCCCTCATCTGTTGCTGTTTTAAAGCGTCTTCATATAGGTTACCAGTGCTTCTTCCCACGGTGCAAAGGTATAGTCTGTTGTTAAACGAAGCATATAGTTATCCAATACGGAATAAGCCGGTCTGGGTGCTGCCGCCGCAAATTCTGCTGTAGTAATCGCTTCTACTTTGGTTTTCTTTCCCGCCAATTGAAAAATCTTGGTTGCAAAGTCTGCCCAGTTACAAGAGCCTTCACAGGTAGCATGAAATAGTCCATAATTGTCTGTAGGCAGTAATTGTACAATGACTTTGGCAAGCTCTGTTGCACTGGTTGGTGTCCCATACTGATCGCCTACCACGCGAACGGTGTCATGTGTCTCCGATAATTGCAGCATTGTTTTTACAAAATTGCGGCCTTCTCCATACAGCCATGCCGTACGAAAAATAAAATAGTCTTTTGCAAACTCTTTTACAAAGTTCTCTCCTGCCAGTTTTGTCTTCCCATACATGCCTTTTGGTCCTACCGCATCAAATTCTATATACGGTTGAGCAGCATCTCCGGGCAACACATAATCTGTGGAAATCTGAACCATCTTGGCACCGACCTCAGTTGCCGCAATGCTTAGGTTTCTAGGTCCGATTGCATTGATACGATACGCACTGTCGCACTGTGTTTCACAGGCATCCACCCCTGTATGTGCCGCACAATTTAAGATCGCATAAGGCTGTACTTCTCTCGTCAGTGTCATAACTTTATCAATATCTGTAATATCCAGTTCTGCAACATCTGTATTCACCAATGTGATATCTGCTGCGTTGGCTAACTGTTTGTTAATTGCCCTTCCCAGTTGTCCGTTACATCCTGTTACAATAATCTTCTTCATGTATTATAAATCCTCCTTGTTTATTTGTGTAGTTTGTGTAGTTTGCATCATTTTTACTTGTTGTTCCAAACGTTCCCTTTGTTCTTCTCCGATCGCAACTGCCTGTGACAAACGCCTGGCCTTATCTGCTAATCTGGATACGGCTACTGTGAGGATAAATAGCAAGCCTATGGAAAATACAAATCCCAAAAGAAATAGGGTATTCACAGGTGTCGCTATCCCCAACAAATAGGATAATATATTGAGAATCGGCGGAAATAAGTCTGCTATCAGCATCGCTGTTATCACAAGCATCCATGCCAGTGCATATTTTAATTCCAGTTTGCGTTTGCGAATCAGATTCACAATATACAGGAATGCCAACAGCAAAATCAACGCGGCAACGATCTGTAATTGAATCATCATATTTCATACCTCCTTATTGTCTCCATTAAAATAGCCAAAGTGACTTTAATCATATAATAGATACTTCTGCGAAAAGAAATAGAAGATACTCCTTCTGTACGTTCCCGCATAATGACCGGATATTCTGCAATCTGCTTTCCCTGCCTGAGGATCGTAACGCTGCTCTCCGGTTCCGGATAATCCTTCGGATAATTCTCTGCAAACAAGGTAATGACTTCTATCCCCGCCATACGCATACCTGACGTAGGATCTGTTATCTTAACACCGGTAATCATGTTAATTAATCCTGTGAAATAACGAATACCAATGCGACGCAATCCGGAAGACTGGAACCCTTCTTTTTCTAGAAATCTGGAGCCTATCAGCAGATCAACCTTATGTTCCTGCATAAACGCAAGCATAGGCTCTAAATATCTGGCATCATGTTGTGCATCTCCATCAAACTGAACTGCTATCTCATATCCATGCCGCACCGCATATTGATATCCCGTCTGCACTGCACCCCCTATGCCGAGGTTGACCGGCAGGGTAATCACATGATACCCCTTCTGCGTACACAGGCTGAGCGTGTCATCGGTAGAACAATCATTCACGATCACATAATCAAAGCTGGGGGCATATTCTGTAATATCCTGTATCGTACGCTCCAGACTCTTTTCTTCATTATAAGCCGGTATAATCACTAAATTCTTCATTTACTCGATTCCATTCCTATGAATTGTAATAAGACACGGATAGTGCGGCAACAATCTGTAAACCATGCACCTTTCACTCCGTTCTCTTTCAGTGCTCTATGACCTTCCAGCAAGGAACGCATATATGCGTGTATACTGTTATTGCTCGTACCCCCATAAGACATATAAATCAGTACTTCGGGGATATAAGATAGTTTGAGCTGTTTGTCTTTTAAGATGCGAACCATAAATTCATAATCAGCAGCAATCTCATAATCCTCTCGATAAAGGCCGTAGTGCTGATAGACTTCTCTGCGTAAATACAAGGTTGGATGCCCCGGCAGCCAGCCCAGTCTTAGATGCCCCTGTCCCTGATGCCACCTGCGTACAATCTTGTCGCCATCCATGTAATACAGATCGGCATGGACTCCATCTGTACCCTCCTGCTCTATCACCTGCACCATCTTGGATATAGCATAGGGTTGTGCATACGTATCAAAGCAGCAGCCAATAATATCTCCGGTTGCCATTGTAATCCCTTTATTTAATGCATTATAGATGCCTTGATCAGGCTCTGACAGAAGCAGCATCCGTTCTCCAAAATACTGTTTTGCCTGTGCAAGAACCTCGCCTGTATCATCTGTAGATGCTCCATCTATCACAATATATTCTATATTGGGGTAATCCTGAAGCTTCACTTGTTCGATTGTCTTACGTAGATTGGCTGCATCATTGTAGGTAGTAGTAATAATCGATACCTTTAAGCTCATCAGAGTAGTCTCCCTTTATAATTGTCCTGCGATTGTACGATAAAGTTCAATATATTTCTGAAACTGATCCTGCTGTCTGAATAAGAGTGCTCTGTTACGGCATGCCTCTGTGCTGTATCGTGGCAGCCCCTGTGAAGATGCCTCCGCAATCCTGCAAACAGCTTGTGTCAGTGCTTCCGTATTGCCCTGTTCTACAACAATACCCGTGTTCTCATCCAATGCTTCCGGGCTTCCGCCTGTAGCAAAAGTAACCACCGGAGTCCCACATGCCAATGCCTCGAGATTCGTCGTCGGAAAATTATCTTCCAGCGTTGGATTGACATAGACATCTGCCTGTCTGTAAAGTTCGGCCAATGCCGTCATGTTATCCGTTCTGGTTATCGCAGTGATCTTGCCCTTTGGCAGGATACCCTGTTTTTCCTTTTTTTGCAGCAGCCTACTTTGTCTTGGATCCACACCGACTACTATGATGTGATAATCATCCGGCAAGGATACCGCCAGTGCTTCAAAATAAGATAATCCTTTTCGTTTTTCCCATATATTAGCAACACCCAAAACAGTGTAGCTGTGTGTCCTTGCAGAGCTGTTGTCTACGCATGCCCCAGCGGATTCAAGAATCGGTGCGGACGGTGCAAATACCTCGGTATCGATGCCGTTATAGATCACCTTTTCCGGATATTCTTTTAAATAAGATTGTCTCACAAGTTCAGCCAGCCAGTGACTAGGTGTGACAATCGTCAAATGAGGCATGCCTGTAAATGCTGCTTTCTTCTCGGCATAATTATGCAGAGAATTGTCCCGCAATAAAGCATAAGGATAGGACGTCCTGTGTTGAGGGCAGGAAAAACATCCCTTTTTCCATTTATCGCAATGTACATAATCAAAATAAGCACAATGCCCTGTCATCGCCCAGCAGTCATGCAATGTCCATACCACCGGCACTTGTTTCTTCTTCAAATACGCAAATAGCATACCGACGTGTAGATAAAAGCCATGAATATTATGAAGATGAATCACATCAGCCTGCTCTTCTTCCAGAAAATGCAGTAACCGTCCGGTTGCCCGTACTGAACCAAATCCACTGTCTCCTATCACAAAATTACGGAGAACATGGCTCACACAATCAAACACATGGCAGTTTTTATAAGCATGTGCACCCATAGCTGCCGGTGCCTGTCGTCTGCCATAACAAACTCGTGCCTGCAATTGGTTGGCTACCGCCGTATCATATAGTCCTACCGTGATCCTGCCAACACTTCCGCTTCCGACCACGGTATTAATCTGTATCACTTTCATAGATAACTCTCATTTCTATAGAGATTCCGTGCAAAATAAAAACCTATTCTTTCCTATAATACAACCTATTGCTTCTTTATGCAATGTTTTCACATTCTTAAATATTTATGAATCTATATTTTTTAACTGACGAATCATCCGACTTGTGGTACAATAAACAAGGATTTTACGATACTAAGCATAAAATGAGAAAGAGAGGATTATCCCCCTATGAAAAAACTTAACATTATTCTTCTGGTAGCCTTATCATCCGTCGCTTTATTGGTCGGATGCGGAAAGGACAAAGAAGCGGATGCACCTGCCGAAACAGTGAATGCAGGAGACATCGGTCTACCCGGATCTACTGATAAAGAATCCGATAAAGAAACCGGCAAGGAAGAGGCAGAAACAGAGACTCCACCGCAAAAAGGTATGGTTCGAAGTGACTTAACCAATGAATGGATCAGTGAAGAACTGGCTGCTGACAGACCTATTGCCGTCATGTTTCCGATCAACAAAGAAGCACAGCCTCAATACGGACTCAGCAATATTGATATCTTTTATGAGATTCTCGAAGAGGGCAAGATGTCTCGTCAAATGGGTATTATAAATGACTGGAAAGACTTAGACCAAATCGGTAACATTAGAAGTATCCGTGATTATTTTGTATATCCGGCACTGGAATGGGATTCTATCATCGTTCATTTCGGCGGTCCGGAATTATATGTATCTGATATTCTATTGCGTGATGACGTTGAGAATCTCAACGGAACCGGAACCGTAAAGATGGGCTCTGATTATGGTGCTTTCTTCCGTATCAAGAAGTCCGGTGTTGCTTCTGAGCATACAGCATACACCAGTTCCGATAAATTATTAAAGGCGATTGATAAAGCAGGTTACTCGCTGACACATCGTGATGAATATTATCAACCGGATCATTTTATATTTGCCAACGAAAAAGATAAAAATACTTTGGAAGGTGCTCCCGGTGTAAAAGACGCCACAGAAATCGATATGTCCAACTGCTTCCCGGTTACAAAATCAGCTTTATCTTACGATAAAAAAGACGGACTCTACTATAAGACTATGTATGGCAAGCCTCAATGTGATGCTGAAACCAAGGAACAACTCGCCTTTACCAATGTCATCGTTCAGAATACCTACTTTGAACAGCGTGATCCAAAGGGTTATCTATACTTCCAGATGCACGACGATACCAGAGATGGCTATTACTTTACACAAGGTAAATGTATTCCGATCACCTGGAAAAAACCGGATGATAAACCGGTTGTCAGCAATTATGCACCAACAAAATATTATGATAATAACGGAAAAGAAATCGTCTTAAATACCGGTAAAACCATGATCTTTATCGTAGAAGATGGTGACAAAACAGTATTTGAATAAAAATGTATGAGATAGAAAACGGCTCATCAATCCAACTAGGGGGATTGATGAGCCGTTTTTCTTTTCTACCGAAAATAAAGACGAACAGCGCAGATAAGGCATGCATACATCTGATGCTGCATAAAAAATAAAAATAAACGTTCTGCATGTGTTAGCCGTGGCATGCGATAGGTACGCAGTGCCTGTCTCACCTCCTGCGAAGAACAGATCTGCTTTAAGGCTGTCCGACAGCATGCATAGGAACTGTTTTTAAAATGGAGCACACTGGATTTGAGATAAAGAACGCACAGACATAGAAAATCATTGGTAATCTGTTCCCTAAAATCATAGGCTTCTTCGGATGCCTGTTCCTGGTATGTGCTGACACGTTGAAGCTGATGGCGCATGTGGATAATCTTATCCATATAGGCCTCATCGTATTGACCTGTCATGGACTGTTTATTAACACGATAGTAGTAGGGAAAGTAGTGTGGTAAAATCGCTATTTTTTCAGCATGAAGAAACATGGCCAGAGAAAACTGGTAATCTTCTCCTACGGTTACCCCATTATCACATAGATCCATGTTTTGTATGACTAATTTTTTCTTTAATAGCTTAGAGACGCGATTAGGCTGCAGACCTCTGCCCATAAAGCTGCCATCATTTAAAAATACCGGGTACACTTCCCGACGCAGTTCTTCCCCGGTATAGCATTCTTTAGGAAATAGCATCTCATCATCCCATGGTTCATGATCCCTGTCTTCAAAGATATGTCGCATACCGCAGCAAACAATGTCTGCTTCCGTAGTCAATGCTTTCTCATACAGTCTCTCATACATCTGTGGCTCTATAAAATCGTCGCTGTCTACAAATCCCACATAGGTCCCGCCAGCTCTTCTGACCCCGGCTTTCCACGCTGCATTTAAGCCTTGATTCGTCTGGTGGATGACTTGTATCGTATCGTAAGACTCTGCATAACGATCGCACAGCATCGCAGAATCATCTGTAGATCCATCATCTACCAAAATAATCTCAAGATCTTTTTGCGTCTGGTTCAGCACGCTGTTTACACATTCGGTGAGGTAAGACTGTGCCTGATAGACCGGTATTACCACACTAATGACTGGTTTCATAGTTACCTCCTATGCGTCTTTTTATCTCAACGATCACCCCACGCAGCAAGATAAGCCAATACGTCAGCTTAAATTTGTTATGCCAAAAGAAATAGTATAGTATCTTATAGTCCAGCAAGTGCAGCACGATCGCCGGTTGTGAAGTCCCTTTCTTCTGAATGGTTCCAAATGCCTGCCTATATTCACGAATCACACCCAGTGCAGCCCGCTTACACATGCTTTGATGGAAACATTCTACATAGATACCCTCACAGGCATCCAAAAATTCAACTGCCACTTTACTTCTCAAGATGCTTTCACGCCGGGTATCTTTGTTACCATCTCCATACAGGTCTTTGCAAAAGCGCTGTACGGTATGATATAGATATAAGGAAGTCATAATCCGGTCCGATCTTTTCTTGGTGGATAAGGTAGTGCCTCTGTTATCCTGCA
Source organism: Lachnospiraceae bacterium (assembly GCA_036652815.1). GTDB lineage: Bacteria > Bacillota > Clostridia > Lachnospirales > Lachnospiraceae > SZUA-378. The sequence continues at coordinate 141,527 of JAVVVE010000001.1, forward strand.
CATAGCGATAGACCGGTTTCTGTAAGATACTGACTCGTGCTACGGTACGCATATAAGCTAAATTAAAATAAAGGTCTTCTCCCAGCGTCATATCAAGGGGGAAACAGGTATCTACAAGCTCCGTCTTATAGAGCTTGTTCCATGGCATATTAAGAAATTGTGTTTCATATAAATCCAGAAAAATATTCTCTTCTGATGAGAGTTCATACACGCCTTGATTATTGGGTAATTTTACAACATCGCGTCCAAAATACATATGATGGAAACCGGCAATCACCATATCTGCCTGTGTATCTTCCATAGCAGTAAGCATCTGTTCACAGGCATCCGGTTCTAGGGAATCATCGCTGTCAACGAATTGCAGGTAGGTACCGCTCGCAGCCTCTATCCCCGTATTGCGTGCTGCAGACACCCCTTGATTACTCTGATGGATTACCTTTAATCGCGTATCTGTAAGTGCCAATCGGTCAGCTAAGATACCGGTTGCATCCGGCGGTCCATCTACCACCATAATAATCTCAAGCTCTCGATAAGATTGTTGAAGTAGGCTCCTAATACATCTTTCCAATGTTTTCTCACTTTGATATACCGGTACGATGATACTAATCACAGTTTCTCCCCCTATGGCTGCTAAAAGTTAAACGGTTTTAATGCCAGTGCATAAATACTCCACAGATTCAGCACCGTTATCGCTCCAAATAAAATCTTATAATAAATATCACTTCTGAGTGTACAAGTCAATTTACGATTAAAGAAACAATACATAGCCGGCAAAAATAATGGGATAAAATACCTGCCTTGTACCCCTTCTATCGCCGGATTGCCAATCGGTGTAAACGATACATACATAGAAGTCCAGATAATCGCTGTCACACCAAATATCATACCTGCATTCATCAGTTTATAAGAAAGAGGTAATACAGGTCTATTCTCCGTAATCGGGCGAATCAGTGCCGCCATGCCAAACAGACAGACTGCGAGAATGGTCCACACACCTGATAATCCTCCCAGATATCCTAAATTAAAGAATGGCTGTTGTCCCGTAAGATACTTCCACAAATCAGTGAACATCGTATCCAGTAACAGTTTGGTATAAGCCCATGGGTTACTGAAAATATATTGCAGTTGTCCCAAAACACCCGTTCCCTGATTTCTCTTATCACCGGCATATGCCAGATTACCCATCAGCTCATAATTACTGCTCGTTGAAACCGGTGGGAAAAATATCGTATAAAGCAGCAATGCAACAAGACCGATGACTGACAGTTTAAATAAATACTCCTGCTGACGATTCACAAACTTACGACGAGATAGGAATAACAGACTCAGAGCCATGACCATATAGATCGGTTTTGCTGTACTGCCGGCTATATAAGCTCCCAAGACAAGCAACACCTGTCCCCATGTCATCTGGTTATCTTTTTCCAGAAATAAATTGGTGGTTAAAACTATCGCTAACAATAAAAAGCTATTGACTATGCCATCGTACGTTATGGTGGTTGCTGCCAGTAATTGATTGGGAATCAAAGCTAAGACCGCGATCAGACCTTTCCCTGTTTTCGCTAAGCGAATCGCGAAATAGGAAACGGCGGTATAGCAAAGCAAATTGCCCATTTTCCCAAGCATAATACACCATGCAAATGGCAATCCCAGTAATCGGCCAATACGGAGGAAGATGCCTATGGGTAAATAAGAGCGATCTTCATAACTCACAAATCGGCTCTGCGTTGTAATATCTGCCCACGAGTAATCATTATTTTTATCTTCATAGCTCTCTATAAGCTTACGCTCTTCTATATTATGAAAAATCGGCAAGTCATTCGCCTTCATACGCATAGCAGTCTCTGTTGTCTGAATCGTTGAACCAAAAGAAACCGCATGGGCTCTGGCGGCATGTACATGCTCATCATATCCGATCTGATTGGTACCGATCAATAAAATCAGCAGAGTTCCTAATGTCATACTCAAAATCGCAAAGACACGTTCCGGTCGATGCACAAAGATATCTTTGTTATCTATAAAAGCAAAAAGCAGTATGCAGGTAATCAATATAAATAACATTCTAAGAGGACTCCATTGAAAATAATTGAGAATGGACAGTTGCATCTGTGCAGTATCAGGCTCTTGTTCTGTCAGCATGCGATAGATAATACAATCTCCGGTCGTGTTCACATTCATAACCGAAGCTTCTATGCGTTCCTCTGCGATGCCGTCGATTCCATGCCACACGGATTGCCCCTTACGATATACTGTCAGTTCATAAGCAGCCTGTTTCTCCAGGTTGGGATGTGCAATGGCAAGCTTTGCCATATAAGCCTCTTTGGGCAAGGTAATCGTATAAGTAGTGCTTATTTTTTTCCGATACATCTTAGTTCCGTCTTCCACTAAGGTGTCATCTTTTTCCTGTAAATAAGGTGTGTGGTTTACCTCTGCCATAATCTTATCATTCGCACGATTCATCAAAATGCTTTTTTGTTCGTCCTCCGATAATAAAACTAATGTCTCCTCTGTTTTACCTGCTACAGCGGCATCTTCTCCTGATAATTGAAATGTGGCACAATCTTTTTCATGCTTCACTGCTTGATAATTAAAAACAAACAGTTCCAGCAGTACCGTGCATATCATGGCTATCATACTGTACTTTATCCATCTCTTCATGCTTTTGTCTCCTTTCTCCAACGCAAAAACCGCAGTTTACACTTTGGATAAGACAGCATCATCGAAGCCGCAAAGAAAGATAATGTCAGGATTCTCAAATCATATACTAATGGATACGTATCATGCGTGTAGATATACATCGTCTTTAAATTACCATCTAACAGGAGGTTTTTCTCCGGCATGCCATCTGTGGCAGATATCGTTATCTTATGTGTGTTCGCTCCCACCACCTGTCTGCCATTGGCTAAAAGGCTGGGATATTCCCCGAGGGTTCCCTGTGCATCGTAACGAAAACTAATCTGAATCACTCCCTGACATGCCTCATAGTCCTCAAACGGAAAGTATACATACTGTAGCTCCTGTAACGGTGCAAGTGCGATATGAGTCTCACTAATCGGCTGTTCCGAAGCTTCCCCTGTCTTTGAAACAGTGCAGATAAGTTCCCCCGTTTGAAAGGTACCACCATTCTTACTCACGCCAACATGGATGCCCATCATCGGTCTGCTGCCTGTATCAACCTGATAAAGGATGCTCTGTCCTACTTCCAATGGCAGCAAGTATTCCTTGTCGCCTTCTTCCTCAACCATATTAATCTTATAGGTATCAATAACTGCTTTGGGAACCATCATATTAAATAGCAATAACACAAATAAGCCTGCTGTAATAGCGGGCAATATCCATGTAATATGTTGTATTATATATTGTTTCATCTTCCTAATCCCAGGCGATTCACCGCTGAAAAGATAGCTCTGACGGAAGCTCTGGTAATATTCGAGCTGACACCAACGCCATAGGTAACTCGGCTATTATCCGCATCCAACAGATGGATATACGCAGCGGCTTTTGAATTAGCACCACTTTGTAATGCATGTTCTTCATAATCCAATACTTTAATCGTAACCCCTAATTCTGCACGCATGCCTCGCTGTACCGCATCAATAGGTCCATTTCCAATCGCCTCAAACGTTTTTTCTCTGCCTGCATGGGTATACATCACGGTAACCTTGGTATCAAATACAGAATCCGTCTCATCACTCAAATCATCTACGCGCAATTTCTTGAAATGAAGCGGTTCTTTCTGTTCCAGATAGGCTATGCTGAACTGCTCCATAATCTGCTCCGGCGATACTTCCCCTTGTTGTTCCGAGAGAGCCTGAATAATATTGGCAAATTCTTTATGCATCCCTTTTGGTAATTTGAATCCAAAATAGCTGTCCATAATAAAGGCAACGCCACCTTTTCCCGATTGGGAATTGATGCGAACGATCGGTTCGTATTCTCGTCCAATATCCGCAGGATCAATCGGCAGGTATGGAACACTCCAATGTGTTTCATCCCGTTCTTTCATAGCCTGGATCCCTTTGTTAATAGCATCCTGATGAGATCCGGAAAAAGCAGTAAAGACCAGCTTCCCGGCATAGGGATGTCTTGGATGAATCGGAATCTTACAGCATCTCTCATATAATTCAATGATCTCATTAATATGCTCTATATTTAATTCCGGATTAATCCCTTGTGAAAACATATTGTAAGCAACGGTCAAGATATCAACATTGCCCGTTCTTTCTCCATTTCCAAACAGGGTGCCCTCTACACGTTCCGCTCCGGCCAATAAAGACAATTCTGTGGATGCGACTCCACATCCTCTGTCATTATGTGGATGAACGCTTAGGATAATGCTTTCTCTATTCTTAAAATGTCTATTCATCCATTCAATTTGATCTGCATATACATTGGCAGTATTTAATTCTACCGTAGACGGAAGATTTAAGATAATAGGATCCTCTTTGGTAGCACCCCATGTTTCCTGTACCGCGGTACAGATTTCGAGGGAATATTCCACTTCCGTTCCGGTAAAGCTCTCAGGAGAATATTCCAATATAATCTTTCCGGGGAATTTAGCAGCCCGTTCTTTTACCATCTTTGTTCCCTGGATCGCAATCTCCTTAATCTCTTCCCGACTCATGTGAAATACAACATCACGCTGGAGAATAGAAGTCGAATTGTAGATATGTACCACCGCCTGCTTGCAGCCCTCTATCGCAGCAAAAGTCCGATCAATCAGTTCTTCCCTGCACTGTGTTAAGACTTGCACTCTGACATCGTCCGGTATCATCTTGCGATCTATCAATTCTCGTAAAAAATCATATTCTATCTGACTGGCTGCCGGAAATCCTATCTCAATCTCTTTAAATCCAAGTTTTACCAGAAATTGAAACATCTCTATCTTCTCTTGTACAACCATGGGGTCAATCAATGCCTGATTGCCGTCCCTTAAATCCACACTACACCAAATGGGAGCGTGTGTAATCTCTTGATTGGGCCACTGCCGTTCCGGATAACAGATCACCGGATTCTTCTGATATCTCTTATAATTAAGCATATTCTCTTCCCCTTTTTCTTAACAATTCTTTCACGATACTGATAACATCAGCCCATCAAATACAATTGATGGGCTGATGATTGCTATCTGTCTATTTATTCCCCAAGACCATTCTCAATTGCCTTTACCAAGGATTGCAATGCTTCCTGCTCATCGTCACCCTCACAAATAAAGTTGACCTCATCACCGCACTTAACACATGCTCCCAATACACTAAGAACACTTTTGGCATTGGCTGTACTTTCTCTAAACGTAAACGTTATCAATGACTTAAACTGCATCGCTTCTTTACATAGGATACCTGCCGGTCTGAGATGTAATCCTGTGGGATTTTTAATTACCACCTTTGCGCTTACCATACAAACTTCCTCCATTTCGATTGTTCTCTATCCATCCATCACTATATCATTAATTCTGTCATCTAACAAGAGTTTTACTCATTACAGCATAATATTCTGTATTAAATCTGCTAATTTCTTCGCTTCTGACTCTATCAATTGTTGATCCTTACCCTCTACCATAACCCGCACCATGGGTTCTGTTCCCGATGGTCTGATGAGCACACGCCCTTCTCCTGCAAATCGCTCACTGAGTGTTGCAATGGCTTCTGCGATCTCCGGATAGTCCATATAACTTTCCTTTTTATGATTGGGAACTTTGGCATTAATCAGTGCCTGTGGCAGTACTTCCATGACTTTCGCTAATTGCGACAACGGTTTTCCGGTCTCTACCACAACCTGTAATAAATGAAGTGCACTCAGTAATCCATCTCCGGTTGTATTCTCATCTAAGAAAATAATGTGTCCCGATTGTTCTCCTCCAAGATTAGCACCTATCTCACGCATACGTTCGAGGACATATCGATCTCCTACTTTTGTCTGTTCCAGTATCATCTTATTCTTTTTAGCCATAAGAGACAAACCAAGATTACTCATCACTGTTGCAACGATGGTTTTGTTATTTAGAGTACCGCGTTCCTTCATGTGATTCCCTACAATAGCGAGGATCTCATCGCCATTTACCAAAGAGCCATCTTCTGCTACTGCCAGTAATCTATCTGCATCTCCATCAAATGCCAATCCCAAATCTGCTTTCTCATAAACAACACGAGCCATCAGTTCTTCCATATGAGTAGAACCGCAATTAGAATTAATATTGGTTCCGTCCGGAGAAGTATGAATCGATACCACATCTGCAGCCAACTCTTTTAACGTCTCAATGGAGGTATAATAAGAGGCTCCTTCTGCACAGTCTACCACTATCTTAAGACCCTCCAGATTCACAGGAACGGAACGAATCGCATGATTAATATATTCTTCTCTCGCATCTGTTCGATATTTAATCTTGCCTACACCGGATCCAATCGGAAACTTAATTCCACGCATATCGTTGTGAATCAAGTCCTCTATCTCATCTTCCAACGAATCCAATAATTTATAACCATCTCCATCAAAGAACTTGATCCCGTTAAATTCTACCTGATTATGGGATGCCGATATAACAACGCCTGCATCTACTCTGTATTTTCTTGTCAAATATGCTACAGCCGGTGTTGGTACGATCCCAACATAGACTGCATTGGCCCCTACCGAGCACACCCCTGCCATCAGTGCATTCGCAAGCATATCTCCTGATATTCGGGTATCACAGCCCACCATAATCGTTGGTTTATGATGTTTTTCTCGAGTCAGTACCGAAGCGCCTGCCTGCCCTAACTGCATCGCCAATAACGGAGTTAATTCTTCATTGGCAATCCCTCTTACACCATCTGTTCCAAATAATCTGCTCATCAAAACTCCAATCTGCCTATTCTGCTGTGTGTTTCACCTGTATCTCTACGATAAGCGGTACAACAGGAGTGACGCCTTCCGGAAGTTGAACTGTAACAGGCACTTGATAGATACCCGGTTGTATCGTATCTACCCCCAGTGTTTCTTTCAATTCCTTCATATCTGCCACTCCCACGATGCTCTCAGGTTTTAAACCATTCACAATCTCCGGTAATCCTACCACCTCAAGAGTCTCTGCTTCTTCTGTGTTAGACAAGATAGCAGTTGTATCCGCATCCACATTGGCTACCGTTATATTTCGAGAAGGAATAGTAAAGGTCTTTACTGCTTCTTTTGCTATCTTAGCCGTTACTGTGATAACAGCATCTGCCTTCTTACCTATATAGTGTACATTTTCCGGCAGATAATCCTTAATCTTAATCGTTGTTACAACATCACTGTTTTGTCCGGCAATATTTAATTCCGGTACTTCTATCATGGTAATGGCATCAATCGCCGCCTGCTTACCTGCGATAGTTACTGTATTCGGAGTACCTATTACTTCTCCTGACAGTGCATATCCGGCTGCCGGTTCTCCTACTGTGGTATATTGAATCGGCACAATCTTGGTTGCATAGATAGGCACATGGACATTCACCGAATCAATATTCTTGGTAATACTTCCATTTTCAATCAGAGTGCCTTCCACATCATATAGCTTTAATTTAACATCGGTACTGATATCAGACGTCATACCTTCTACATTGACATTGGCTTCCACTCTGCTGACTTGTGAAATAATGGATTCCGGACCCGATAGTACAATCAAGTTCTGATCCGTAGTAACATTACCAAGCACATAACCGGCCGCAGGTTCTCCTGTTGTCATACTATTGACAACCAACTGTGTAACCTTCATATTCTCTATGTTTAATTTGAGATTCTCCGTAGTAGAGGTAATGCTTTCCAGCTTATCATTATATTTATCTGAACTTAATTTAATCTCCACTGTATCCATAAATGTCAATTCATTCACATCTGCCACAGCTTTGATATTCTCACGATCCAATGCATCTATCGTAGAACGGCTGGCCCTGACCGTTACATCCACCGTATCGGTATCATCCAATATCGCATATACTTTTCCTTGCCGCGTAATCGATTCTGAATTTTTAATCGTTACCGGAATCCCCGAAAAAGTCTTTGAGCTGACGGGATCATTAATATTGACTACGATAAGCCACAAGGCACAGGAGAAAAGCACTGCCAGGATTTTAAGGCCTAAATTATTTGTTATTTTGTTTTTCATTTTTAGACCTGCCCTTCCACAGTTTTTTATATTTCTTTTCTTCGCCATTCTTATTTTGGAGCTGCAGTAATCTTTCTTTTAATGCATCGGTAGTGATGTTACGGTATAGATTCCCCGCATATGCTACACTGACTTTACCTGTTTCCTCTGATACGATGATCGTCAAAGAATCTGTAGCTTCAGAGATACCAACCCCCGCACGATGTCTTGTACCCAGGTCTTTGCTCAGTTCCATATTGTCTGATAACGGCAGATAACAGGTCGCCGAAGTAACTCTGTCTCCGCGTATGATAATAGCACCATCATGCAATGGTGTATTATGCTCAAATATATTAATCAAGAGTTGACTGGATACCAAAGCGTCTACCTCGATCCCTGTTCTCTCATATTCTGCTAACGATGCATTCTGCTCTATCACGATTAAAGCACCTGTCTTGACTTTACCCATCTCAAAACTGGCTTTTACAATCTCATTCATGGTGCGATCCGTAAAACGACCTGCATATCCCTTATTCGTATCAAAAGGAAAGATCACAGTCAATATGTTCTTACGCCCCAGTACTTCTAAGATCCTTCTCAATTCCGGTTGCAAGACGACGATCACTGCAATCACAGCAAAGGCAAGGACTTTCTCTATAATCCACATAATCGTAGCCATGTGAAATACAGCGGCCAGTAAAACAAATACCATAATCACTCCAACACCTTTGAGTAATGCCCATGCCCGTGTGTTCTTAATCCAAACCATAATGTGGTACACTAAGAAAGAGATAATGATTATCTCTGTAATGTCTTCCCATCTGATATTGAGACGGTGTAACGAGGACATATATTTAGTTGCAAATGCAATGATTTGATCCATAGAATTATCCTGCCGATTCTATTATTTTGTTGTATGTGTTCGTGATTGTGATTGTGTTCTGACCCTGGACTGTGCTGTTGTTCCCGGTCGTGTCTGTGGATTAATCTTCTTTACTCGTTTTTCCGGAGTAGCCATGGTAATCTTAGGTACTGCTTTTACATAATAATAATACTCATCATCTTCAAATTGTACCATCTCTGTTCTGGTATAATCCACGTTAAATGCAAAGAATGCTAAAATCTTTGCCAGTCCTGCCGATAGTATAATACCGATAAATACTGCCGGTATGGAAACCTCCGTATCGAGTAAAAAAGTGCCTAGTAAGATAATAATACCATTGAGTACAGTCCCTGCCAGTATCGCAATTGACCATGCATGGTCAACACTCATCCTGCGGATGAAATATACCACTAAAATCGTAGCTGTGAATGCTACAAGCGTTACCAACATCGTTTTATTCTGAATCAGGCCATCCAACACATAGCGAAATTTAATCGTAGCACCTTCTGCCTCAGATGCTCCTAAAGTGGTTGCTCCTTTGCTGATATTATGTAGCAAATAGTATACCACGACTCCGCTGCCTACCGAAATGGTTGAAACAGGTGTTCCAATCAATCCCATGGCCAAAGGAATCAGGTATGGTATCTTAAGCATAAAGCACAGCGGTGTCAAAAGCACTACCAGGGTATCCCTCGGTGTAAATCTGAAATACAATAAGAATAACAATAAATAAACTGCCAGTACCACGGCTGCACTCTCTATGGATAGTGCATAGAGATGTAACAATGAGAATGCCGCTGCCACTAAAATACTCATATTCGCCGGTAAAAAAGAGCACATAAGAGCAATTACAAGCACAATTATTATATTATTAATTTTCGTCATATATCCCAAATTCTGATTAATCAGCACTAATGTGATAAATGCCATAAGAAACTTAAGAGCAGGCATAATATAAACTTCATATTTGCTATAAAAACTCTTAATATGTTCTCTAAAGACAAGCAAATTGGTCATGGTAATATCCTTTCGGTAATTTGAATGATCCTTCTTCTGTATCTTAGTATCGTGTAGCAAGCTCTTTCAAATTATTGTAATATTGCTTTAGACTGCTTTTGGCATGATTATACCGGTAGGAATAGACAAAATACGCAATTGCCGCATATATCGCTATGAATATAACGTATGCAATAATAACCATTCGCCCTACCTGCAGCATCTCTAACTTATATAAGCTCTGCATAAATGCACCAATATCATTAAAAATAAAAAGTGCTGCGATCAGACCAAACGCAATGGTTGCATGAATCACCGTCTTAATCACTTGTAATCCAACGTAGTCTCCCCTAAAATAGCGCCCAACGGGAATCATCTTTTTCCCTTCCGTTTCTTCATAGGAAGCTATCTGCGTCATCAGGATAATTCTCTCTTCATTCAGCATCTTGCCAGTCCTCTTACATTCTATAAAAAGCGCATTTTAGGATTCGTTGCTGTATCCGCTTTCTTCTTAACAGGTTCTTTCTTTGGTGCGTCCGGAGTAAATCCTTTTGCCATATCATTTTTGCATTTATCGCAAAAACGTCCCGTCTTAATCATTGTTCCACAGCCTTCACATTCAATACCGATGGGTGAATCCGAATCAAAGAACAGTCTTTCTTCACGAATCCATGCCTGAATCTGAGAGATTTCAACATCACACTCATCTGATATCTGTGGGATACCGGCACCACGATTATCCTGTACAAACTTCTTAACCTCTTGGAATTTCTCTTCTGTCTTCTCCTTGCATTTAGGACAAATGGTCGGTCCCGACACATAGTTGAATATCTTACCGCATTTTCTACAATTTCTTACATTCATCTTGTTTCCTCCTCTTACAAAAGCTCCTGCCCTATGGCAAGTGCTATAAAATACACTTTGTCCACACCTGCTTCATTTAAAACATGTGTCATCGCATCAATCGTACTTCCTGTTGTGTAGATATCATCAATTACTACCACAGACTTTAATTTTACATCATTTCGGCAAATTTTAAAAGCCTTTTTCACATTTTTATGTCTTTCAGTTTCATCTAGGTCTTTTTGGGGTGTTGTCTTCTTATCTCGTTTCACCAAATCGTTTTGCACCGGAATCTGCAGTCTGTCTCCGATAACCTGTGCTAATAGCTGTGCCTGATTGTATCCGCGCAGTCGCTGTCTGCTCTTGTGCAAGGGAACCGGTATCAAAGCTTCTACCTGCCATTGTCTAATCTGGTCACCCAAAAACAGAGCTATTTCTTCTCCAAAAAAATCTGCATATTCACATTGTCCTGCATACTTAAAGCGGTAAATCGCCTGCCTGACCGAAGCATATTCATAAAGAGCTGCTCCTTGTATATAATCGTGTTTTTTGGTAACACAGTCATAACAATATTCTTGTTCTGTGTGCTGCAATCGCTTTCCGCATCGTTTGCACTTTGGTTCAAATACATAATCCAACTGCCCTTTGCACTCTGCACATATCTTTTCACCCAGTGGTTTCACGATCCTATTGCAGACCGGGCATCTCCTTGGAAATACCCAATCCAGTACATGGGCTCCTGCTTTTAAGATAATCTCTCTTTGTTTCACATATTCTCCGAACCAAGGCAGCTTTTCTCCAATTCCTGCATCCGTTCTTTGAGACTGCTATAGCGTTTCTGTTCATTCTCATTCTGTATCATCATCTCTACCGTTTGACTGCTTCCCAGTATCGTAACACAGTTTCTCGCCCGCGTCACTCCCGTATAGAGAAGATTACGATTCAGTAACATCCGAGGTCCTGTCAATAGCGGCATAACAACTGCCGGGTATTCACTTCCCTGTGATTTATGTATGGTGATGGCATAAGCTAATTCTAATTCTTCTAACAGGGTAAACGGATAAGTAATACGTTTGTGTTCTTCATATTCTACCACAATATTCTGTGCATATTCATTAATCTGGCAGATAATACCCATATCTCCATTAAATACACCCAACCCTTTATCTATGGGAATCCCATATTTACTTACAATCTCCCACTCTAATTGATAATTATTTTTAATCTGCATCACTTTATCGCCTTGCCTATAGAGCGTTTCTCCTGATTGGTATTCCTGTTTGGCAGAATCCGGTGGATTAAGATATTGCTGCAGAATATGATTCAGCGTCTCAACGCCCAGACTGCCTTTTCGCATGGGTGTCAACACTTGGATATCATAAGGCGATGCATTGACATATCGCGGAAGTTTATCACTGATTAATTGCACCATATGTTTATAGATTACATTAACATCACTGCGTTCCAGAAAGAAAAAATCGGGGCTCTTATTATCATAGCTGATAGAATGTCCTTCATTGATACGATGGGCATTGACCACGATACCACTTTCCTCAGCCTGCCTGAATATCTTCTTTAGGATAACTACAGGAAGGCAATGACTTTCAATCAAATCTTTCAGTACCTGCCCCGGTCCTACCGATGGAAGTTGATCTACATCCCCTACCATAATCAGTCTGGTGCCTACCGCAATGGCACGCAGCAAAGACTGAAATAGGAATATATCAACCATCGACATCTCATCTATAATGATGATATCCGCTTCTATCGGGTTCTCTTCATTTCTTTCAAAGTTCAGCGCTTGTTTATCATCTCTGTTCATGGCACCATTAATCTCTAATAATCTGTGGATCGTGCGTGCCTCATATCCTGTCGTCTCCGTCATCCTCTTAGCCGCTCTTCCCGTAGGTGCAGCCAAATAAATATTCATACCCTCCGCTTCAAAATAGCGAATTATCATATTAATGGTAGTCGTTTTCCCGGTACCCGGTCCTCCCGATAAGATAAAGATACCATGTTCTACACTTTGCAAAACGGCCTGCTTTTGAAGAGCATCCATCTGTATGTTTAATTCATCCTCTAAAGCTGCTATTTTCTGAAGAATCTGTGTTTCCTGTGCCGGGAGGTACTCAGCATCTGTTTCTACTGATAGATTCAGGTCGCGTAACATCCTGGCGCAATTTAGTTCTGCATAATAATTGGTATATGCATAAATATAATTGGTTTCTTCTTTCTTTTTCATGATGATCTTCTTATCCATCATGAGGTTGGGAAGCTGAGGTTCTATCTGTTCCGGTTGTAGTTCTAACAGGTCTGCGGATAAGTGCAGTAATTGTTCCTGCGGGAGATATAGGTTGCCTCCTGTCGTGGCCTGCAGCAATACATATAAGACTGCACTGCGAATTCTATAGTCAGAATCTGTGTGAATCCCTATCTTGGAAGCGATCTCATCTGCGATTCGAAATCCAATCCCGCCAATATCTTCTGTCAGCCTATAAGGATTCTCTTTCATAACTCCATAGATCTTCATCCCGTAGTAATGGTAGATCTTAATCGCCAGCGTGTTGGATATCCCATATTTTTGCATGAAGATCATGACTTCACGCATCTCTTTCTTCTCTTCCATCTGTACTGCTATTTCTCTTGCTTTGCGTTCACTGATCCCTTTAATCTCCGCCAGACGTTCCGGTTCCTCCTCGATAATGCGAAAGGTAAGATCTCCAAATCTCTTAACGATCTTACTGGCCGTAGCTGCCCCGATCCCCTTCACTGCACCCGATCCCAGGTAACGTTCCATACTCGCCGCATCTTCCGGTGGTATGATTCTGTAGGACTTAATCTTAAACTGGCTCCCATAGATAGCATGTTCCGCATATTCTCCCTCGGCTTCCATAGTTTCCCCTTGCTCCGCCGACTTCAAAATACCTACACAGGTAATATCCTCCCCTTCCCCGGTCAGATTAAATACCGTGTATCCATTCTCTTCATTATGATATATGACATGCTCAATATATCCTTTGATGGTCTCCACTTAATTCTCCTATTAACACGCAAAAAGACTGCCATTCAGCAGTCCCTGCCATAAGCTATTCAACTATAAGTCATAGTTTCGTTTCATCTGTTCATATAAGGACTTTGCGATCCCGAGACTGTTGGTCTCCGTTGATTGTGCTGTAAGTTCTTGAATCGTAATATCCTGAAAATAATCTACTAACGATGCCGAAGAAGAATCTTCGTCTGACTTGGGAACAGTCTTTTGCATCTCTTTAAATACCTGCTCCAGGAAATAGGATTCAAATTGTTTACACACATCCATAAGTTCTTCATCGGATGCCTTTGAGTAATCAGTTGGCATACCCAATCCATTAATCTCCATAAGAATCACCTATTCCTTTCCTGATTTATCTTATCGTTTCAGTTGGTTGGCCTGTCCCATCATCTCATCGGATGCTTGTATCGCCTTGGAATTCATCTCATATGCACGCTGCGCTACGATTAGATTAACCATCTCATCTGCAACCTGTACATTAGAACCTTCCAAGTAGCCCTGGCGTAATTTACTCTTTCTCACATTGGCATTGGTTGCTTCATTCAGTGCCAGACCGCTGGCTTCTGTCACTGCATACAGACTGCTGTCCCGTTTTTCAAGCCCTGCCGGATTCATAAATTGCGATATCCCTATCTTAATACCCATCTTCTGTAATTGGTTCTTGGCATCCGGGTAACAGAACTCTCCGTCCGCTGTCATCACAATCTTATTGGAAATAATATTTTTGGCAAAAGTAATCGGTTTCCCTGTTGCATCTAATACCGGAAGACCATCTGAATTACATAAGGTTAATCCATTGGTGCCTGTCGATAGATTAAAGTTACCGTTTCGAGTGTAATAAGCTTTGCCATCCTGCCCTCTTACGCTAAAAAATCCTTCTCCTACGATGGCATATGCTGTCTGGCTCTCAGATGCCAAAAGATTACCTTCTTTGAAGATGGAAGTAATCGCAGAATTACGAACGCCCAGTCCGACCTGTGCTCCGATCGGTTTCTTCTCTCCATTCGCCGAAGTAGTCCTCGTCTGCATCGTTTGATATAGAAGTGACTTGAATTCTGCTACCTCAGTCTTATAACCTGTTGTATTTACATTTGCCAAGTTATTGGCTATCGTATCTACATTTGTCTGTTGTGCAATCATGCCGGTTGCTGCCGACCAAAGTGATCTAACCATACTCAGTGCCTCCTTCTATCCTACAATCTGCCTATCTGATTCACTGTTTTATCCAGCGTACTGTCATGCGTCTGAATCAATCTCTGACTGCTCTCATATGCTCTGGTAACTGTCATCATCTCAACCATCTCCGAAACTACCTGTACATTAGATGCCTCCAGATATCCACCGAAGACCACGGTATCACTCTTTTTCATGGTAGCTCCCTCAACAGCCTGATACATATTCTCACCATAATGCTCTAAATAATCATAATCTTCAAAATCAGTAATCTCCAGTTGTGCCACTTTTTTGCCTGCCTGTGTAATGGCTCCTGTCTGGTCTACTGCGACTGCCTGTAATGGATCCAGCTTAATCTTGCCTCCGGCACCCAATACAAAGTCCCCATCTTTGGTAACTACATAACCCTCTTTATCCATGGTAAACGAACCATCTCTGGTGTATTTTGTCGATGTCTCTCCTGCTTTGTTGGTAAATTCAATATTGAAAAAACCTTCTCCACCAATCGCAATGTCCAGTGGATTATTAGTCATCTTAAAAGCACCCTGTTCGTAATCTGTATAATTCTCACCTATCTTAACACCCGGTGTATTGATACCGATTCTGCGTGCCAGATTGGGATTCTCAGAACTGTCTTTAATCTTATATGCCAGCACGTCTTTAAAGGTCTGACTGGTGGAACCTTCTTTTTTAAATCCCGTAGTGGCAGAATTGGCCAGATTATTGGTCAGCACATCCATGCGATTCTGTTCATTTACCATCCCTGTATAGGCTGTATATAATCCTTTTAACATAGTATGTGCTCCTCTCTGACGTCTCGCTTAATTATCGTCTCTGTATCCTGCAAGGAATTCTACATATTTACCTGTTCCTATCGCCACTGCTGTCATCGGGTCATCTGCCGTGATCGTATTAATCCCTGTTTTGGAAGAAATCAATTCTTCTAATCCACGCAGCAAGCTTCCGCCACCTGTTAATACAATCCCTCTGTCAGCGATATCTGCTGCTAATTCCGGTGGGGTTTTCTCTAATACACTATGGATAGACTCTATAATCTGAGCAGTAATCTCGCGGAGTGCCTCTTCCGTCTCTTCGGAAGATACCTTCACTGTCTTAGGAAGACCTGTTACCAGATTACGTCCTCTGACATCCATATAATCCACCTCAGCACGATGATAACAGGAACCTATCTTAATCTTTAAATCTTCTGCTGTTCTCTCACCGATGAGTAAATTATGTTTCTTACGCATATGACGAACAAGTGCTTCATCAAAATCATCGCCCGCCACCTTAATGGATGCGCTGACTACCGTACCGCCCAGTGAAATAACTGCAATATCAGAAGTACCTCCTCCAATATCAACGATCATATTGCCACATGGTTTTGAAATATCAATCCCTGCTCCAATCGCAGCAGCAATCGGTTCTTCAATCACAGATACTTCTCTTGCACCTGCCTGATAAGTAGCATCTTCAACTGCTTTTTTCTCTACTTCCGTAACACCACTCGGTACACAGATAGAGATACGCGGCTTACGGAACGTTTTCTTCCCCATCGCTTTTTGAATAAAATACTTCATCATCTTCTCTGTAACCGTATAATCTGAGATAACTCCCTGTCTTAATGGTCTGACAGCTACAATATTGCCGGGTGTTCTGCCCAGCATGAGGCGTGCCTCTTCGCCGATGGCTCTTATCTTATTGGTGTCTCTATCAAAAGCTACGACTGATGGCTCTTTTAGAACTACCCCTTTTCCTCGGATATATACTAAAATACTGGCAGTTCCTAAATCAATCCCTATATCTGTACACTGCATAATGTGTATCCCCTTTCTACGGAATATCTATTTACCTATGGTTAAGTTTTCTTTTGTCAAACATACGCAAATATTATACCGCATAACTCTGTTTTTTCAAAGGGATTTCACTAAATTCATAAAAAATTAATGAAAATACAAGACCTCTATTCACTTTATCGGATCTTCTTACTTAAAACTTAATAGCAAGACTTGACCTCTATGAGTGCTTATCTTTACAAAGCATCTGCCCAATATAGTAGCCCGTATAAGAACCTTTCACCTTAGCGACTTGTTCCGGAGTCCCTTCTGCGATGACCGTACCACCCCTATCTCCACCCTCTGGGCCGATATCAATGATATAATCTGCTGTTTTAATCACATCCAGATTATGTTCGATTACAACAATCGTATTACCGCCTTCTGCTAATTTCTGTAAAATCGTCGTGAGTTTATGAACATCCGCAAAATGTAAGCCGGTAGTAGGCTCATCCAGAATATAGATGGTATTGCCTGTACTTCTTTTGGATAATTCAGTGGCTAATTTAATGCGCTGTGCCTCTCCGCCTGACAAGGTGGTAGAAGGTTGTCCTAAGCGAATATAGGACAATCCGACCTCATAAAGCGTCGATATCTTACGATAGATTGACGGTACATTCTCAAAGAAATGCATGGCTTCTTCTACCGTCATGTCGAGCACGTCATAGATATTCTTCCCCTTATATCTGACATCCAGGGTCTCTCTGTTATATCGTTTTCCTCCACATACTTCGCACGGAACATAGACATCCGGAAGGAAATGCATCTCTATTTTGAGAATCCCATCTCCACTGCATGCTTCACATCTGCCACCCTTGACGTTAAAACTAAACCTTCCCTTTTTATAGCCCTTTGCTTTGGCATCCATCGTTCCCGCAAACAGGTCTCGAATCTGATCAAATACACCTGTATAAGTCGCCGGATTAGAACGCGGCGTTCTGCCAATCGGAGACTGATCGATGTTAATGACTTTATCCAACTGTTCTATCCCATCGATCCCCGCATGTTTACCCGGTATCAGTCTGGCTCTGTTTAAATCTCTTGCCAGATGCTTATATAAGATTTCATTAATGAGCGAACTCTTACCCGAGCCTGACACTCCTGTCACACAGGTAATGATGCCAAGAGGTATCTTCACATCTATATTCTTAAGATTATTCTCTGCCGCTCCACGTATCTTTAGATAGCCGTTTGGTTTTTTACGTTTGGATGGAATCGGTATCCTAAGGGCTCCGCTTAGATACTGTCCTGTAATGGATGCGGGCACCTGCATAATCTCCTCTGCTGTGCCAACTGCTACCACTTCTCCACCATGTTCTCCCGCACCAGGCCCGATATCTACAATATAATCCGCCGCAAGCATAGTGTCTTCATCATGTTCCACCACCAATAAGCTATTACCTAAATCTCTTAGATTGCATAGCGTCTTTAACAGTTTATCGTTATCTCTTTGGTGCAGTCCGATACTCGGTTCATCCAAAATATAGCAGACTCCCACCAATCCCGAGCCTATCTGTGTCGCCAGTCGGATCCTCTGTGCTTCTCCACCCGATAAGGTACTGGTCGCTCTGGATAAAGACAGGTAATCGAGTCCTACATCAATTAAGAATCCAACTCTTGCTCTGATTTCTTTTAAGACTTGTTTTCCGATCAACTCCTGTTGTGCATTTAACTGCATATGAGCAAAAAACTCATGCAGCACTCCGATAGACATCGATGTTACCTCATAGATATTTTTATCGCATACTGTAACGGCCAATGCTCCCTTTTTCAAACGTCTTCCACCACACTCTTTACACGGTGTAATACGCATAAAAGTCTCATACTCCTGTTTCATAAGATCCGAAGCTGTTTCGCGGTATCGTCGTTCCATGTTCTTGATGAGTCCTTCAAAGGTAACGTCATAAACACCTTCTCCACGCTGTCCTTTATAGTATACTTTGACCTCTCGACTCCCTATGCCATACATAAACATATCCTGTATCTCCTGTGGTAATTGAGCATAGGGAGTGGTTAATTTGAACTTATATTCTTTGCTTAATGCTGACAGGATCGCATAGGTATAGCTAGAAGTATCCGTACAGGACTGCCATCCCATGGCAGCGATCGCTCCTTTGGCGATGCTGATACCGGTATCCGGAATCAGAAGCTGCGGATCAAATTCCATCTTATATCCCAATCCGAAACATTCCGGACAGGCTCCAAAAGGATTGTTAAAAGAAAAACTCCTTGGTTCAATCTCATCAATGCTGATATTACAATCCGGACACGAAAAACTTTGGCTAAAGTTAATCGGTTCTGCCCCGATAATATCCACCTGAAGCAACCCATCTGCTAATTCCAAAACATTTTCAATGGAATCCGTCAGTCTTCGTTCAATCCCTTCTTTTACAACCAGTCTATCCACAATAATCTCAATATTATGTTTGACATTCTTATCCAGTGGTATCTCTTCTGTTAATTCGTAAAGGTTACCATCTACACGCACTCTGACATAACCGCTTCTCTTGGCTCTGTCAAAGATCTTGCTGTGTTCTCCTTTTCTGCCACGAACAACCGGAGCCAATAGTTGAATCTTGGTTCCATTCTCTAGGTTCATGATATGATCTACCATCTGGTCTACCGTCTGCTTTTTAATCTCTTTTCCGCAGTTAGGGCAGTGCGGTATCCCGATCCTGGCATAGAGCAGTCTAAAGTAATCGTAGATCTCCGTTACTGTCCCGACTGTGGAGCGCGGATTGCGATTGGTCGATTTCTGGTCAATGGAAATAGCGGGTGACAGTCCTTCTATCTTCTCAACATTAGGTTTCTCCATCTGCCCCAAAAATTGCCTTGCATAAGAAGACAGCGATTCCATATATCTGCGCTGCCCTTCGGCATAGATGGTATCAAAAGCCAAAGAAGATTTACCGGATCCCGACAGTCCCGTCAGAACCACAAACTGATTGCGTGGTATATCTACATCTATATTTTTTAGATTGTGCTCATTGGCTCCTCTGATCTTGATGTATTCTTGTTTGGGAAGCATCTTAGGTAACTGATTCATGTAGTATCCTCCTGCCTGATATCGCTCTTATGACTCCTGCTGCATAGTGTGTAAGGTAGTCTTTAACTGTACCATCTTATCTCTTAATTCTGCTGCTGCTTCAAAGTTTAGATCTGCCGCTGCTTTCTTCATCTTCTTTTGAATCGTTCCAATGAGTTTTTCAAGTTCTTCCTGCGTCATAGATTCAGGATCTTTCTCAAACTTCACTTCTTCCTTGGCAATCACCTTGGAGATACTGATTAAATCTCGAACCGCCTTCTGAATCGTCTGCGGTGTAATCCCATGTTCTTCATTATACGTCTGTTGTATCTTACGTCTTCGATTCGTCTCATCCAATGCGATCCGCATAGAATCCGTGATCCTATCCGCATACATAATGACATGTCCATCGGAATTCCTCGCCGCACGTCCCACCGTCTGTATCAGGGATGTCGCCGAACGTAAGAACCCCTCTTTATCTGCATCTATTATCGCCACCAAGGCAATCTCCGGTATATCAAGTCCCTCTCGCAATAGGTTAATCCCAACCAGAACATCGAATACATCCAGACGCATATCTCTGATAATCTCCGCTCTTTCCAGTGTATCAATGTCGGAATGAAGGTACTTGATACGGATCCCCACTTCTGCCATATAATCGGTCAGGTCTTCTGCCATACGTTTGGTAAGTGTCGTCACCAATACTTTATGATGCCTGCCTGTTTCCTTCTTAATCTCTCCAATCAGATCATCGATCTGTCCCTCTACCGGACGCACTGCAATCTCCGGGTCTAACAATCCCGTCGGTCTGATAATCTGTTCTGCACGCAGCAGTTCATGTTCTTTCTCATAAACAGAAGGCGTCGCCGACACAAACAGTAATTGATCGATATGATCTTCAAATTCAGAAAATTGTAAAGGTCTGTTATCTAAGGCCGAGGGCAGTCGAAATCCATAATCCACCAAAGTAGTCTTTCTGGAACGGTCGCCTGCATGCATGCCTCTGACCTGTGGTACTGTAATATGTGATTCATCTATCATAATTAAAAAATCGTCTTTAAAATAATCCATGAGTGTATGGGGTGTTGCACCGGTCGGCATCGCATTCAAATGTTTGGAATAATTCTCTATTCCCGAACAAAATCCCGTCTCTCTAAGCATCTCAATGTCAAAATTGGTCCGTTCTGAGATCCTCTGTGCCTCTAAGAGCTTGTCCTCCCGCTTATAATAGCGGATACGTTCTTCTAATTCCTTCTCTATCTCAACGCATGCCGCATTAATCTTTTCCTGTGGAACAACATAATGAGATGCCGGAAAAATAGAAATATGCTCCAAGGTAGCATGAAGCTTGCCGGTTAACGCTTCGACTTCTGTAATGCGGTCTATCTCATCGCCAAAGAACTCAATGCGAAGCAAATAATCACTCCCCTGTGCCGGATAGACTTCTACCACATCGCCACGAACTCGAAAGCTGCCACGATCCAGATCCAGATCACTGCGATTATACTGAATCCCTATCAGCTCCCTAAGTACCTGATCTCTGTCCTTGCACATCCCGGGACGCAGAGATACAATCATCCCCTGGTAATCATCAGGGCTGCCCAATCCATAGATACAGGATACACTTGATATAACGATCACATCTCTTCGTTCCGATAAGGATGCCGTTGCCGACAGGCGCAGCCTGTCAATCTCCTCATTGATAGAAGAATCTTTTGCAATATAAGTATCCGTAGACGGAACATAAGCTTCCGGCTGATAGTAGTCATAATAGCTGACAAAATATTCCACTGCATTCTCCGGGAAAAATTCTTTGAACTCACTATAGAGTTGCCCTGCCAGCGTCTTATTATGCGCGATAATCAGTGTTGGTTTATTCATCTGCTCAATGACATTCGCCATTGTAAAAGTCTTACCGGAACCCGTCACTCCAAGCAGAGTCTCAAATTGATTGCCCGCCTTAAAGCCATCTACCAGTTCTCGGATCGCCTGTGGCTGATCGCCCGTCGGCTGATATTCTGATACCAGTTTGAAATGATCCATCCCAATCCTCCTTAGATTACGAAATTACCGCGTAAGAAAGTATAGCATATTCTTACGCGGTTTGCAAACGTTTGTTCTGTATATTGTTCTGTATATTGCTCTGTATGTTGCTCTGTTTATGACAGCTGTTCTTCTATTATCTTTTTGGCACGTTCCAATTGATTATCGTATCCATTCTTCAAATACCGCTCGGCATCCAGTTCTAATTCTTCATTCGGTTGAATCCCAATCTTGTGGATATTATTTCCATTGGGTGTAAAGTACCGACTGACTGTTAATTTTACAACCGTACCATCGCTTAGATTAATAAATCGTTGTACTACTCCTTTGCCATAAGTAGTGGTGCCAAGCAGGGTTCCCTTGTCATGATCTTTAATGGCACCCGCCAAAATCTCTGATGCACTGGCACTGTTTTCATTTACCAGTACGACCAAAGGGATCTTTAATTCATTCTTACCATCGCAGGTATATTCTACGCGTTTTCCATATTTATCTTCGGTATAAACAATGATACCCTCCGGAAGAATCTTTCTGGCAATCTCTGTCACCGTGTTTAAATTACCTCCCAGATTGTTGCGTAAATCCAAGATTAAGCCCTTCATACCGGTCTCTTTCTCCATCGCCAAAGCTTCCGTAAATTGATCCAGTGTCACATCGTCAAATTCCGTAATCTGAATATAGGAGATTCCCTTTTTATAGGTTTCATGATGTACAGTAATATTCTCTATCTCTCGTCTGGTTATCTCAAACACGATGGGTTCGGGTTCCTTTTTACGTAACACCGTAACGCTGACCTTGGTATCCGCCGGGCCTTTGATCAGTGCAATCACATCTTCCAGTTCCATGCCTTTGGCATAGGTATCTCCTACCTTGTAGATGTAATCGTCTGCCCGCATACCGCTCTCTTCTGCCGGTGATCCCGGTGTTACCTGAAGGATGCGTACCATATTCATCTCCATATCTTTACCGACTGTTGCGCCGATGCCGAAATAGACACCTTTACTTTGATTCTTGATATCTTCCCATTCTTTTGCCGTATAATAAGCGGAATAAGGATCTCCCAGTGCCTTTATAATCCCCGCATAGGCACCCTCTTCCAGCGTTTTTGCATCTACCTCTTCTACGTAATATTCTTTAATCGTCTCTTGCAATACCTTGAGTTTCTGCATCGTCATACGATTAACGATGCTCTGATTTCTGCTTCCCTGTGTACCGATTGTATTGGTACTGGATACCACACCATGTGATACCCAATGACTCACCACATAAGTTCCGCATATCAGTATAAGGGCAATCGCCAGACCGGTAATCAAGCCTCTCCAATAATTGGCAGTATTCTTATGCTTAGTATCTATCTGGGTATCTATCTGGGTATCTATCCCAGTATCTATCTTTTTATCCTGTGTCACTGATTCTTCAAATTCCGGTTGTTCCATCTTATTTTATTTACCATCCTTATCCAAGATAATTCCATGGGCTGACATAACTGCCATTCAAGCGAACTGAAAAATGCAAATGAGGCCCCGTAGATCTTCCGGTAGAACCAACAGCTGCTATCTTCTGTCCTTTGGTTACCACTGAGCCCTTTTCCACATAGAGTGCCGAGGCATGCATATATATGGTATATAATCCATCCCCATGATCTATCATAATGTAGTTACCCATTGTATTGCTATACGTTGCCTGCACGACGGTGCCATCATAGGCTGCCAAGATAGGAGAACCGTTCGGTGATGCTAAATCCACTCCATTGTGGAACTGCTGTATCTTAAGAATCGGGTGCGTTCTATAGCCATAGTCATCTGAAATACGTTTATAGGAGGGTGCCGGAAAAGCAAATTGTCCGCCATCATACTTCTGTATACTGCCATTAGCTTCAGCCAGCCTTTTCTTCTCCTCGGCAACGGCTTTCTCTAATGCTGCCAGCTCTGCATTCTGTGCTGCAATCTCTGCTTCATACTGTTCGACAACTTGTTCTTTGTTGGAGATATCTGATTCATACAGATTAATCTCCTGCTCTTTAGATGAGATCAATGTATTCATCGATTCCTGTTCCTGTTGAGCTGCTATCCGAGCTGTCTCTAATATCTCCTGTTCTTCTTCCAGTTCTGTCTTATAAGCGGCGATTGCATCTCCCGTTGCTTTAAATTCATCTAATTTCTTTCTGTCATATGCGGATAGCTTTTCTATATAATCCGCCTTATTTAAAAGATCTCCAAACGTATCTGCCGATAACATAATCTCAAGATAAAAAGTATTTCCTCTTTCATAGAGGAATCGAATCCGTTCTTTCATAGACTGATACTGTTCTCGGGATCTCGCCTCTGCTTTGGCCAGTTCGATCTTGGTCTCTTGAATCTCCAACAGTTTAGCATCGATTTGCTCTTTCAAGGAGTCTAATTTTGCTTCAATCGTATTCAAGGTAGAATCCAACTGTTTCACATAGCTGTTTAAGTTGGATTTTGAAGTCTCTAAATCTTTCAGTACCTGTTTAATATCTGTCAAACCGGATTGCAGGTTCTGCTTTGTTTTGTTAACTTCTGAGATCTCTTTTTCTTTTTGCTTAATCGTATCCGAAGTCAGCTCCGCATGTGCAATAGAATATGGCATACAGGAAAGAAGCAGAAAGAGAATCAAAAAAAAACTGTATCTGCGTTTGTGTGGTATGGATTCTGTATTTTGCTTCCTATGGTTAAAAAGTCGTATCTGTCTCATGATGATATCCTTTATTCTATGCCCTTTGTGATTAGCTTATACCCGTAGATGTTTCCTAACCGTGATAAAGCTGCCCAGAAAGCCAATGCCGATTCCCATGCCCATAGAAACCGGTACTAAGGTGGCAAAAATAGTATCTATCGGTAAAAAGTTCAACAAGCTGGTCAAAACATGAAACTTGGTTGCAATATATTCCACCACATCATTATACATGATGTATATAAATCCAATCGGCATAATGGAGCCAATCAATCCAATAATAATACCCTCCACTACAAAGGGAGCTCTTACAAAGAAATCCGTTGCTCCAATATATTTCATAATCTCGATCTCTTCTTTACGAACCGAGATACCGATTGTTACCGTATTGCTAATCAAGAACACTGATACAGCAAGCAAAATAGCTATAATCCCGACTGACACATAGCTAATCAGCGAGTTGACCCCTGTCAGCATATTAGCTGTAATCTCAGATTTATTGACTTCACGTATGCCATCGACTGATTCTAGATAAGTAACCAGTGCACTCTGCATCGAGACATCTCTTAGATAAATCTCATAACTGTCGCTTCCTTCTAATGGATTCTCTGTAAATCCATCCGCATAATCACCAAAGTAATCACCGCGAAACGATTCCCATGCCTCATCCGCTGAGATGAAATTAATCTTGGAGACTTCTGTTCTCTTTTCAATCACATCCCCTATCTCTGCTATCCTGTTGTCATCCACTCCCTCGTCAAAGAATACGGTAACCGATACTCCCTCTTCGGCTGTCTTCACAATATGTTGAAAGTTCGTCAGCATCGCATAGAATAAGCCGAACAAGAATAGACAGGCACTAATGGTCGCAATCGAGGCCAGAGAAAACCACTTGTTTCTGAAAATACTAATAAAACCTTGTTTAAATGTATAGAAAAATGAACTAATCCTCATCGATATAACCACCTTTTTCTTCATCACTCACAATGACACCTTTTTTCATGGTAATAACTCTCTTCTGCATAGCATTCACAATTTCACGATTATGAGTCACGACCAAAACAGTAGTTCCCGATAAGTTAATCTCTTCTAATAATTTCATGATATCCCATGAATTCTTGGGGTCAAGATTACCAGTAGGTTCATCTGCCAATAATACAGGTGGCTGATTCACCAACGCTCTGGCGAGCGCTACTCTTTGCTGCTCACCACCCGATAATTGTTTTGGTTTTGCTTTATATTTACCGGCAAGTCCCACAGTCGATAGCATACTGGGTACATTCTGACGTATTTTGCTCGTTGGCATCTGAATAATACGTTGTGCAAAAGCAACATTCTCATAGACATTCCGATCCTTAAGCAAACGGAAATCCTGAAATACAACCCCTATATTTCTCCTAAACTTAGGCACATTTCTTCTTTTGAGCTGTTCTACATCATGTCCTGCCACAACGATCCTACCCGAAGTGGGTGTTAATTCACGCAGAAGCAATTTGATTAAGGTTGATTTCCCGGATCCACTATCTCCTACTATGAATACAAATTCACCTCGATTAATATGTAGATTGACACCATTCAGTGCCGGTGCTCCCGTTGAATATGATTTGCTGACATCTTCCAGCATAATCATCTCATTATTATCTTTTTTTCTATTATCCGAACGTCTCTTATAGTTCTTGGTTTTCAACCGCGTTCCTCCTTCATAGTATCTCACTCTAATATTCAAAAGTCTCCATATACCTCATGTATTTAACTACCATCAACGCAATCTTAAAAGTAATCGCATCCTCAAAGATGCGAAGATCCAGTCCTGTGCTCTTCTGTAGCTTATCCAATCGGTATACCAGCGTATTACGATGAATAAACAATTGTCTGGAAGTCTCTGATACGTTTAAACTATTTTCAAAAAATCGATTGATCGTCGTTAATGTTTCTTCATCAAACTCATCCGGACTCTTTCCTCCGAAAATCTCCTGAATAAACATCTTGCATAACGGAATCGGAAGCTGATAGATTAAACGTCCTATCCCCAATTCATTATATGCAACAATCGCTCTCTCCCGGAAGAAAATCTTGCCGACATCCAATGCCATCTTCGCTTCTTTATAAGAACGACTTACCTCTTTAATCTCATTCACAATCGTGCCATATGAGATATGCGGATTTGAAATACCCTCTTTAAATAGTAACGTTTCAATGGTAGTCGCTGCTTTCTCGATTTCTTTGCCATTCTCCGTCTCTGATAATTCTTTGACTATGATAACATTACGCTCATCTACGGCAGTCACAAAATCTCCCATACCACTTAGATTCATGCGAACCAGCTCCATCACGTTATTATCTTTAGATAAACCGGACTCCACTATCATCACTACGCGTCTGGCGTCAGTTTGAATATGCAGTTTTTTGGAGCGGCTATAGATATCCACCAGCAATAAGTTATCCAGTAAGAGATTCTTAATAAAATTATCTTTATCAAAACGCTCTTTGTAAGCCAGCAGCAGACCCTGTATCTGGAAAGCAGCCATCTTACCTACCACGTAAGAATTCTCTCCGATACCTCCCACTGCCAGAATATATTCTAATTGTGTATCATCATATATCTTAAAGAATTGAAATCCTTGTATTTCCTGGCTATCTGCCGGTGATTTGGCAAATTCCAATACTGCAAGCTCCAAGTAAGAAGTATCCTTCATCGTTGTTGCAATTGATTTACCATCCGTATCAATCACACCGAATTCGACTCTTGCAATCGCTTTCATACCATCAATCGTATTTTGTAAGATTTGATTTGATATCATTTCCTATCCGCCCCTTTATCTTTGTACAAGTTCACAGCAATCTTCATACTTATTCATTTTAATACACTATAACAAAATAATCTAGTTCTTTTTCGTGTTTTATTATGCATTTTATACAAAAAGCAGAATAACAAATTCTTATTCTGCTTTTTGGTCATGATATTGCGATATCTTTCGGTCAAATAATTTCTTATAAAAAGCGTTAAGTAATTTAGATCTGCGTAAACCACGATGTGTAGAAATCAAAGGGTGTGCCGGTAATGCCACCCAAATATCTGCGTTCATCATCTGCTTATTCTCATACATGAGTTGTTCATTAAGCGGATACGGAAATCTGGAAAGAATCACATTAGGTACCACATCATTAATCTCATTAATCAAGGAATCTACACTGCCGGCGGATTCATCCAGTATATATTCGCCTACTACGCACAAGCCATCCTGTTGTGCATAAAGATCATGCTGCAGCTGTTCCATCTGTTTTGTGCTGTCTGAGAGTAGAAATATCTTGAGGTGTCGTCTTGCTAACCGTTGCAATAATTCATGCACAAACTCGCCCTCTTCCACCTCTCTCATGCGATTACGAGTAGCAAATCCGGCAGCCTTGAGGATGTCTGTTTCATCACAAATGGTCATGTCCACAGATTCCAGCCAAAGCTTTTGTTCTTCATTCTCTCCTGCCTGCACCAAAGTCTGCGTGGAAATAAAAGAAACTGTATTTAATGCACCATTATTCAGATACTCATTGACGTATTTCAGGGATTCTTTCAACGTGAAATCAGTCAGTTCTATTCCTAATAAGTTAATTTTCCTCATAGGCCTTCCCTTTCTCTGATATTGGTATATTATAGCAAACAAAAAAGTCGAATTCAACAAAATTATGTGGCTATCTGTGAATTATTTGTGAACTTTTACAAGTAATTTAGAGATGGGAAAGTAAAAAATCAAATCCAATATAGGCTACACATAAGATAATGCTCATCAATAATGGTGCAGTCAGAGTCTTACGTTTTCCAACGGTAAACCCGTTTTGTATCTCTCCAAAATCACGCGTGCGGTGCTCATGCTCGGCAATCCATACAAGGACACACCACCCCAGAGCCGTTGTGATCATGGCAATGACCATATAGACACTAATCGTAATCAGCATCATCTTGCCGGTCATAGCTTCCTGCACTGCTTCCGATGGCAGATTTGGCATCCACCGTTCGGTTACATATAAGAGAATAACCGTATGTGAATTAAATACCACATGAAAAATAATAGGTGCCCATATGCTGTCGGTAGCTTCTTTAAGCAATACCAGAATACAGCCAATCACAAAAGCATATAATGCCTGATTTAGGTTCATATGCATCAGTCCAAACAATAATGCCGACAAAAGCATCGCCTGCAAAATCGAGGCAGACTTCTTATAGCCTGTATACATCAATCCTCTAAAAACCAGTTCTTCACAAACCGGCCCATAAATTCCCATTAAAAATAACATGGTTAAAAACGGCATCTTCAGAATATCTGTGCTGATGGTTGCAACCACGTTCTCCGTAAACATCATACTAATGGCATTAATAACGGTAATAAGGGGCATAGACAAGTATACCAATACGATAATCATCAGAATCGTTTTAAATTGAATCTTACGAAACGATACTACATCGCGCAAACGTGTCCGTGTAGCAGCCACAAAGATCAATGCCGGTATTACCAGTAATAATTCGCTCAGAATCAAATTAGGAACAATCGCAAGCGTAATTGCCCCATTTGATATCATGAACAACACGGTGACACCGATTGTAACCACCAGTTTAACCAAAATGATGCACAAGAACATCCAGTCTATTGTCTTACCCTTCATTACTGTCATCTCTATCCTATCTAAATTTATTTCCTTTAGTCATTCATCATAAAATCTACTAATTTATTAATATCTTCCGGTTCGTAAGCAATTACTTCTAATTCTTCAATCGTTCCGTCAGAGAAGATATTGGCAAGTGATACATATTGAGATAATTTTGATTTAAGATTCAGTCTGTCTCCTTCTCCTGTTACTAATTCTACTTTTCCTGCACAGCTGTCAATTACCTTAAAAAATTTTTCGATGTTTGTGATGTGTTTTACTTTCATGTCTGACTCCTTCTGTTGCTCCTGCAACGCTTGTTTTATTTGATAGTAATATTACTTTCGTTAATCTGAATCTTGTTTTCCTTCAGCAGTCGCCCTACTGCCCGTTTAAAACCGTTCTTACTCATCTGTAGCTCTTCTTTAATCAGACTAGGGTCTGCCTTATCTGTAAATGGAAGTACGCCTCCACGTGCTATCATCGCCTCCATTACCAGTGCTGCATCTGTATCCATCTGAAGATATGCTTTATCTCTGATACTTAAATCGAGTTTACCATCTTCTTTCACTTCGGACACTCGGGCGGTAATCACATCTCCGATCTCCACTGTACCATATAATTCTCTCTGCGGAATCAGACCGGAATACACATTGTCAACAGCCACAAATGCACCAAACTCTCGGCTCATCTCGTAAACACATCCCTGCACACTGTCATCCTTATGATAAGGACTGTCTGTCTTTAAATAAGGGTACACATTCATTGTAGCACAGAGCCTACCACTCTTGTCAATATAAAGTGCAGCCAGACAGGTATCTCCTGCAGCTACTTTTTTTGTTTGTTCATGAAACGGCAGCAGCAGGTCTTTTTCTAAACCCCAGTCTAAAAATGCCCCCACCTGATTTACTTCTACAACCGTAAGCTCAGCAACCTCTCCCAAATGAAGCTTGGGTGTATTTACCGTTGCAATCAATCTGTCTTTGGAATCTCTGTAAACAAAAACAGACATTTGATTGCCAAGCAGCATATCTGCCGGCACCTGTTTCAATGGCAACAGCACTTTATCCTCTGCATCTTCTCGAGGTCCTTCTGCTAAGTAAATGCCAAAGTCCGTTCTTTTTACCATATATAGTTCTTGTGTTATCCCTAATTGAATCATACGCTATCTCTATCCTCCGTTATGTTATAAGGCATGCTTATTAGATTTGTCCATCATGCCATCGTTAGTTCTATCACTGCGTAAATATCGCCATTGTCCTGTGACAGGATGATGGTTACGATATCTTTCTCTTGAATCAAAGACGGAATCATAATGTCCCCTAAAACTGCTGATTTCTTATATTCTGCCCGCATCTGCTTCACCACTGCATCTGCTCCGATATAGTCCATGGCAATCCGAAGATATTGTCCGTTATTGACATGATGGTTGGTATCAAGATGATGGCGTTTGATGACGAGTGGTTCCTGCCGCACACCCTCCTTAAGAATAGGAATCTTCCGGGGTGCATATTCCATCGGTAATCTATCGGATAATACATAAGCATTCCGCATCTCTTGTGGCAATCTAACCGGGCGGCCGGCCTCCATATCCATATAAGTCCATATCGAATTGGCACAGGCAATCTGCTGTCCTGCCTCGTCTTCCATATAGAAGTTACGCAATCCCAAAAAATTCTTAAACTCATAGGGAAATGTCACTATCTTAATCCGTTCCCCCATCCGGGGATAACGTGTTACTACGATCTGCCATGCTGACATCAGCCACGCACAATGCAGCTTCTCTAAATAAGTGATGCCGACTCCGATATCTTCCGAATGAAACGTACTGCAATCCTGAAAATAATCCAAGACAGCCGGTAAACTCAACTTGCCGGTCTTATCGATCTCACTGTATCGCACTCGTCCCTCTATACTGTACATAAAGAACTCCATCCTTTCCATAAGAATCTAAAAAGACGAATTAAAGATGACAACATCTTAATTCGCCTATTCATGCACCTTGGTGCGGTGTATCAGTCAACTGGGCCACAAGGATTCGAACCTTGAGATGACGGAGTCAGAGTCCGTTGCCTTACCGTTTGGCGATGGCCCAAGAGCAATTTGATTTCTTAATTGCACTAAAGTAGTATAACTGATTTTGTTTTTGAATGCAAGTAGAATTTAAAAAAATTTGACTATAAAGATGCCTCATATTTTTCGCGCACTGCTTTGGCTAACTGATCTCCGCAGGAAGTATCGTTGCCACCACACGTATTCCCTTTCAAATACGCTTCAATCTCTGAAACACTCATGCCATTCAATAGTTTACTGATGGCTTTGAGATTACCTTTACAGCCATCCGTAAATTCTATATTGGTAACAATATCCCCTTCTAAATCAAAAGTTAATTTACTGGGACAGACCTTCTGTGGTTTCACTTCATATTTCATATTATTGTTCTCCTTTTGTTGACGCAAGTGTCATGTTTTGATATGCTTCTATATTCAGACTGCCAAGTGATTTATCCACCATCAGTGCGTTGGTTAGCGAACCGGATACATTTAACATCGTTCTTGGCATATCAATGATCGGATCAATCGCCAAGATCGGGCTGACCATCGGAAAAGAAGATGCCATCCCAACTCCCGATAGTCCTACGCTCGCTGCCATCGTTGCCGTCCCCGGGATACCGGCAATACCAAGAGACCCAATCGTAACTACCACAATAGTCATAATAATCATCGTCAAATCTATCGGAGTCCCTGTCACATTGCATACATAGATAATCAGTAGGGAAGGAAAGAATCCGGCACATCCCTGCATCCCTGCAGTTGTTCCAAATCCCGCCACAAAGCTAGCAGTCCCCTCATCCACTCCTAACTTTTTAGAGAGCGTCTCTATCGTCATCGGCAAGCATCCCACACTGGATCTTGACGTAAATGCCAGCACTAGGGTAGTGACGGATTTCTTTAAATAATAGATTGGATTGATTCCATAAAGCATAACCGCAATAATCTGAATCATAAATTGTACAATCGCAGCTACATACAATGCAAGGATAAATTTACCCACATCTATGATACTGGAAATACCTCTTTGTGCAATGGTATTGGCAAGTAGTGCCAACACAGCAAATGGCATATAATCCAAAATCAGCAGTGCCATATTGATCATCACTTTATGAAGTCCATTGATGCCCGCATAGATTGGCTTGGCAAGTTCCGGAAATTCCACATTGACCCACCAGGCAGCAAGACCAAAGACTGCGGAAAAAATAACCAGACCTATTATATTATTGTCAACCATAGCACCCACGATATTATCCGGGATCAAATTACGAATCGTCGTTGCCACATCCGTAATCGCCTTGGCTTCTGCTGTTTTATCACTGACAATAGCAGAGCCTTTGCCAACACCAAATAAGATACCGATTGTGATTCCCGTAATCGCAGCAATCGCTACCATAGACATCGTAACAATCAGTGTCTTTTTTACAAGGACACCCATACTCTTACCCTTTTCCATGTTGATAATGACCTGCATAATGGATACCATAACGAGTGGAACCACTATCATCTTAATCAGGCCAATATACCCATTGCCAAATAATTGGAACCAGGTGGTTGTTTCATGAACAAATCGAACCTCTAACGGTTCATCCGGAAATCCTGCCACCCATTGAATCCCTATTCCCAGCAGAAGTCCAATGCCGGTTCCTATCATAACCACCAATGCAAAATCCATGTGTTTTTTGTGATACAATACATGAATCAAATAGAACAGTATCCCTAATATGACCAAAAACAATACGGTTTTACTGTCACTAATCATAAGAAATTCTCGTAAAAATATATCCCCCATTCTCTCTTTCTCCCCCACACTTCAGATTCTTTTAATTATCTTCCACGCTAACTCTATCAATCATAACATTTAGAATCTCCGTATCTGTATTTTTCATACCCACTCTGCCAATATAGCCCATGCTTCGGATGGTACTCTCTACATCTTCCTTAACTATCCCTTCACCCGGCAGAAAAGTCCTATGCTCCCGCCCCAGAAAATGAGCTAAAATGGCCGCTTCCACGGAAGATGCTATCTTGGCAGCACACGACGGTTTTGCTCCATCGCAGACGATGCCACCCACATTGGCAATTGTATTGACAATCGTCAAGGATACCTCTTCATAACCTCCACCATAGAGATAAGTAATCCCCGCACCACTTCCACATCCCGCACTCACTGCTCCACAATATGCGGAAAGGCTGCCTACATATTTTTTTTGATGTATCGCTACTAAATTACTGACCACCAATGCCCTATACAGTTTATCTTTAGATACACCCAATTCTTTTGCAAATTCTATCACCGGTAAAGAAACCGTCATACCCTGATTGCCACTGCCCGAATTAATGACTACAGGGAGAGAGCATCCTCCCATCCTGGCGTCTGACCCCGCTGCAGCCTTGGCTCTTGCCCTAATCTTAACATCCTCACCATATACTTCTAGAAGGGTACGACCGACTTGTGCCCCATATGGATGCTTCAGACCTTCCTCCGCAATGGCTGTATTCATCGTCATCTGGTTATCCAGTACCTCTTTGATATCTTCGATCTGAACGCAATCGGCAAATTCCAAGATATCTTTTACCTTGAGCAACGACTTGTCCACATGATTCGGAGACTGCTCTGATACTGCATGTTCAAATAAAACTTCTCCGTCTTTCTCGATTCTGGTAATCAGCGTATGTCTGTTAATAATCGTAACCTCTGCATAATGATTGCCATGGATAGCTTTGGCTACAATATAGAGATTCTCAACTCCTTCCTCCAAGGTGCAACTGCAGAATCCCGCAGCTACAAGTTCTTTTGTCTTTTCAATATCCTTCTGCGTGATGGACTCAAGCACTTCCAGCTCTTTGTCGGCATCGCCGCCTACCACGCCAAGTGTGGCTGCTACTTCGATGCCCCTTAAGCCACCGGAATTAGGTACCGTCACGCCTTTTACATTCTTAATAATATTACCGCTGCAGCGTAATTCAATAGATTCCGGAAAATAGCCCAGCACGCTTCCGGCTTTCGCTGTCGCATAGGCAATCGCAATCGGTTCCGTGCATCCAAGTGCAGGTACTAATTCATTTTTTAAGATTTTAACATATGCCTTGTATAAATCTTCATTCACTTGTTTACTCCTCGCTGTTCTTTCTAGCTGTTTATTACTGATCATTAGTTTCAAAGTTAATCTTATTATACCCGAAAATGTATTTTTTATAAAAACATTCCGGGAGAAGTAATTCACAATTGAATTTATGATTGCATAAGCAGACATTTACATGGTATACTAATTCCGAGAAAGTGTGCAAAACTATTTTTTTCGGAGGTAACTTATGGAAATTGTAAGAAATAGATATTTAAACAAGCTGATAGACCGCAAAGAAAATGGCCTCGTAAAAGTAATAACAGGAATCAGAAGATGTGGCAAATCCTATCTTCTATTTCATCTTTACAAAAATAAGCTTTTATCTATGGGGGTGGCAAAAGATCACGTCATTGCTTTAGCTTTAGATGACATTGCAAACATAGAGTATAGAGATGCTATCAAGCTTTACAATTATATTAAAGACAATATTAAAGATACCGATGTGCATTATGTTTTTCTTGATGAGATTCAGATGATGACCAGTAACTTTACCGATCTTATTAACGGACTCCTTCATATAGATAACCTGGATATCTATGTTACCGGCAGCAATTCCAGGTTCCTTTCCAGTGATATTTTGACAGAATTTAGAGGTCGTGGAGATGAAATCCGTGTATATCCTCTATCCTTTGCAGAATTCAGCACTGCCTATGATACTATTTCCAGTGCTTGGAAAGATTTCTACACTTATGGGGGACTTCCACTTATTCTTTCTCGCAAAACAGATGAATTAAAGGCAGAATACTTAATATCACTTTTTAACAATATATATCTGAAAGATATCAAAGACCGAAATAGTATCAAGACTGATGATGAACTAGACATTCTTGTAGATATTGTTGCATCAGCAACCGGTTCATTAACAAATCCAACTAAACTTGCCAACTCATTTAAAAGCATGAGTCAAAAGATATTATCTGATAAAACAATCAAACTGTATCTTGATTATTTAGCAGAGGCATTCCTCATTGAAAAATCAGTGCGTTTTGATGTAAAAGGAAAAAAATATATAGATACTCCTGCAAAATATTATTTTGAAGATATTGGACTTCGAAATGCACGCTTGAATTTTAGACAGCAGGAAGAAAATCATATTATGGAAAATATAATCTATACAGAGCTTAGAAGTCGAGGATATCGTATTGATGTTGGAGTTGTAGAAGCTTTTGAATCAACTGCTTTGGGAAAACGTGAACGCAAGCTATTGGAAATAGATTTTATTGCAAACAAAGGAGATAAGAAATATTACATTCAATCTGCTTTCGAAATGTCCTCACCGGAAAAGATTGTGCAAGAGAAAAAATCATTGACAAAATTGAAAGACTTTTTCAAAAAAATTGTAGTTGTCAAGGATGATATCAAGCCTCGTACCGACGAACAAGGTATTGTAACAATAGGAATATTTGACTTTCTCTTAAATGAAAACATCTTAGAACAAATCTAAAAAGCTTACTTGGAAGTTCAACTGCTCCGATACAGTTATAAATGGATTGTGATTTTCAACTATTCTGTCTATAATTAAAAATGAATATTTCTTTTGAGCAGTCATTCACTTTGCCGAATGGCGAAAAATATCAATAAAAAAACGGAGGAAAAGAAAATGGCTGATAATAAAAAGGAACAAGAGCGTGACG
>JAVVVE010000002.1:0-127930 GCA_036652815.1 Lachnospiraceae bacterium
GCACAGTCCGCAGATGGCGGTCAGCGTGTTGTATAAAAAATGTGGCTGTATCTGACTGAGCAGGATTGCCATGTGGCTTTGTGCCATCTGACTTTCCCGCTGGGCAAAAATGCGCCCCTGCTCCGCTTGCAGAAATAGAAAAATAACAAGAATGCAGAGTGTATTCGCCAGATTCAGCAGGCTAAGGCCATAGATAAATATCTGAACGCACATTGCCGCTGTCGGAAGAAGGATATAGGCCCACAGTGCCACCATCTCGTGTTTCCGCAAACAGTGGCGGTGACGAATCAGCAGGAAGCCATTGAGCAGGAGTCCTGCTATTCCGGAAATCTGCGAGAGCCAGAACAAATCTGCGCGATGGTACACATTCTGTGCGTCGATATAGTAAACGATCGGGTAAAATTGCGTGAGCACAATGAGCAGCAGATAGAGCACACTGACTACACGGATCATATGTAGCGGACGGCGGGACACCGGTTCCCGTGCGCCTAAAAACTCTGTTAAATAGCCGGAAAAGCTAATCAGTAGTCCTGCACCGAACGAATAGGCGAGGTAGTTAGACACCCGAACACCCCACCAGCAAAGCACTCCGGGATGGCCCCGAAAAAACAACGCCAGAACATCAAACAGCAGTACGCCCGCATTACAGGCGAGGCAGGAAAGGTAAACATGGTCGCTTCGTTCTCTTGGCCGTTTTGAAAGAACCATGCACAGTGCCACAACAACCGACATGACGCATCCCCATATTTCAAGCGATGCATTAATATAGTTTACAACGGTCATTTTATCTCTCCTTATTTCTCCCTTGCTAACTTAAAAGAATAATCAATAAGCTCCACGTTATATCTCCGACTCTTTTTTTATTTTCAAATACTCATTTCTAAGATACCATGCCTGTTCCTCTGATATGAGATCTTCTGTTTCTGCTATATTAATATTGCTTTGCAGCTCACAGTAATAGCAATCCCACAGAGAGCTATCTTTATTTTTTTCGTACATATCTATACTATCTCTTAAGAAATCAGGTAATTCATATTCTAATAAATTTTTTTCCATATTTATAATCCGCCTTCTGTTTCAATTACTGTCATAGCATTATCTTTCACTGGTAAATCACCCAATATTCCATATTCTCTACCTTAGTTACAAACCAGATACGTTCATTATATTACATCTCATTCGTCCCATCTAAGCAATTCTTCCATATCCACTCTGATAATTCTGTACTATCATTAGATTCATAATAATCTACCAACATCTGCTTGAATATACCATCTAATTTCACAGGAACATTAAAAATTCCAACTCCATTTTCAATCAAGATCTTATTCGTCACAAAGCTGCCTACTCTTTTATTCCCATCCTTAAATGGCTGGCATCGCATAATCCATAATCCCATTTTAATGGCTCTCTCTGTTTCATTTTCACATTTATCTATTTCATTCATCGTTTTTAATATATCTTCCGGATTCGGCAGTTCAGGGCGCCATCTGGTACCGCTGATGATTACATCGTCACTTCTCCATTTTCCAAGATTCTGATATGGAACGTCAAATCTGGCAATTAATTCATGGATTTCTTCCAGAAAAATCAGACTCAATTCCTTGTTCAGATTATCAAATAGGTATTGCCACCCATCTCTTAAGCAGCATACTTTACTAATTTCATTTGGAGCTAGAGAATCCACATTTATGTTATTTAAAATATCCTGTGTTTGAGCAAAAGTTACTGCGATTCCTTCTAGATTTGCCTGCTGATAAATTGAATCTACTATAATTCTTTTTGCAAAAAATATGTTGTCTTCTGTTGTCATCTGGTAACGATTTTTCATGGTAACACCTCTTTCTATAAAAAGCACCGCAAATGCGGTGCTTTTTGGATGGAGTAGACGGGAGTCGAACCCGTGTCCGAAAACCCATCCCCCGTACTTCTACAAGCTTAGTTGATGCTTTCGGGAGTATATTGCAACTCCCCCTTCCATCCCGTATCCAGTCATCAACTCCCGAATACGTTCAGTAGCTTCATATTACGTCCACATGCTCAAAGCTTTGCATATGTCGTTTCCTACAAAGTCGATACCTTAGTTCAATGTGTAGGTGAATTGAGTAAGGCAGCTGCCACTAGGCAGCGTAAGCTAAATTATCTTCAGCGTTTAAATTTATTTTGCGTTTAACGAATCGCATCGGCTTGCTTCTCCAGCTTCAAAATCCCCGTCGAAACCTTAACTACCCCATATATATAGTATATTGCATTCTTAGATATCGGTCAATCACTATTTTATGATAGATTCTTAACCTTGAATTGTTTCTCTGCTTCCCTTCGTTGGTCTTTTTTGGCGATATCCTGTCTCTT
The DNA here is from genome assembly GCA_036652815.1 of Lachnospiraceae bacterium. GTDB lineage: Bacteria > Bacillota > Clostridia > Lachnospirales > Lachnospiraceae > SZUA-378. The sequence continues at coordinate 2,353 of JAVVVE010000002.1, forward strand.
ATCATAGAGTTTCTTACCTTTGGCAAGTCCTATTTCCATCTTACTGCGTCCATCTTTAAAATAGACCTGAAGAGGTACTAGTGTATATCCCTGTTCTGCCAATCTGCCCGTCAATTTATGAATCTCATAAGTATGCAGCAAGAGCTTTCGCACCCGCAAAGGATCTTTGTTAAAGATATTTCCTTTTTCATATGGACTAATATGCATCCCATAGATAAATACTTCCCCTTGCTCAATCTTGATAAAAGCTTCTTTAATACTGCACTTCCCAAGGCGTAAAGATTTTACCTCTGTTCCGTGCAGCACAATCCCTGTTTCATATTTCTCTTCTATAAAATATTCGTGATATGCTTTTTTATTATTGGCAACTAATTTCATGCCTTCTCTTGCCATACCTGCACCTCTTTTACTTATTCTTCCTCCGGTATTACAAAATCAATCGTGCGTGCTATCTTATCCGCCGCATGTAATTGTACCCGAATCTTCTCACCCAGTTTATAGGTTTTCCCCGTTCCTTGACCAACCATCTCATAGGTATTCTCATCGTAGTTAAAATAATCTCCCGGCAGATCTGAGACTCGTATCATGCCCTCTACTGTGTTTGGTAGCTCTACATACATACCCCATTTCGTGATTCCTGAGATAACGCCTTCATAGATTGTGCCAATCTTGCTTTCCATAAATTCTACTTTTTTCAGTTTATCTGTTTCACGTTCTGCTTCATCCGCACGTCTTTCGGTCTCCGATGCATGTTTTGCTACTTCTGCAAGCCCAACGCGGTATTTGTCCAGTTTTTCCTGATTTAGTAATCCACGAAGCTGCTCTTTGATGATTCTATGAATCTGCAGATCCGGATACCGTCTGATAGGTGATGTGAAATGACAATAGTATTCACATGCCAAGCCAAAGTGTCCTGTGCATTCCGTCGTATATCTGGCCTGCCGCATGCTGCGAAGTGTCAATCTGCTAATCAATGGTTCTTCCGGTGTGCCATCTATCTTTGACAATAACCTCTGCAATTCTTTTGGATGTACTTCTTCCTGCACCGTCTTAATAGAATATCCAAAATTACTGATGAATAGACTTAAGGTCTTGATTCTTTCCGGATCCGGTTGCTCATGTGTTCTGTATACAAATGGAATCTCCAGCTTGCAATAATGTTTTGCCACCGTTTCATTGGCAATCAGCATAAAATCTTCAATGATCTTTGTCGCAATATTGCGATCGTACGGTTTAATATCTATAGGGTGTCCATCCTGATCCAAGATGATTTTACTCTCCGGAAAATCAAAGTCAATAGAACCCCTCTTCTTGCGATTTCTACGCAAAATCAAAGCTAATTTCTCCATCTCCCTGAACATCGGCACCAGGGATTCATATTCTGCAATGGTATCTGCATCTTCCTCTTCTAATATCTTTGAAACTGCGGTATAACTCATTCTTCTGTCTACACAGATGACAGTCTCTGCGATTTTGTAATCTATGACCTCGCCGCTCATGTCAATCGTCATCATACAGCTTAGTGCCAGTCGATCCACCCCTTCATTGAGGGAACAGATACCATTTGATAATTGATGTGGCAGCATCGGTATGACACGGTCTACCAGATAGACACTGGTTCCACGTTCCAGTGCTTCTCTGTCAAGAGCTGAGTTATATTGCACATAATTAGATACATCTGCGATATGGACTCCTAGCTGATAGCAATCGCCTTCCATCGATACACTGACTGCATCATCCAGATCCTTGGCATCTTCTCCATCTATGGTTACCATCTGCATCTCACGCAGATCGAGACGTCCCGCTTTATCAGCGTCACTGACGGTATCGGATACCCGTTCTACTTGACGTTTCACTTTTTCGTCAAATTCAACCGGTAAATCAAACGCTTTTACGATCGACATAATATCGACTCCGGGGTCATCAATATGCCCTAAGATCTCGATGATTTTTCCTTCCGGTTTCTTTCCATTGGTTCCGTAGTCTGTAATCTCTACTACTACTTTATGTCCATCAACCGCTCCTTTAGAACGTTCTCTGCTCACAAAGATATCATTGGCGATCTTCGTATTATCAGCCTTAACAAAACCAAAGTTCTTATTCTGCTCATAAGTACCTACGACTGTCTTAATACTGTGTTCCAGCACTCTGGTAACAACAGCTTCCTGCCTTTTTCCCTTGGGATTATCTAATAGTTTAACCTGCACGGTATCTCCGTGAAAAGCATCCCCGCTCTTACCTTCCGGAATAAATAAATCCTCTTCCCTATCTTCCACCTCTACAAATCCAAAGCCCTTTGCATGACTGATAAAACGTCCCGTAATAGGTTCTTCTACTGCTTGTTTGGATCGTTTAGCATCTTTTGTCTGTTCGGCGATTCTATATTTTCCCTTTTTACTGATAGCGACCTGCCCAGATGCTATTAATTCTTCTAGTAAGATCCTGCATTCTTCTCTTTCTTTCTTCGGTACCTCCAACAGAATCATCAATTCCTTCCCTTTCATGGGAACATATTGCGGATCTGCCATACAGTCACGTAATTTCTTCTTTCTTTCTTCTCTTAGTTCTTTTTTCATTCCTTTACTCCCTTGCATGACGATTCTCATGCTTTCAATAAAAAAACACTCTTCTGCAAGAGTGTTTTAAGTCATGTTCTAAAATCTTGTAATATTAAGAACGACCGCCAACAAGATAAAGGAAACAGCTAACCCTGTTGTAATCTTAATGAACAATCCTTCTTTAGACCGTCCTTTGTTCTTACCCCAGTATGTCTCGGCCAATCCACTGATGGCTCCAAGTCCTGCTGATTTACCTTCTTGCATTAATACTAATATAGTTAATAGTAAACATACCACTATAAATATAATCGTTAAAACAAGTCTTAAAATTCCCACTTTTCTGCACCTCCCGGATATAACACCTACGTGCTTTGCATGTCTTGAATCAAAGCAAGATTTATTGTAGCACATAAGTCTCTCATTATCAACCTGTTTTTCAAATTAGTTGTCAAATATTATTTATTATTTGTCAAATATTATTTATTATTTGTCAAATATTATTTATTATTTGTCCATAGCAGGCAGTATCTTGAAGTTCTTCTTCAATTCTAAGCAATCTATTGTATTTTGCTACGCGTTCTGACCGGCAGGGTGCTCCGGTCTTAATCTGCCCTGCATTCACAGCAACTGCGATATCTGCGATCATCGTATCTTCTGTTTCTCCGGAACGATGCGAGATAATCGTACGATATCCATGCTTTTGTGCCATATCAATCGCTTCAAAAGCTTCTGTTAATGTCCCGATCTGATTGATTTTGATGAGGATGGCATTGGCTGCCCCTAATCGGATACCGGCACCGAGTCTCTTGGTATTGGTTACAAATAAATCATCGCCTACTAACTGTATCTTATCACCTAGTCGCTTGGTCAATAGCTGCCAGCCCTCCCAATCATCTTCAAACAGACCATCTTCAATGGATATAATGGGAAATTCTTCTACCAGTTCTTCATAATAAGTGACCATCTGTGCCGCATCTCTGTTGATTTCTTCTCGTGCCATCTTACTTTCTCCCGGAAAATAATAGATACCGGATTCCTCTCTGTATAATTCACTTGCCGCCGCATCTATTGCTATCTTAATCTCTTCACCCGGTATATAACCGCTTGCCCGAATCGCCTCCACGATTAATTGTAATACTTCTTTTGCATTCCCTAAGTTTGGTGCAAATCCTCCTTCATCACCGACTGCCGTCGATAACCCTCTTTCCTGACATATCTTCTTTAAATGATGGTAGATTTCTGCACAGATACGTAATCCCTCTGAGAATTTTGTTGCTTTAACAGGCATAATCATAAATTCCTGTAAATCTACTGTGTTATCCGCATGTCTTCCACCATTTAAGATATTCATCATCGGAACCGGTAATTCTCTGGTTAAGATACCACCTAAATATTGATAGAGCGGTAACTCCAAAGCTTCTGCTGCTGCTCTTGCACATGCCATAGACACACTTAGCATAGCATTCGCTCCCAGATTGCTCTTATTCTCTGTTCCATCTGCTTCTAGGAGGAGATGGTCGAGTATCCCTTGCTGCAGCACATTCTGTCCCAATAGAACGTCTCTTAATGTCGTATTGACATGCTGAACCGCTTTGTGTACTCCCAGTCCTTGATATCGTTTTTCTCCATCCCTTAATTCCACTGCTTCAAAACGTCCTGTAGATGCACCTGACGGCACTGACGCTCTCCCTATGATACATCCCTCTACCGTTACCTCCGCCTCTACTGTCGGATTTCCCCTCGAATCCAATATCTCTCTTGCATGTACTTGCGTAATCTTCAGTTCCATCCTGTCACCCTGCTCTTTCCGCTCTTTTATTTTATATCATTTTTTTATAGTATCTACTTTTCTATCCATTTTATTCGTTCTCTTTTTCACAATAAAATACAACCCTCCGGAATCATCCTCCGAGGGTTGTATGTTGTCCTGCTTTGATTATTTTTTTAGTAAGAGGGATTTTCCTGTCATCTCTACCGGCTGTTCCTTGCCCATGATCTGAATCAGGGTCGGTATAATATCTGCTAAGCATCCGCCCTCTCTTAACGTATAAGCTGCATCATAATTTACCAAGATAAAAGGTACTTCATTGGTTGTATGTGCGGTAAAAGGAGCACCTGTCTCATAATCAATCAGTTGTTCTGCATTGCCATGATCTGCACAGATAAACATCGTTCCGTCAACCGATTTAATCGCTGTAACTGCTCTGCCGACACATTCATCGATGACTTCTATCGCTTTAATTGCCGCTGCTTCCACACCGGTATGTCCTACCATATCCGGATTGGCAAAATTAATAATAATCACATCATATTGATCGGATGTAATCGCTGCAACCAGTTTATCGCATACCTGATAAGCACTCATCTCAGGCTGTAAATCATAGGTTGCGACCTTGGGAGAATTTACCAGGATCCTATCTTCTCCTTCATTTGGCTTCTCTACACCACCATTAAAGAAGAACGTAACATGTGCATACTTCTCTGTCTCTGCGATTCTGGCCTGCGTCATATGATTGGCTGCTAACCATTCTCCAAACGTATTGGTTACTGCTATCTTTAAGAATGCTACTTCTTTATTGAGAATCGTCGGGTCATAATCCGAGAAGCAAACATAAGTAAGGTCAAGGCGTTTTGGTCTGTCAAACCCTTTGAACTCATTATCGCAAAAACATCTGGTAATCTCTCTTGCTCTATCCGGTCTGAAATTAAAGAAAACCACGGAATCTTTGTCATGAATCGTACCAATTGGTTGTCCATCTCTTACAACAACAGTTGGTAATACAAACTCATCTGTCTTATCTTCATCATAGGAAGCTTGTATCCCTGCCGGTCCGGAAAGAGCTGTATTGCCTTTTCCTTCGGTTAATGCATCATATGCCAGCTTCACTCTGTCATAATTATTATCTCGATCCATGGCATAATAACGTCCCATCACGGAAGCGACTTCACCCACACCGATTTGTTTCATTTGCTCTTCTAGTTGTTCCACATACTCTTTTCCACTTTTCGGTGGGGTATCACGTCCATCCAGAAAACAATGTACATAAACTTTCTTTAGATTATGTCTCTTAGCCAGTTCAAGCAGTGCATAGATATGCGTATTATGACTGTGTACTCCGCCATCGGATACTAAGCCATAGCAATGAAATGCGGAATCATGCTTCTTACAATTTTCTACCGCTTTTAACAATGCCGGATTCTCAAAGAATGTACCGTCTTTAATCTCTTTTGTGATTCTGGTCAGTTCTTGATATACGATACGTCCTGCACCCATATTCAGATGTCCTACTTCCGAATTACCCATTTGCCCTTCCGGAAGTCCCACTGCCATACCACTTGCCTCTCCTTTTACAAAAGGACAGGTCTTCATCAATTCATCCATCACCGGCGTATTCGCTTCTGCCACTGCATTTCCTTTTTGTGTATCATTTAATCCATATCCATCAAGAATCATTAATACTGTTGGTTTTTTACTCATTTTATTCCATTCCTTCTGCATGCTTTTCATGCGTATTTTATTTACCGTCCTCGTAAAATGCGGTTCCGTTTCTTCCTGCTCCTTTTACAACATAGAGTGCATCATCTGCTTCTTTATATACCTGTTCAAAGGTTTTTTGTTCTCCATCACAGACTGTAATCCCAATACTGCAGGATAACGTTATCCCGCCCGGCATTGGCGTCTGAATCTGTTCTACCTGACTACAGATGGTTTTTGCCAGTGCTTTCACACTTTGATGTGTTCTGATTCCTCTAAAGAAAGCGCAGAATTCATCTCCACCTATTCTGCCTACAATATCGGTTGCACGTGCATAATTACGAAGTATATCTCCGATTTGCTGCAAAACTTCATCTCCAAAGAGATGTCCGTAGGTATCATTCACTTTTTTAAAATGGTCGATGTCCAGAATCATCATAACACCTGTTTTTATACCATCCAGAGTAGCTAATTTTTCGCTGATATATTTTTGAGTGGCTCCCTTATTATAGACTCCTGTTAAGGAATCACGTTCTGCCTTCTGCTGTAATGCAAGAGATTTCTTTTTATCATTATCTACATTTTTCACATACAGATAACCCTTTCTCTCTCTTGTAGTACTGTCTGTTAGTAAACGCAGAATATCTTTCATCCAAACATTGGTACCATCCGGATTCAATACTTGATATTCTACTTCCAGCTCTTTTTTCCCTTGTTCAAAGGCATCCAGTACGCTGCCTTTGGTTAATGTGTTTAAGAAAGCACTGCGGTCATGCTCGCTCATTCTTTTTAAAGACACCTGTTCCATATAAGCCTGATATGGCGTATTAGGCGGTACTTCCTCGCATCTTACATCATGTACCTGACAGCTCTCAAAGATATCTTTTGAGAAATTAATGGTATAGGTTGCCATCACATCCGCTAAAACAGCCTGATGATATTGTTCTTCCTGTTCATTGGCGATCTCTGCTTCTCTTTGTCTGGTAATATCGGCAATCAGTCCAACCGCCCGTGTTACCACCGCATGCTCGTCCGGGATGCCTGTCAGAGATATTCGATACCAACCCACTTCACCTTGTATATTCTTCGCTTGCACAATACAATCTTTCTGAAGTGCACCCTCTTGTATCTGATTCAGAATATGCTGTATCTCACGCACAGAATCTTCTGTCAATGTCCCATCTGCAAGGAAATGATTCCCCGCTGCTTCACGACTGATTACAATATCCTTCGCTCCATCCGTAAGATCGGTATAGAGGATGGTATTATGTATGAGGTCATACTCAAATATGATGTTGGACGTGTTTTGCAATGCAATACGAAACCGTTCCTCACTCACAGCTATTCGTCTCGCCTGTTCTGCAATAGAATCACTCTGCATCTGTAATTCCTCGTTCTGTGCAGTCAGTTCATCTGCCTGTTCCTCTAACAAAGCTGTCTTATCTTCCAGATTATTCTGTAATTCTACAATATCGCTAATATCAGTCACAACGCTGATTAATACCCTGCGTCCTTCTTTGTCTATCGTCTGGCGACCGTGTTCAATAATCCATACCAGCGAACCATCCTTTTTTCGCAGCCGAAATCGCAATGTATAATCTTCCTCTTCCGGGATGCGCCGTTCAAGATGATACTTCACATATTCTTTATCTTCCTGATAGATTACCTCGGAAAGATCTTCTCTGAACGTATTCTCAAATTCTTCTTTGGAGTATCCCAGCATCCTGGCCACACTATCATTCAAAAAATAAAGTGGATATTTGCCATCTACTACATAAACACCAAAAATACCGCCCGACAAACTGGCATTCATGAGTTCAAAAGTGCTGTCACGCAGTTCTGCCCGCAGTTGTTTTAATGTCTGGTCAGCAAATGCCATGGGATAAGTCTCAATACTTTCTTCGGTAAGACCTTGCGGAATGGCATAAGTAGCACAAATATACCAGTCTCCCTCACGAAAGACCAGTGTGAGTAGTTGGATGAACCGACTCAAAGAGGTCTGTTCTTTACAGATCTTTTTAAGGGTTATTTTTGCATAAACACTGGCTGATATCTCTGTGTGCAGCACTACTTTTACATCCTGATACTCTGCCTGATACTCTGCTTGTTCCTCTGCTTGCTTCTCTTGTTTCATAGTTGTCTGCATGATAGTTCTGAGGGCTTCTTTGGAAGAAGCAAAGCCTTGTTCACCCATTCCTACTCCGATGACATCATCCACCATGTAAGCAACTGCTTTATCCACATCCCTTTCTATCAGACCCGCTGTCACATATGCATACAATATCTGCTTGATTCTCTCAACATGTTCCATGTGATAGTTCTCCTACTATATCTATATTACAACTATATTACCTGCCTAATTGTACCATCAAACAAATTGAATTACCATATAAAATATTTTTTATATATAATAGTAGTTCTTCTCCACTATATGTTTTATCCAAACTTGATTTTTAAATGTAAAAGAAAAAAATTCCACCACTCATATTTCTACAAGTGATGGGATTCTATTATTCTCTTCTACTTTTGATTCAAAGCCGCCTGTGCTGCTGCAAGTCTGGCAATCGGTACACGGAATGGAGAACAGGATACATAATCCAAACCTATCTTATGGCAGAATTCCACACTGCTTGGATCTCCCCCATGCTCCCCACAGATACCGAGTTTAAGACCCGGTTTGGTTGCACGTCCTTTTTTCGCTGCCATCTCTACGAGTTGACCTACTCCGTTGAGATCTAATCTGGCAAATGGATCTGATTCGTAGATCTTAGCCTTGTAATATTCATCTAAGAATTTACCAACATCATCTCTTGAGAATCCAAATGTCATCTGTGTCAAATCATTGGTTCCAAAGGAGAAGAATTCTGCTTCTTCCGCAATCTCATCTGCTAATAATGCAGCTCTTGGTATCTCAATCATCGTACCAATCTTATAAGTAATCTTAGAGCTGAACTCCCTTTTAACCTGTTCTGCTGTCTCAACTACTACATCTTTTACAAATTTCAATTCTTTTTTATCGCCAACTAACGGAATCATAATCTCCGGAACGATTTTGTATCCTTTCTCATTAGATACTTCGATCGCCGCTTCTATCACTGCCCTGGTCTGCATTTTGGCAATCTCCGGATAAGTAACCGCCAATCGACAGCCTCTATGTCCCATCATCGGATTAAATTCATGCAGAGAATCACATACATTCTTTACTTCCTCAACAGTCATGTTCATCATCTCTGCCATCGCTTCGAGATCTTCAAGCTCTGTAGGTACAAATTCATGTAATGGCGGATCTAAGAAACGTATCGTTACCGGTCTTCCTTCCATAACCTCATAGATACCCTTAAAGTCAGCCTTCTGATAAGGAATCAGTTCATTCAAAGCCTTCTCACGAATAACGGCTGTTCTGGATAAAATCATCTGACGAATCTTAGGGATCCTTTCAGGATCAAAGAACATATGCTCTGTACGGCATAAGCCTATCCCTTCTGCTCCAAACTTAATGGCATTGGCAGCATCCGCAGGTGTATCTGCATTGGTTCTTATCTTAAGTGTTCTGTATTGGTCTGCCCAAGCCATGATTCTTCTGAAATTACCGCTAATCTCTGCTTCTTCCGTCTTAATATCTCCATAATAGATTTTACCGGTAGAACCGTCTAATGAGATATGATCTCCTTCATGGATAATCTCACCACCCAGTTCAAATACCTTACGATGTTCATCAATCACGATCTCACCGCATCCTGATACACACGCAGTTCCCATACCTCTGGCAACTACTGCTGCATGAGAAGTCATACCGCCGCGAACCGTCAGGATACCTTCTGCTGCATGCATGCCTTCGATATCCTCAGGTGATGTCTCAAGGCGAACCAGAATGGCTCTTGATCCTCTTTCTTTGGCTGCTTTGGTATCTGCTGCTGTGAAATAGACCTTACCTGCTGCTGCTCCCGGAGATGCCGGCAATGCCTGTCCAATGACTTTACCCTCTTTCAATGCCTTAGCATTAAAAGTAGGATGTAACAACTGATCTAATGATTTCGCATCGATTCTCAGAACTGCCTCTTCCGGTGTAATCATCTTTTCATCTACCAAATCACAGGCAATCTGCAGTGCTGCCGGAGCGGTTCTCTTGCCATTACGTGTCTGTAAGAAGAATAGTTTTTCATCTTCAATCGTAAATTCCATATCCTGCATATCACGATAATGTTTCTCTAATTTCTCTGCTATCTGGATAAACTGCTCGTAACATTTTGGCATATCTTCTGCTAGCTTGGTGATAGGCTGCGGTGTTCTGATGCCTGCTACGACATCTTCGCCTTGTGCATTAATCAGATATTCTCCATAGATACCTTTTTCACCGGTTGATGGATTCCTTGTGAAAGCCACCCCTGTTCCGGAGGTATTACCCATATTACCAAACACCATAGCCTGTACACTGACTGCAGTACCCCAATCTCCCGGGATATCATTCATTCTACGGTAAATAATGGCACGTGGATTATCCCAAGAACGAAATACTGCCTTAACAGCTTCCATTAATTGCTGTCTTGGTTCTTGTGGAAATGCGGTTCCTTTTTCCGCAACGTAAATAGCTTTAAACTGATTGATGATATCTTTCATATCATCTGCTGTCAGATCTGTATCAAATTTTACACCTTTAGATGCCTTAATCTGGTCTAAGACTCTCTCAAACTTAGATTTTGGTATCTCCATAACAACATCTGAAAACATCTGAATAAATCTTCTATATGAATCATAAGCAAATCTTGGGTTTCCTGTTTTCTTGGCAAATCCTTCCACAGATACATCTGTCAATCCGAGATTTAAGATCGTATCCATCATACCCGGCATAGATGCTCTTGCACCGGAACGTACCGATACCAGTAGTGGATTTTTAATATCTCCAAATTTCTTACCCTGCTGCTCTTCTAACTTCTGTAAAGCATCAAAAATCTGTTTTTGGATTTCGTTTGTAATCTTCTGCTCATTCTTGTAATAATCCGTACAAGCCTCTGTTGTTACCGTAAATCCTTGTGGAATCGGTAATCCCAGATTCGTCATCTCTGCTAAGTTGGCACCTTTACCACCTAGTAGATTCTTCATTTCTGCATTACCTTCTTCAAATAAGTACACCCATTTCTCCATGTTTTCTATTCCTCCTTCTACTAATCACAAAAAGGACATCCAAAATATATAGGCGATTATCGGATGCCCCTCAGATATTATAATTATATCACTATTTAAATGATTTGACTACCTTTATTCATCTTTTTTTAGTTTATTTTTGTTGTTTCGTGTTTGTTTGTGTTGGATGTTTGAAAATCAAAGCGAACTATCATAAAATTTCCCACTGGCTTCTACTTTTGGAAAAGTACCATGCTGCGAATAAGTCTTTAGCATCTTAGCGGCTGCAGCAGCGGCATCATTGCTGATTTGATTTCCTTTTCCCGAAACTTTATCTGCATAAGAGTTATGTCCCTGAAAAAGTGTCTTGAGTGTCGTTATATTCGCTTTTTTAAGATCTCCCTCATCAATCTCTAATTTATTATCTTTACCGACTGAAATACCCACTTCGCCTAATAGATCCGCATGTTCTTTTGTCATATTAGTCAACCAGAGTGTTCTTTTCAGCACGCTGCCGGTATCGCTCTTTCCTGCGGAATCAATAAAGGAATTGTATTCTTTGACAAAGTTCTTCATTGCTTTTCCGATTGCTTCTCTGTCATAATCTTCTACTTCCGTTTCCTTGCCTGTCAACTCATCTTTTGTTTTGATAAGTTTCTTCTCAAATAAAGTTTTGGAATTAACGATAGCATCTGCTGCCTTTGTCATAGAATCCGCAGAAGTCTTAAGCCGTGACAGGGACTTTTCTGTATCTGTCGTTTCGCTCTTTGCATTCTTTGCATAATAAGCATTTAAAACTTTTTTATAGCTGCCATTCTTAATACTGGAATAATCTGCCAGATTCACTCCTTGTGGCGTATTGGCATTGCCCATACTTAGATTATTAAATAATGCTGTAACATCTTTTCCATTATCGACGCTCATTGGGTTTGACATATTTAGTATCCTCCATGATTCTTGTTGTGGCTACATCCTTGATAACCAATTATTACTTACTATATACCTATATATCGGATCATTTGGATAAAATCTTAAGCTTTCTCAGCTTTTAAAAAAAGAACTGATTCGCTCCTTTTAAGTTGCAAACCAGTTCTTATACTCTTTTATACATCTTCATCATCTCTAAGAGCTGCTACTGCTGATATTACAGAAGAAATAGCCGCTACTACTGCTGCCACAATGATGAGTAGCAGTCCACCACCTAAGAGTAAAAACATCATACCTTCCATTTGAACACACCTCTCTTTTCATATAAACGGATTATACCACCATTCTTATAAAAAATACAGTGTAAAATTATCCGATCAGCCAATCATACATAATCTGATATTTGAGGGCTGATACCGTCCAGGAGAAGTCTGCTGCCATAGCTCTGTCTACGATCTTATTCCATTCGCGCTTCTTATCATAGTAGATTCTCTCCGCATAGCGGACTGCAAATAGCATCTCGTGTGCATTATAGTTGGTAAAACTAAATCCTGTTCCCGTGCTCTCGAACTCATTATATGCTTCCACCGTATCCTTAAGACCGCCTGTCTCTCTGACAATCGGAATCGTTCCATAGCGAAGTGCCATCAACTGGCTTAATCCACATGGTTCAAAAAGAGACGGCATCAAAAATGCATCACAGGCACCATAGATCTTATGTGATAATTCCTCTGAATAGTAGATATTGGCCGATACCTTATTATTGTATTTCCAGTCGAAATGACGGAACATATTTTCATAGATCTCATCACCTGTTCCCAATATAACAATCTGAAGATTATCCTGACACATCTCATCCATAATATAGGCAATGAGATCAAGCCCTTTTTGATCGGTCAGTCTTGATACAATACCTACCATGAATTTTTTGTCATCCTGTTCCAGTCCCAGTTGTTCCTGTAGGGCACGCTTATTCTTAATCTTCTCTTTACGGAAATTAATCGCATTGTAATGGTAAGCTAACTGCGTATCCGTCTCGGGATTATACTCTTCATAATCGATGCCATTCAGGATACCTCTCAAGTCTCCTGCTCTGGCTGATAAGAGCCCCTCTAAGCCTTCTCCGTAAAAAGAAGTCTTAATCTCTTCTGCATAAGTCTCACTTACGGTAGTAATGGCGTCTGCATAGACCAATCCGCCTTTTAATAAGTTTGCGTCCTTATAAGCTTCTAATTTATCAGGGGTAAAGAAATAGTTCGGCAATCCCGTGATATCCTGCATGGCCTTTACATCCCATTTTGCTTGGAACTTTAGGTTATGTATCGTCATAACTGACTTCATCTCTTTGAAAAAATCTCCTTCGTGGAAACGTTCTTTCAAATATACCGGGATCAATGCTGTCTGCCAGTCATGGCAATGCACTACCTCCGGTTTGAAATCAATGACCGGCAATGCCGATAATGCCGCTTTGGAAAAGAATGCAAACTTCATAATATCTTCATAGATATCACTGCTGTATGGCTTATTTCCTTTAAAGAAAGACTCATTATCGATAAAATAATAAGTAACTCCGTCTACCACTGCTTCTAAAATACCTACGTATTCGTTGGTCCAATGGAAATCCATATAAAAATGTGTCTTATACTTCATTTGATCTTTCCACTTCTGCGGAATACAGGTATATTTAGGAAGCATCACCCTAACATCAAAATATTCTTTATCAATGCACTTAGGTAATGATCCAACCACATCTGCAAGACCACCTGTTTTAATAAAAGGAACTCCCTCTGAAGCCACAAATAATATATTCTTCATCCTCAATCCTCCATCTCAATCAGAATCATTGCTTTTAGTATACATCATTTTTACCTATATGACAAAGAATAATTTTATTTCCTGTAGATACTAATTTAGATATATTAGTCTCGATACAGCAGTCTTATCTTATCTGCAATCAATGCGATGAATTCTGAATTGGTAGGTTTTCCCTTTCCCGTATTAATGGTATAGCCAAACAGTGCATCCAGTGTCTCCATCTTACCTCTGCTCCATGCTACCTCGATGGCATGTCGAATCGCTCGCTCTACTCTGCTCGGCGTTGTATCAAATCTCTTTGCAATCGAAGGATAGAGCAATTTGGTAATGGAATTGAGCATCTCAATGTCATTTACCGACATCATAATCGCCTCTCTTAGGTATTGATACCCCTTAATATGTGCCGGCACCCCTATTTCATGTATCATATCTGTGACATCTTTTTCCAAATCCCGCTTGATGGCGCTGACCATGGTTGTTTCCGTTTTCTGTTCGTAAGACCTGGGCATCTCTTTTTTCGTAGATGGTACGGTAATCATAATCTGAAATTCTTTATCTTTACTGAGTAAATCAGTTAGTATTTTAAACATTTGCTCGTTATCTTTTGTCGCTACTACATCAAGTTGCTGCATAATAATCCTCCATTCATGATTTTATTGCTTTCCTCGAAATGATACGCTTTAACAATCCATAAAATTCCAATTCTCGCTTTTCCAATTATACCTGTTTGTCTTTTTATGTTGCAACACTAAGGCATCGCAAATATCACCTCAAATATCCTTAATTTGTCATTTGGTTCATAGATTCTAACATATTTTCTATAAAAACACCGTATCCTTTTGTAGAATCCTGTACCAGCACATGGGTCACTGCACCGATGATTTTACCATTCTGGATAATGGGACTTCCACTCATGCCCTGCACGATACCACCTGTTTCAGACAATAAACGAGGATCTGTCACCTCTAATAAAATCCCTCTATTCACACTGGAGGTTACATAATCCACTTTATTGATTGCCACCTGATAGCTCTGGGTCTGCCCATCTATGGTACATAAGATCTGTGCCGGGCCTATCTCTATCTCCTGCTTTAATCCAATTGGCAGTGCTGTTGTCTGCACCATTTGTGCCAATTGTTCATTACATATCCCAAAGATGCCCTCTGTAGTGTTGGCTGCAATCTCCCCCAAAATATTCTCATCCATATATTGGATGACTCCGGTTAGCTCTCCCGGTTTTCCATTCTCGCCTTTGTTTACAGACAGAATCTTCGTCTGATATAAAGTGCCATATTCTAAAGACATCAGTGATGAGGTATCCATGTCATTAATGCCATGCCCCAAAGCTCCAAATCGTCCCTGACTGTCAAGATAGGTCAGAGTCCCGATTCCCTGTGCACTGTCCCTGATCCAAATCCCCGCCTTATATTCTCCCATTTCATTGGCTGCCGGCTGTAAACGAATCGGTATCTCTTCCTGATTTCGATTTACCGTTAATATGACTTCTTCCCCTTTGCAGTCTTTCATCCGATTCACAAAATCCCTTTTTCCATATACCGAAACTCCATCTATCGCCTCGATATAATCTCCTGCCTGCAATACAGGCACAGCCGGTTCCTGCCATAATCCATCTATCCCTTTAAATTTTCCGGTTCCAATTACCAGAACGCCTTCTGTTTTAACGTAGATACCAATCGGGATACCCGCCGGTATTAAAGTCCTGTCTTCTATCACCTGAACATCCACGTGTTTAAGAGGAATCATACCAAACAAGCGTAGATTCATCTTATACTGTTCGCTGGGTCCTGCCAAAATAGTAACCGGCTTATTCAATTGTATCGGTACACTGATAGCCGGAATCGCATCTTCTCTATAGAGTTCTCCACTGACCGGCACCTCAAAATCTAATCTTTGTTCCAAACCGGAACGCAGCATAATATTACCCGGAACTCTGCTGTATATTTCATAATATAATAGAACCGGAATCGCTAATAGCCCTGTCAGCAATAAAATACATAGCATATATTGATATCTTTTCCATCGTTTACTATTTTTCTCCATTTTCTATCACCCCCATACAAAAAAGAACATATGCAATCTATGTTCTTCTTAGTATGTGATAAATATGAGATATTATTTGAATTTATTTTTGTTATCTGTTGCCATTTTTTTAAGTTCCGCAGCATTTCCTAACGCGGCCTGCGTAATCTGTTCCCCGCCCAATAATCTGGCCAGTTCTTCAATCACATCCTCGTCCTTAATCTCTTTGATACAAGTCTGCGTAATCCCCTCTAAGGAGTTTTTGGTAATCACATAATGACTATCTGCCATCGCTGCGATCTGCGGCAAATGTGTAATACAGATAACCTGATGATTACAAGACAGTTTTGCCAGTTTTTCAGATACCTTCCACGCCGTCTTACCGCTGATACCTGCATCAATCTCATCAAAAATAAGGGAAGGTATCGAATCCTTATCCGCAAGTACTGTTTTAAGTGCCAGCATAATACGGGATAACTCACCACCACTCGCCACTTCGCTAAGTGGTTTCAACGGTTCCCCCGGGTTGGTGGATATCATGAACTCCGCTTCATCATATCCCAAGATAGAATATTGCTCTTTCCGTCTGACTTGAATCTCAAATTGTACCGTCAAAAAATTAAGATCAAGTAAAGCCTGTGTCATCTCCTGTGATAGCTTCTTTGCATAACGTTCTCGAATCACACTGGCTTTTTCACATAGGGATCGAAGCTTTTGTTCCGACTCTTCTAATCTCTGCCGCAAACCATCCCGATAGGCCTCATAATCCTGTAGTCTTGTAATCGCATCTTCCTGTTTCTTTTTGTACAGAAGGATTTCCTCTATCTGATTGCCATATTTAGATTTAAGACGGTTCAAAAGATCCAATCGTTCCTCTGTTTCCGTCCATATCTGTGCATCATACTGAAGCTCTGACATATAGTCTGTCACGCTTCTGTTAAAATCATGCACCAGATCTTCTATCGTATGCAAAGACTCCTCCATCGGTATCAGTGCATCATCATAAGCCAGTACCGTATTCAGCTCTTTGCTTGCACGTCCTATCAATTCACCGGCACTTTCGTTTCCTGCTTCCTCATCCGTATTCATGTATCCATTGATAGCAGAACAAGCCTCTATGATTCTTTTTCCATGGATCAGCTTATGGTATTTGGTTTCCAGAATCTCGTCTTCCCCTATCACAAGACCGGCATTATCTATTTCTTCCCATTCAAATTGTGCCAGGGACAATTGTCTGCTTTGCTCCGCCTGATCAAGATTCGTCTGTTCCGATTCTTCTTTTAGTCCCTTATAGATCCCATACTGCTCCTGAATCCTATTTTTAACAGCGATTAAATCTGTTTTTGCATAATCATCCAACAATTCCATATGTTTTTTAATATGAAATAACGACTGATGCTCATGCTGTCCGTGAATATCCATTAAGAGCTCTGCTACTTCTCTGACGGTCTTTGTCGTGGCATTCTCTCCACCGATCTTACACAGATTACGGGTGGCGGATATCTTTCTCTGAATCAAAAGAGTACCATCCTCTTCCAATGGAACTTCCATCTGTGTAATCATCTGTCTCTGTCCTGCATCAGTCACTTGAAACACCAGCTCTATGAGTGCATATTCCGCACCGGTGCGTATCATATCCTTATCCGCTCTCGCCCCCAATGCAAGATTAACAGAACCAATAATAATGGATTTACCGGCTCCTGTTTCTCCTGTTAAGATGTTCAGTCCTTCTCCAAAAAACACTTCTGTTTCATCAATTAATGCCAGATTCTTTACATGTAAACTTAATAACATAGTACTTCACCCATCTGTTCTCCTAAATATCCTACTTATTGTATCATATTCTGTATCTTCTCAATCACTACAGTCGTATCCTCCACACTGCGGACGGCTGCCATAATGGTATCATCACCTGCTATACTGCCTACTATTTCGTCTAATGTCATCGCATCAAGTGCGGCGGCAACTGCCATTGCCATACCCGGCACAGTCTTGATGACTAATATATTCTGTGCTTTATCCATCGATATAATATCATCTCTAAGAACACGAAGGTATTTATCATTCAGATAAACATCCTGTGTCTTAAGAAGTGCATATTTCTTTTTACCGGTTCCCACTGCTACTTTAGTCAAATGTAGCTTCTTAATATCTCTTGACACGGTTGCCTGCGTCACCTGAAATCCTGCTGCCCATAGAGCTACTGCCAAGTCTTCCTGACGCTCAATTGACTGCTCTTCTATTAATTCTATGATCTTACTTTGTCTGGTCTGCTTCATATTAAGACTCGCTCATTTTCTTATGAAGAACTTCTAAAAAGCTCACTTTATTTAGCTTAATAATATCTGTCTGTTTTGTGGATTGCTGAATCTCGATCCGATCGCCTGTGAGCAGCGTCACACGGTGACTTCCATCATAATTAACTTCTATCTCCTGTATCTGTCCTGCTCTGCCTGCACCGATCTCTAGGGTAATGACATCCTCCGGTGCCAGAATAATACTTCTGTTGTTAAAAGTATGGGGGCAGATAGGTGTCAACAGTAATAATTTAGCTTTGGGTTCTACAATCGGTCCCCCTGCAGACATATTATAACCGGTCGAGCCCGTAGGTGTCGCCACGATAATGCCATCTGCCTGATATTCCTTTAAAAATTGACCATTCACATAGATATTAAAATGCATAATACGAAGAGAACCACAACGAGCTACAATAATATCATTCAGTGCCTGTCCTGTCTCCAGTGTTTCTCCTGCACGTATCACACGCCCCTCTAACATCATACGGCTCTCAATCTCATACTCATCCATCAGCAGTGCCTGCATCGCACGTTCCAGATTAGGCTGCTCTATCTCTGCTAAATATCCCAAAGTACCAAGATTCACGCCGATTAAAGGGATGCGCAGTCCCTGGGTATCTCTTGCCGCCTGAAGTAGCGTACCATCTCCGCCCAGCACTATAATACAATCTATCCCCGGTGGAATATCCGAACCGCGTGTATATGGCTCTTCTATCCCCGTATCACCCGTTACCTGTACGATACAGTCAGCTTCATGCTCTTTGCAATACTGTTCCAGATAATGTGTTATTTCTAAAGATGGATCCTTTTGTAGGTTCGTTATCATAAAAAAATGTTTCATACTATTAAACACACCTTTCTCAAGATGAAGGCTACAGCATACTTACTTACAACTCTTGATGTGCCCTATGAACGGTATCGTCAATCGCAGTCTGTATCTGCATGCTCTGTGCCTGCATGCTCTGTGCCTGCATGCTCTGTATTTTTGTTGTTTGATCGGTATGCTTACGAAGATGTACCAGATACTCTATGTTGCCCTCCGGTCCCTTAATAGGAGAATAATCCAGATGAAGAACCATAAATCCTGCTTCCTGTGCATATTGTAGTACCTTCTCGATCACTTCTATATGTATCTCGGGTTCTCTGACGACTCCCTTTTTACCCACTTTATCACGTCCTGCTTCAAACTGTGGTTTAATCAGGCACACCATCTCCCCCTGATCCTTCAATAACAGCCATGCAGGCCGTAATATCTTGCTTAACGAGATAAAGGAAACATCAACGGAAGCAAAATCAAGATCATCTGCGATATCTTCTCTTACCATATATCGAAAATTAGTTTTTTCCATACATACGACTCGTGGGTCATTGCGCAGACTCCATGCCAATTGTCCATGGCCGACATCCACTGCATAGACTTTTTGGGCACCATTTTGCAGCATACAATCTGTGAATCCACCGGTAGAAGCTCCGATATCCATACAGATCGTATCGTTCAATTGCAAATCAAAGCTCGCCATCGCTTTTTCTAATTTTAATCCGCCACGGCTGACATAGCGTAATTGACTGCCCCGCACCTCTATCTTTACTTTGGACGCATCAAAACCGGTGCCTGCTTTGTCTTCCCGTTGTCCGTTCACAAAGACATCACCCGACATAATCACCGCTTTTGCTTTCTCTCTTGACTCTGCCAATCCCTGCTCTACCAGCAACACATCTAAACGTTCTTTCATAAGATGCACCCTATGCGCTTTGCAATCGTATCTGCATCTATCCCGATCTCTTTCCGTAACAGTTCTACATTCCCATGCTCTACATAAGCATCCGGTATCGCAACATTCAAGAGCCGTACCTTATTTGCCACTAATAGGCTGTCCATATAAGCACGTACTTTTTCTCCATACCCGCCGCTAGCCACATTTTCTTCCATCGTAACCAGCAACGCATGTGTTTTGCATATATTCTCTATCATTTCTTCATCAATTGGCTTAACAAATCTAACATTGATCAGACTACAGGCATGTCCTTGTTGATGCAATATCTGTCTGACTGCTACCGCTGTCTTTACCATACTGCCCACTGCCAGAAGTGCAATCTCACGTTCTTCCACCAAGACCTCACTCTTACTGTATACAATCGGAGCTCTATATTGAAATAATTCATCATAGGCTTCTCCTCGCGGATAACGTATCGCAATCGGTGCCGCAAAATCCACTGCATATTTGAGCATATCTGATAATTCCCATTTGTTCTTAGGTGCCATAATAGACATGTTGGGAATAGAAGACAGATAGGACAAATCAAAGATACCCTGATGCGTCTCGCCGTCACTCCCGACGATACCGGCTCTGTCAATGGCAAATACCACCGGAAGATTTTGGATACATACATCATGCAGTATCTGGTCATAGGCTCTTTGCAAAAAAGAAGAATAAACAGCAACGATAGGTTTCAACCCGCCTGCTGCCAGTCCTGCCGCAAAGGTTACCGCATGCTGTTCCGCAATCCCTACATCAAAGAATCGATCGGGGAACATATTATGAAATCGTTTTAGTCCCGTTCCATCCGGCATCGCTGCCGTAATCGCTACTACTTTGTCATCCCTGTCACCCAGTTTTGTCATCACAGTAGAAAATATATCAGTATAATTGGCTTTATTTCTCGCTTTCATCGGCAGTCCTGTTTCAATATTAAAAGGTTCCGCTCCGTGGAATCTCGCAGGATGTCTGATGGCCGGTTCGTATCCTTTTCCCTTCTGTGTCAGGACATGGATCAAAACCGCATTCTTACAGCGCTTTGCCTCTCTGAATACCTTAACCATATCATTAATATTATGTCCGTCTACAGGTCCCAGATAGGTAATCCCCATATCTTCAAAGAACATACCCGGGATCACCAGATGTTTTACACTGCTCTTGGCACGTCTTATCTTTGCGACCAGCGTATCACCACCACGCATCTCTGATAATTTATGATGGATCCCCTCTTTTAATCCCAAGTAGCTGTCTGCTGTTCTAATATTATTAAGATATTTTGAAACCCCACCCACATTTTCCGAAATAGACATATTGTTATCATTTAGAATGATGATAAAGTTTGTTTCAAGCCTAGCCGCATTATTCAATGCTTCATAAGCCATCCCGCCTGTTAAGGCACCATCCCCTATCACAGAGACCACCGTATGCGTCTCGTGATTTAGATCTCTCGCCTTTACAAGTCCCAGTCCCGCAGAGATAGAAGTAGAACTGTGCCCTGTATCAAAGCTGTCACAATCGCTTTCTTTTCTCTTAGGAAATCCGCTCATGCCGCCCAATTTACGCAGACTTTCAAATCCATCTCTTCGACCTGTTAACAGCTTGTGGGTATAAGATTGATGCCCCACATCCCAGACGATCTTATCTTCCGGAAAATGCATGCTCAGATGCAATGCCATCGTTAATTCAACCGCTCCCAGATTCGAGCCAAGATGTCCTCCTGTTACACTAATTCTCTCGATTAAAAATCCTCTGATTTCCTCAGCCAATGTCTTATAATCATTGGGACTAATCTCCTGTATATCGTTTGCTTTCTCTATTTGCTCCAATATCATAGATAGAACCCCTTTTTTTACTTCTTACGCGTTACTAACTGCTGTAATAATGCACATAAGAATCTATTTTGATTCGGTAATTCTTCTAACAAATGAACCGCTTCTTCTGATAATTGAGTCACATCTTTTCTTGCCTGTTCGATGCCTTCCAAGGTTACATAAGTCGTTTTATGATTCTTCTCATCACTGCCGACTGCTTTTCCCAATACGGCAAGACTACTCGTAATATCAAGGATATCATCTTCAATCTGAAACGCAATCCCTATATTATACGCTATTTTCTCTACCTTTGCTACCTGCAGCTCATCCGCACCTGCCATGATCGCGCCTATCATCATAGCGGATTGTATCAATGCTGCTGTCTTATGCTCGTGGATATAGAGGAGCTGTTCTTTGGTGACAGCATCTCCCATGTCCTCTGCCTCAATATCAGCAGTCTGCCCACCTATCATCCCATAAATACCTGCTTTTTGTGCTAACACGGTAAAAGATCGATAGATTCGATCTGTCTGTGTGACATCCATGACAAAAGCTTTGGCTGCTGTCTCAAACGCATAGTTCAATAATCCATCGCCTGCCAAAATCGCCATGCATTCTCCATAAACGATATGCGTCGTCTTACGGCCTCTGCGATATTCATCATTATCCATCGCCGGAAGATCATCATGCACTAACGAATAGGTATGTATCATCTCTATCGCTGCCATAAATGGTTCTATTACCTTATCTGTCCCGCCAAACAAACGATAAGTCTCCTGCATCAGCATCGGTCTGATCCTTTTACCTCCTGCTAAGATACTGTAATTCATGGCTTCTATAACCGAAGATGCGTAGCCTTCTTCTTTTGGCAGATACGCCTTTATAATTTCCTCTATTGCTTCTGTTCTTACTGTCACTTCCTCTTCATACTTCATGCGGTCTCTCACTCTCTGCCTGCAATGAATCGTCTGCCTCTACCAAAGCCCCCGCTTCATCAATGACTAAAACTTTTTTCTCGACTTTATCTATCTGTCCATTGCAAAACTTAAGAAGCTCCATGCCTTGTTGATATGCTATAAAAGAATCTTCTAAGGAGCTGTCTTCTTTTTCAAGCCTGGCAACCGTAGCCTCTAGCTGTACAAACGCCTCTTCCAGTGTCATATTCTTATCTGTCTTTGCCTGCTTTGTCATATTGGTTCCCCTTCCATTCGTTTGGTAACATCAGCCTGCAGTTCTCCATGCCGTAGTCTGATGTAAACAGTATCCCCTGTCTGTACCTGTTTGATATCTGTCAGAGTTCGACCGGCTGCATCTGTGGTGTAGGAAAACCCTTGATTTAATTTATCAATGGGAGAGAGTCCTTTCATCTGTTCCATATAAAGTGCCAGGCGATGTCTCGTCATTAATATCTTTTGATGCATCGCCCCTTGTAATCTATCTTCTAAACGTAACGCATAGGTATAACGTTCTCTAATCTGGCTCATAGGGGTCAAAAACTGCAGCTTTATTTGAAAAAATCCGGCTCTGGTGCGATTCCTGACTATACAGGCATGCATCATACGCTGATAGGTCATGCGATACTCTATCAGTTTTGCCTGTATGGCACGCATATCTGTAATAGCAAGCTCTGCCGCCGCCGATGGAGTCGGTGCCCGTAGATCTGCTACATAATCCGCAATCGTGGTATCTGTTTCATGCCCTACTGCTGAAATAATAGGAATCGGACAATCAAAGATGGCTTTTGCAACCTCTTCTTCATTAAATGCCCATAAATCTTCAATAGAGCCTCCACCGCGACCTATGATAATCACATCTACCGCATGTCTTTCCATCGCACGAATACCCTGGATAATACTGGCTGCTGCCCGATCTCCTTGTACAATAGCCGGATATAGAATAATCTGTACATAGGGATTACGTCTTGTAGCAACCGAGATAATATCCTGCACTGCTGCTCCGGTTGGTGCCGTAACCACACCCAAACGCTGTACACGTGTTGGAATCATCTGCTTATAAGTGGGATCAAACATCCCCATCTCTTCAAGCTCCCGCTTTAATTGTTGAAATCTCTCATACAGTAAACCGGATCCTTGTAACAGGATCTCTTTGGCATACATCTGATATTTGCCGTCTCGTTCATAGACATCGATATTCCCGCTGACTACGATCTGCTGTCCTTCTTCCATGCGAAATCTAAGTCCGCTTCTGTTACCAGCAAACATAACGCATGCTATTGTTCCTTTAGCATCCTTTAACGTAAAATAAATATGTCCTGACGAGTGATATTTACAATTGCTGACTTCTCCTTTTACAGAGATAGCCGACAACATAAAATCCTGTGCGAACATATTTTTAATATAAGAATTTACTTGTGTGACTGAATATATATTCTTCATAGCAGATACCTACTTGCTTATGCGAATTTAGCTAAAATCCCATTGACAAAAGAAGAAGAACCGTCCTGCCCAAATTTCTTCGCCAATTCTACCGCTTCATTGATTGCCACAGAATCAGGCACCTCACTATCAAATTTAATCTCATAAACGGCAAGTCGCAGAATCGTCAAATCCACTTTTCCCATTCTACCGGTTTTCCAGCTCTCCGCTACCTGATTCAGCAGGATATCGATCTCTTCCTTCTTCTCTACAATATGCTCAAACTTCTCAGTAATATAGGCTTTATCCTCTTCACTGATTACCTTCTCGCTTCCCGAAAAAAAGAATCGTGTCTGTTCTGCCATCTCTGCAGGTGGATTAAACTCAACCCTAAACAATAATTTAAATATCTGTTCTCGTAATTCACGTCGTCCCATGGATCTCCCTACTGTTGTTCTGTCATATTAACACCGGCAATTCTGATATTGACATCTGAGACTTCCAGTCCTGTCATATTCTCAATGGCGGTTTTGACTTTATCCTGTACTTTTTGACAAGTTGCCGGAATATTATATCCATATTCCAGAGTGACTGATAAATCCACGGTAGCAACCCCTTCCAGCACTTCTACCTTAACACCTTTTGTCAGTCGTTTCATCCCGACTTTACTCATTAATTCATTGGTGATCGTCCCAATCATAGCGGACACACCTTCTACCTCAGTCGCTGCTATTCCTGCTATCATAGCAACCACATCATCTGCTATCTTCACAGAGCCTATATGTTCATCTTCTTTTAATACATAACTGCTTCTATCTGTTTCCTTTTCCATGCTAAGAACCTCCTTATATCTCTATTATAACTGCTTAAGGTACAGTATATCAAATCCACCTAATTTTGCATAGTCCCAAATCATCGGTTCCGCATAACACGGTTCCTCATAACCAAAAGCTGAATGTCAGTTGTTCTTCGCTGCCGGTATAGGCGATACTGCCATCTCCGGATTGCAAATACTGAAATACCTTTTGATTGGCAATCAAAGACTCTTCCATCTGGTTGTACACCTCTAATGAGGCACATTTGAGAGTCACATAAGGGATACCGCTCTCATACGCTTTGAAAAATAAAGCTACCACCTGTTCGTCCGCATACTCTGTAAAATAAGCACCCTCTCTGACATAATAATTGGCATCCATAGAAACACATCTGGGCATCGGTACTACATTGTCTATCCTATGTGTCTTACATAATTGATCTGTGGTAACACAGAGGTAGTCATAGTTAATCGTCGGAAGATTCTGTACCTCTGCCTGTACTTCTCCTTCATTGAACTCATAATATGCATCTCCCCATGTGACATCTACATAATAATATGCGCCGTCAATCTGAACCAGATTCCATGCATGTCCATCTCCATTATCCACATATCCCAGCACCAGTGTGGTATTCACACCACATCGATTTAATAAAAACTGCATCGCTTTTGCATATCCCTGACATACCGACTTGCCATACACAAAAACAGAGCATATATTCTGATTCTCCGGTGCCTGTAGCTGATACTGGGTATGGGACACCAGATACTCATAGATATAACGTACCTTTTCGTACTCATCACTGTTGGGTGGTAATCCTCCGAGACAAGTAGTGGCATAGGCTTCAATCGCTGCATTCATCTGTTCAATCTGTGGAGTATCCATCGTATAGGTTCCTGTCAGGGAGATCCGTAATACCTCCTGCTCCATAGAATGCTTGGTATATTCATATCCTTTCACATAGTAGATTTCCGGATGGTCATTTAAGACGCATTGAAATACTTTGTCGATCTCGCTTGGGCTGGTAGAAGATACTACCACTTCCTGTTCGCGATTTTGCAAGATCGTCAAAATCTCCACATAAAGAGGATGTAACGTTTCCTCCAGCATATCATAGGCATAGAGACCTGACTGAGCCGCTTCTAAAGACTTAAGGCCTTCCTCGTTCAGCCCCAGAGTCTCTCTTTTATCCCGATCTTTTTCCGGCAACTGGGCATCTGCATCTGTCCTATCCGTTCCGGTTACTTCATACGCGATCGTATCCAACAGCGGATTCGGATGCACAGCAGAGGTGCGCTCTTCTTCTACGACCGGCGTTAGTATCTCTTCCACTTTAGTAGGGGTCGAACATGCGGTAATACAGCACATTAACAATATAACAAGCGTTATTGTTATTTTTTTCATTCATACCATCCAATCATTTCTCAGTGTCCAAATTCCGATAATACCAAACCTTTATTACGGTCTAACGTCATGCCGATACTCCACTGATTCACAAACAACAGAAGCGGTGCACCTTTTAGATCTTTTACCTTCTTCATATCCGAAGTCCCAACGAGATGTTGTAAATCGACCTCATCCTTATTCTCAATCCAGCGAATATGTTCATAAGGCAATGGGTCTAAGCGAATCTCCACTTTATATTCATTCTCAAGACGATATTTCAACACATCAAATTGCAGAACTCCGACGACACCGACGATAATCTCTTCCATCCCCGTATTGTATTCCTGAAAGATCTGGATCGCTCCCTCCTGTGCAATCTGCAGGATCCCTTTCATAAATTGTTTCCGTTTCATCGTATCCATCTGTACCAGTCTGCCGAAATGTTCCGGTGCAAAAGTAGGGATGCCCTCATAAGCAAATCTTTCATTGGGCATACAAATCGTATCTCCAATCGAGAAGATCCCCGGGTCGAATACTCCTATAATATCCCCTGCATAAGCCTCTTCCACTATCTTACGGTCACTGGCCATGATCTGCTGTGGCTGTGATAAACGCATGATTTTATCTCCCTGAATATGTCGTACCTCCATTCCGGCTTCAAATTTACCGGTACAGATACGCATAAAGGCGATTCTATCTCTATGTGCTTTATTCATATTAGCCTGTATCTTAAAGACAAAAGCAGAGAACTCCTTGTCTGTAGGATAAATCAATCCAATATCTGCTGCTCGAGGCAGAGGGGCTGATGTCATATTTAAAAAATGCTGTAAAAATATTTCAACACCAAAATTAGTCAATGCCGAACCAAAGAATACCGGTGTCAGCTCGCCTTGCTGGATCCTTTCCAGATTATAAGGATCACTTGCTCCATCCAACAGGGCAATCTCATCTTCCAATTGTTGTTTACATTCTGCCCCGATATAAGAAAGGAGCTTGTCCGTATCAGAGGTTGGGATCGTGACTGTCGAACCTTCCTGTGTGCCCTTTTTCGTGTCCGTATAAGTGACAACGCAGTCTTCTTTCCGCTCATAAATCCCCTTAAATCCTTTTCCCGAACCAATAGGCCAGTTAATGGGACAGGTTGAGATACCCAGTTCCTTTTCTATCTCATCTAAGAGCTCATAAGAATCTCTGGCTTCCCGATCCATCTTATTAATAAAAGTAAAGATGGGGATTTTGCGCATAACGCATACTTTAAAAAGCTTTCTGGTCTGTGCTTCTACACCCTTAGAAGCATCGATAACCATAACTGCCGAATCGGCTGCCATCAGGGTGCGATACGTATCTTCCGAGAAATCCTGATGTCCCGGTGTATCCAAAATATTAATACAATAATTCTGATATTCAAATTGAAGCACCGAAGAAGTGACTGAGATACCTCTCTCCTTCTCAATCTCCATCCAATCAGATACTGCATGCTTTGCAGTTGCCTTTCCTTTGACACTACCTGCCTGGTTAATCGCTCCCCCATATAACAAGAATTTCTCTGTCAGGGTTGTCTTACCTGCATCCGGATGTGAAATAATGGCAAAGGTTCTTCGTCTGTTAATCTCTGTATCTATCATCGTGTCTTCCTCATTGAAATCCCTTTTATCTGTGGCTCTATTCCAAGATAGTCAAGGACTGTTGCTCCGATATCTGAAAAAGTTTCTCTGGTTCCAAGGTTTGCAGGGGTAACCTGACTCCCATACATCAAGAAAGGTACATGTTCTCTGGAATGGTCTGTAGAAACAGTATAACCCGGGTCACAGCCATGATCTGCTGTCATCATAAGGACATCCTCTTCTCTAAGCTTTCCCATTAGTTGTGGCAGCATCTCATCAAAATAAGACAATGCCTTTGCATAGCCATCGATATCATTACGATGTCCATATAACATATCATAATCTACCAGATTTACAAAACAAAGGCCATGGAAATCACGATCCATCAAATCCAGTGTTTTCGCAATCCCATCTGCGTTACTCGTGGTATAAGTGTATTCCGTAATGCCTTTTCCCGCAAAAATATCATGAATCTTACCCACTCCAATCACATCCATATGCTGATTGGATATTTGATCTAGCATCGTAATGTCCGGTGGCAGCAATGAATAATCATGGCGGTGTGATGTTCTGGTATATTGTCCGTTTGTTCCGATAAACGGTCTGGCAATGACTCTGCCCACCCCAAGATCTCCTGTCAGCATCTCTCGTGCTTTTGCACAATATTGATAGAGCTCCTCCAAAGGCACAATATCTTCATGTGCCGCAATCTGAAAGACACTATCTGCGGAGGTATAGACGATCAGCTTGCCTGTCCTTACATGTTCCTCTCCATAAGCCTGTATGACCTCTGTCCCCGAGTATGGCTGATTACACAAGATTCCACGTCCCGTCATCTCACAAAATCTATCTAAAAAATCTTGTGGAAATCCGTTTGGAAACGTGGGTAATGGCTTACCCGAATACACACCTGCGATCTCCCAATGACCAATCGTGGTGTCTTTTCCTTTGGAAGCCTCTTTCATCCTTGCTACACATGCCGTTGGGCTCTCCTCTTGCTGTCCACACGTCACTCCATCTATATTAAATAGTCCAAGCTTACGCATGTTGGGCATGTGAAAAAAAGAACTGGTCGATGCAGAACGAATGGTGTTGGTACCCGTATCACCATACGCTGCCGCATCCTCCATTTCTCCTATTCCAAAACTATCTAACACAATCAAAAAAACTCTTCTCATGATTCTCTCCATTTCTATTGTACTTTCGCATCTATTGCATATGCTTCCTATGATATCATTATTTTATGTATTTTTCTACTTAAATTTAAATGACCCGATGCAAAGTCTAAATTGCAGTAATGATTATGTTCGCAGCCTCAACCCCTGTTTTTCTTTTTACAATATCTTCAATCTGTGCTCTCTGTGCATCTGTCAGTTCTCCTGCACTCACTACAACATCCACCGAGCCATCGCTCATACTGACCACTGCATCTGTAAATCCTTTGGCTTCCAGCAAAATCTCTGCTGACATTTCTTTTTCGGCCACATTGGTAAGTGCGATCATACTGTCAATGGCATCCTGTTTCTGACTACTTTCAATATTTTGATTATCAATGACTTCTAGGAACATCTCCTTATTCTTAGCTCTTGTTTGTTCTTTTACCAGTTTTGCACTGGCCAGATTGCCAACCGTGCTACTGGTAAATACCGCTTCCCCCGGAGTCTCAGGCGTGGCATCCGGTGTTGCTGTGGTAGCTGCTGCTGCGGTAGTTACTGATGCTGCGGTATCTACTGCTGCTGCGGTATCTTCCGCTACATCCGTACTGGTTAATGCGACCTCCGAATCCAGGCTTTCGATATCTATCAATTCATCCTGTTTCACGCTCTCCAGTGAAATATCTGCCGCATCTGCTTCCGTTATCTGTGTTGTACCATCTGTAGTTACCATTGCGATCTCTTCTTCCCCTATTTTATTACTTGTAAAATTCAAATATCCGGCGATTGCAATCATAATAGCCAATGCTGTAATCATAATTTGATTCTTTTTTAGTATTCCCTTCATTGTATTCTCCCCTTTACTTTGCTATAGTTTCCTCTAACTACTTTCATTTTATGTAACCACCCTTTCACATATGCTAAATCCACACAAAAAGAAAAGAAGTCAGTGTCGGAGGAATATCCTCCTACACCGGCTTCTTTGTTACATTTAGGTTTAAGCATGCAGGTTTAAATATGCAATTTGAATATGCTGACCAATTCTTTCATAAGCTGTGCCTGACTGGACAGCTCTTCGCTGGAAGCTGCGCTTTCTTCTGCGGTTGCTGCATTAGATTCTACCACATTGGATATCTGATCAACCGCCTGCGATATCTCTTCCATATAACCGATCTGGCTATTGGCAGCTGTATAAATCTCATCCACCAGACCTACCACCTTCTCAGTTCCACCTACGATCTTATTTAAAGATTCCGCTGTTTCCCCTGCGATTTTACTACCTTCCTGTACTGCGGTAATGGATTCTTGAATTAAGTTCGT
This sequence comes from Lachnospiraceae bacterium, assembly GCA_036652815.1. Taxonomy (GTDB): domain Bacteria; phylum Bacillota; class Clostridia; order Lachnospirales; family Lachnospiraceae; genus SZUA-378. The sequence goes on from JAVVVE010000002.1 coordinate 32,808, forward strand.
AATATCTTTCGTTGCATTCGCACTTTCCTCTGCCAGGCTACGTACCTCTTCTGCTACGACAGCAAAGCCTCTGCCCGCTTCTCCTGCTCTGGCTGCTTCAATCGCCGCATTCAATGACAGTAAATTGGTTTGGGATGCGATATCTTCTATCGTTTTGACGATTTCTTCAATCTTAGCAGAAGATACTGAGATGTCATCCATTGCCTTGACCATCTGAACCATCTTCTGATTCCCTTCCTGTACCGCACGCTGCGTCTGTGCCGTATTGGTACTGGCCTCTTTTGCACTTGCGGCATTTCCTTTGATACGTTCCACGATCTCACTGATCCCTGCATTGAGCTCTTCTATACTACTTGCCTGATCCGTAGTTCCCTGTGATAGCACCTGTGCTGCTTCTGATACCTGTGCAGAGCCTGATGCCACTTGATCGGATGCAGCCAGTATCTGTGCCAAAGTCTTACTTAAACCCACGATGATTTCTTTCAGGGAATTTTCCATCTGCTGAAATTCACCTATGTATTCCACTTGTGGTACAATATTAAAGTTACCATTGGCAAGCTCCATCAATCCTCTGCCCGTATCATCTATGATCGCTTTGGTCGTTTTTGTCATAACACGCATACTATCCGCAAGAGAACCGATCTCATCCTGCGATTGAAAAGTAAGATCAATATCATAATCCCCCTTTGCCATTTTGACCGATGCATGCTCTATTTCCTTCAGCGGTGTAATAATCCCTGTGCATAGCTTAAGGATCAGTATAATGCCAGCAAGGAGAGCCACGATTGCTACCCCTACGGTCACTAAGATACCGGTATAGGTGCTTTGTAAGAACTCAGATTGTGCTACTGTGATATAAATACCCCAGTTATTAGACTCCGCAATCGGAGTATATGCCATAAATTTACTCTTCCCACCATAGGAGTAATCTCCAAATCCGGTATTGCCTGCCACCACTTCCTGCTCCAGTGCCGCAAGCTTCTTAAGCTGTTTGTCATTCACCGCTTCTTTGCCTGTATTATATTGGTCTAATACCAGCTGCACATCATAAAAAGCAATGGTCGTTCCGTTTTTATCGATAATCGCCGCATTCCCTGTTTTACCTACCGAAATACCTTTTACAATCTCACATAAGAAAGTGGCATCTACACCGGCACAAACAACTCCGTCGAATTGTCCGTTTTTCATAATAGGTGCTGCAATCATAATATTCATCGTTCCATTATCTTTACGAATCAACGGATCTGATACCGCAGGTTGTCCACTGCTCTTACATTGTTGAAAATAATCTCTGTCAGCTATATTACTTCCACCTGGAGTCATACCATTCGCATCCGATATATCTAGGGAGGTGAATCCATGTGCTGCACTGACCACTTTTGCCTGTCCTTCCGGTATTACCCCATCCAGCATGGATACCGTAAGTGCGATTTCTTTCACGACTTCTTTATATCCATTTAATTCTGCCGTCACTTGATTACCGGCAATCTGAACCGCTTCTGTCATCGTTTGATCGAGGGAACTAACCGTACTGTTATAGTTAATAACAGATGCTATTGTTCCAATCAGTACTAAGGAAACGCATAAAACAAGGAGCATCGTTGCTAATAATTTGACTTTTAAGCTTTTTGCATTTTTAAACATAGATTATTCTCCTTTTTTTGTTTAATTTTGATATAATTTTATCACGCTACTTTGTGAAAGTCAACTCTAACAGGGCATTACGTTAAATTCATTTGAACCACTTTTATTTTATGTGCTTCAATTCCAAAAAGTGCCTGAAGCACTTCCGTAATCGAAGCATTTACAAATGCATTGCCACCGCCCTCTGCTACCACGACTACCCCTTCAATATCCGGTTCCAGTTGTTTAATAACGTAAGGAATCTGATTTCCTTCTGCATCTGTTATATACACAGTGACCTCTTCACTGCTCCTATCATTTACATTTCTATTTCCACCCTCTGCATCGGATTCGGTAGTAATGGAACGGGTATTGGGAATATCTTTTTCGATGACTTGCTCTTTGGAGGCACGAAGTGTAATCATCACCTTGGTTTTGCCCACGCCATCCATCGCGGACAAAGTCTTTGCGACTTTTTCTTCCATATATTGCGTATAAGTAAGTTCTTCATCCTTCCAATCCTCTTCCCGGGTCATCGTCTGTATTTCCTTTTCCTTCGTATTAGGCATGAGTTCTTTGGTTGGATTCGTCGTTTTTTTCGTTGGAATTGCAATGATAAAGAGCAATACACCGGACAAGAGTAAGATAATACAGGTATCTTTTCCCAGCTTTGATTTCCATTCTATTATTTTTTCATGTATCCCCGTTTTTTCCTGTATCCCATTTTTTTCCTGTATCCCGTTTTTTTCAATCATGCAGTGCTACCTCCACATACGTTTTTTCTACTCCCAGAATCTTTGCTATTTGCTCTTGATACTGCGATATCTCCTGAGTGGTCTGTATCTGCTGTATTGAATCCATCTGTTGTATCCTCTCATTTTGACTGCTCTGTTCCTCTATCTTTATTTTTTTCACTCTACTATCTTTTATGTTTCGATCCGTCTGTACCGGTGTTAAAAATACCACGATTCTGGCATTTTTAGATTGAGAGGTTCCGTCTGCTTCTATTCCAATCAGCACCACTTGTTCTACTTCCCTCCCCGTTATCTCATTGTTTAATCTTGATTTAATTTCTTTTTCCATGCTTTCTATGACTGCATCATAAGAAGATGCCTCGCTTGTATCAACCGGCATGCCTGCCTGTTCCAACTGTTCCATCTCATGCTCATACTGTTCTATTGCCTGATTATATTCCGTCATGATATCTTTACCGCTAAGTTCCAAAATCGGCAGCACCAGCATACTAAGAATCATAACATTGCATAATACCCTCATATATTTTTCATAGGTTTCATTGGGTCTAAAATGCAACAATGTTTGTGCGATTACAACAAAGATACCCACCCTTTTGATAATCAAAAAAAATGCATCTGCCAAATCATCACCTCTTTCCGATTCCTGTAGCCGCTGTGACGATAGCTACCGTAATTAAGAAAAGCGATAACGCCGTCAACGCTATCTTTAGCAGGAGATAAACAGCATCTCCGATTCGATTGGTACAGGCAGTCATTCTCTTGTCTGCCACCATGCCCATCAAAGCTGCACTAACCTTTAACAAGCAGGTCAGACAGGCTATCTTGATGAGTGGAAGCAGACATAAGAATAATAGCAACAGCATCAGTGCAACCCCGATACTGTTCTTAATCAATAGGGCTGAACCTAATACAACCTCAGTAACAGAATCTGCAATATTTCCCAATCCCGGAATCAGCGAGATCGTTTTTTTAACCACTCCAACCTTCAATCCATCTATAACAGGTGTTATCATGGTCTGTAATAATCCTATCCCACCAATAAAGCCAAGTAATAGTTTTAGAATCAGATTGATGCCTTTCTGTATCAGCTCCAAAAGAGTATGTAATCTCTCTTCCTCATTTAATCCATTCACTACTGTCAAAAAAAGATAACTGCTTGATAACGGCAGTAATACAGACAGTAATATCATCTCTACTGCCAAAATCACAAAAAGAGTTAATTGATAAAAGGAAAAAGCTGTCAAGCTTCCCGATGCTGCTCCTACCACTATAAAAAATGTGGGAATCAATAATTTCATAAATAAAACAATCTGATTCACAACACTGCCTGTAATCCGATATCCTGTTTCAAAAGTCTTTACCAAAATAACAATGAGCAGCATATATAAAAAATAAAAACCTATATCTGCGATTTGATGATTCTCAAAGATCTGGCTAAAATTACTAAACAATGCCGAGAGCAGTCCAATGACCAAAATAGATACAAATATTTTTCCCGATTCACTCGTTTCTCCTAAAATACCTTTTTTAATCATATCAAATATTAATTCTACATTTAACTTTATCTTTCCATTAGAAATGTTTTTAACAAGCTCTCCAAAGTTTAACTGATATTCCGGAAATAAATTCTTTAATTCCACATTTAAGCTTTCAAGATCAAGCTGCTCCATCATTGCAGAGGCTTGCTGATTTTCTGCATTGATCGAGATGGTCGGAGACAGTAGTAGAAATAAAAATAAAAAAAACATCCAAAGCAATCTTTTTTTTAGCATGTTTTGACCTACACTGTTAATTTCTGTAATGTGGTAATCAAGGATAAGAGAATCGGCATACCTGAAATCAAAATTGATATTTTTCCAAACAGTTCAATTTGATTGGCAATGGCAGCATAGCCTGAATCTTTGCAAATACCGGCACAGAATTCGCAAATATAAGTGATTCCCACCACCTTCGCAATAATATTAATATAACTGCTGTTATTTTCAAAAATATGTTTTAAACCTTGGATTTGTCGTAAAAGATTCTCAATATAAGTCAAGGACATAACAAAAATAAATAGGCAAATACAAAATCCAATCAAATAACTATATTCCGGTTTATGGCTCCTAAATTGTATCGCCAGTAATACACCAATTAATCCTACTACCCCTACCTTTACCATTCCCATTGTCTGTTTTCACCCTCCTATAATTCGAACAAGCGTCGAATCGTTGTAAACAAATCATAAATATAAGGAACAATCCAGGTTAATACCAAAATCAATCCGGCAAGACTGACCAAAAATGCCTGTTCTTCTCTCCCACTGTGTTTTAACACCTGTCCCAATATCGTTACCAAAATACCAACTGCTGCTATCTTAAAGATAAGATTAACGCCCATAGGTACCTCCTACTACATTTTATAATAGACAAGCTGTGGTTCCTCTTTACAAAAATAAAATAGTGCATAGAATACCACCCATCATGCCTAAGTATAGATAGATTCTGCTTTTGTTCTCTTCTCTGCTTCGAAGCACGTGTACTTTATCCGCAATCTGTTCCATTTGAAAGGTAATCTTCTGTATCTGCATACTGCTGTCTAAAAATCCCTGTCCATCTATCACTTCTTCTAAAAATTCGCATTCCTCTTTTTGCAAAGCCAATTCTTCAAACAATCGTTTCAATTCACTGCACCAGATTATCCCTAAATCTTCTCCTGTATAGGCATAGGATCTTTCATAAATATTTTGTAAAAATGTCCGATAGGGTTCTTTGACTCTTCTTGCAACGTTTTGACATGACTCCGGAAAAGTAACTCTGGTATAGCGGATCTCATTCTGTATCATAGTAAGGATCTTCAAAAAATATTGAAGCTGATTTCTTCGATTTTTTAACTGAATACAATAGTAATAACCCAATCCACTGCTCCCCATAATCACGCACATGGCTGCAATCAATTTAAGCATAGGCTGTAATTTTCATCATAGATTGCCATGACCCTGCAAGCCATCTCATGATGTCCCAGTATAATAAATCTTTGAAACACTTTTTCTTCCAGGATTGCTTGAAATGGTACTTTTCTTCTCACTTCCTCCAGTGATTCTCCATGTACGGTAGCGAGTATCCGACACCCACATTGCAGCACCTGTTGGAGTGCATGAAGATCCTCTTCACTGCCTATCTCATCTACCGCCACTACCTTAGGTGACATAGAACGAATCAGCATCATCATACCCTGTGCCTTAGGACAGGTATCCAGGAGGTCTGTTCTACTACCGATATCGTTTTGCGGGATACCAAGGAAGCTGCCACCTATCTCCGAGCGTTCATCAACGACCCCCACATTCCTTCCGATACCATAGGGATTACCATCGGATACCTGTCTCACAATATCACGTAATAACGTGGTTTTTCCACAGCCCGGGCTAGATATTATAACAGCATTTAATAATTCTCCACTTTGATATAGATAAGGCAGTACTTTATCCGCTGCACCTCTTACTTCATGTGCGATTCTAATGTTAACACACGATATGTATTTGATATTCTTGATCAGTCCTGCTTCCATCACAACCTGTCCTGCCACTCCGATGCGATGTCCTCCTTTAATGGTAAAAAAACCTTGCTTTAATTCGTCCTCATAAGCATAGAGCGAGTATTGACATAAATGATTTAAGATTGCTCTCAGATCCTCTGCCGATAAGAAATATGGGTTACCCCTTTTTTCCAAAAATCGCCCATCCGATTGTAGATAATATTCTGTTTGACCGAGTAACAACATAATTGGTTGCTGTACCCGCAGTCTTATTTCCTGTAAGTGTTCTACCTGTTCTGCTGCATAACGCCACATACTCCTCAGGTAATCCGGAAATAATTGTATCAGTTCGATTCCATCCCGCATCTGTTCACACCTCTTACATCAATATATGAATTCCTGTCCAACTTATACCATCTTTTAGAAGAAACATATGCACAGCAAAAAAACAGCCGTGAGCTTATCTCTGTTCACGACTGTTTTTCATAAAATTTAATCTGATATAAAACTTTTATTGTTGTGCTACGTCTTTCATGGAGAAACTGATTCTGCCCATCTTATCTTTACCAAGGCAAACAACCGTCACTGTCTGACCGAGAGTCAGTACATCTTCTACATGTTCGATTCTATTCTTTGATATCTTAGAGATATGAACCATACCCTCTTTACCAGGAGCAAATTCGATGAAAGCACCAAATTCTTTGATGCTGATGACTTTACCGGTAAATACCTGACCTTCTTCAAAATCAGTCGTAATCATCTTGACCATCTCAACTGCTTTTTCCATCATCGCTTTATCCGTTCCACAGATGGAAACTGCACCTTCGTCATTGATATCCATCTTAATACCGGTTTGTTCGATAATCGCATTGATTGTCTTGCCACGCTGTCCAACAACATCACCGATTTTCTCCGGATTAATCTTAATCTGAATAATCTTTGGTGCATATTTGCCAACTTCTGCTCTTGGTGCTGCGATAGCAGGTGTCATAACATCATTGATAATAAATTCTCTTGCTTCTTTTGTCTTTGCAATCGCTTCTTCCACGATCGGTCTGGTTAAACCATGGATCTTAATATCCATCTGAATCGCTGTGATACCATCATGCGTACCTGCAACTTTAAAGTCCATGTCGCCAAAGAAATCTTCCAGTCCCTGGATATCGGTTAATACGATATAATCATCATCTGTGTCGCCGGTTACCAAACCACAGGAAATACCTGCTACCTGTTTCTTAAGTGGAACTCCTGCCGCCATCAATGACATCGTAGATGCACAGATGGAAGCCTGTGAGGTAGAACCATTGGATTCAAACGTCTCTGATACTGTTCTAATGGTATAAGGAAATTCTTCTGTACTCGGCAATACCGGAATCAATGCTTTTTCTGCTAATGCACCATGTCCTATTTCACGACGTCCCGGTCCACGGCTTACTTTTGTCTCCCCTACAGAATAAGATGGGAAATTATAATGATGCATATATCTCTTAGAAGTCTCATTCTCATCTAAGCCATCGATTCTCTGTGATTCTGATAAAGGTGCTAATGTTGTAATCGTACAAATCTGTGTTTGTCCACGGGTAAACATCGCAGAACCATGTACTCTTGGGATAATATCAATCTCTGCAGCCAGTGGTCTGATCTGTGTAATCGCACGACCATCCGGACGTTTGTGGTCTTTTAAGATCATCTTACGAACAGTCTTTTTCTGATATTGATAGAGTGCTTCGCCTAATACTGCCAGCCACTCTTCTTTCTCAGCAAAAGCTTCTTCCATTTTAGCTTTGATGACTCTGATATTCTCTTCACGTACTTGTTTCTCATCTGTAAATACTGCTACTTCCATCTCTGCAGGAGGTACTAATTCTTTCATCGCAGCAAACATCTCTTCCGGAATAGCACAACTGGTGTATGTATGCTTTTCTTTTCCAAATTCAGCGATGATAGTATTCATAAATTCAATAACAGTCTGATTAACCTCATGTGCCTTATAGATAGCTTCTAACATCTTATCTTCTTTGATTTCATTGGCTCCTGCCTCAATCATAATAACTTTTTGGCTGGTAGATGCTACTGTAAGATTTAAATCACCATTTTTCCATTGTTCCTGATTTGGGTTAATGATCAATTCACCATCAATCATACCAATCTGTGTTGTGGCACAAGGACCATCAAATGGAATATCTGAGATGCTGGTTACCAATGCAGCGCCAATCATAGCGGTAAGCTCCGGACGGCATTCCGGATCAACGGACATAACCAAATTGGCTAAGGTAACATCATTTCTGTAATCTTTTGGGAATAAAGGACGCATCGGTCTATCAATAACACGTGATGTTAATACTGAGTTCTCAGATGCTTTTCCTTCTCTCTTATTAAATCCTCCAGGAATCTTACCTACTGCATATAATTTTTCTTCATATTCTACACTTAATGGGAAAAAATCAATACCATCTCTTGGCTTGTCCGAAGCGGTCGCTGTAGACAATACAGTAGTCTCTCCATAATGCATAAGGGCACAACCATTTGCTTGTTTGCCGACTCTGTTAATATCAACAGTGAGGGTACGTCCCGCCAATTCCATACTAAAACTCTTGTACATATTATTTCTCCTTTTCTGTTGTGGCACCGTATGCCACTTTCTTGCTTCTGCCAAACTACCTGTTATTTTGATAAAATATAGGACGGATTCGCCATCCGCCCTATATTACACTTAAAATTTATTTTCTAATTCCAAGTTTTTCAATCAACGTACGGTATCTCTCAATGTCGGTTCCCTTTAAGTAAGCAAGTAACCCTCTTCTCTGACCTACCATCTTGAGCAGTCCTCGTCTTGAATGATGATCCTTCTCATTTTTCTTTAAATGAGCCGTTAATTCTTCGATTCTAGCTGTTAATACTGCAATCTGCACTTCCGGTGAACCTGTATCACCCTCGCTTCTTGCATACTCGTTAATAATTGCTGTTTTCTTTTCTTTCGCTATCATATTCTATTTCCTCCTTGTGATTAGATGCCTAATACTAAGGGAAAGGTCGGAATGTCCTGACTCTGAGTATTGGCTCAACTCATACTTTACGATTATAGCATACTATGGTAAGTGTGTAAACCCTAAAAAACACCCTGTGCAAACATGCACAGGGTGTTTTCATGATACTTTATGATGTAACGCAATCACTTATTTCATTAATTTCTTAAATTCATCAGCTACATGCTGTACCTGTACACCTACAATAACCTGAACACTTGTCTTGCTAGGTCTTACGATACCTGCTACACCTGCTGATTTGATTACTTTTTCGTTTACTGCTGTGTAATCTTTTACCTCAAGTCTAAGTCTTGTGATACAGTTATCTACTGAAGTAACGTTTTCTTTACCGCCAAGTCCTTCTAAGATAGTTGCTGCAACTGCTGTGTAATCATTATTAGCTAATGTTACTTTGCTATCATCTGCATCATCATCATCTTCACGACCAGGAGTCTTTAAGTTGAATTTAGTAATTACAAAACGGAATACAACATAGTAAACAATAGCTACAACAATACCGATTGGAATAATCATCCATACGTTCTGTGCCATTGGTGTCTTCCAGCAAAGGATCCAATCTACGAAACCTGCTGAGAAGTTAAATCCTGCTCTTACAGGAAGTAATACGGTAATTGCTGCTGTAATACCTGCTAAACCTGCATGAACTAAGTAAAGTCCAGGAGCTAAGAACATAAATGCGAATTCAAGAGGTTCTGTAACGCCTGTGAAGAAAGAAGATAATGCTGCTGCCATTAAGAGACCAGCTGCTACTTTTTTCTTGTTGTCTTTTGCACAGTGATACATAGCCAATGCTGCTGCCGGTAAACCAAACATCATAACCGGGAAGAATCCTGTCATATACTGACCAACAACACCGTATTCGCCTGTACCTGCCCAGAAGTTACCCAAATCGTTGATACCAACTGCATCAAACCAGAATACTGAGTTCACTGCATGATGGAGACCAAATGGAATTAACAATCTGTTGAGGAATGTGTAAATACCTGTTCCAAGAGCGCCTGTTGAAGAAATAGCAGAACCAAATGCTACTAACCCACCGTAAACGATTGGCCATACAAAGAATAAAACAATAGCTGCAAGGATAGAAGCTGCTGCTGTTACAATAGCAACACTACGTTTACCACTAAAGAATGCCAAAGCATCCGGTAATTTTGTGCCTTTAAACCTGTTGTAGCATGCAGAACCGATCAAACCTGATAAGATACCAACGAACTGCGTTGCGATCTTGCCAAATGCAGGAGCAACTTCTTCAGCCGGAATCCCTTTGAAGAATCCTACTGCACCAGGTGATAATAAGGTGGTAATCATGAGCCATGATACCAAACCTGCAAGTCCACCGGTACCATCGTTGTCATCGGACATACCAACACCAACACCGATTGCAAACAAGATAGCCATGTTGTCGATTAAAGCACCACCTGCTTTTAACATAAATGCTGCGATAACGTTATTTGCACCCCAGCCTACAGGATCGATCCAATAACCAAGACCCATCAAGATACTTGCAACAGGTAAACATGCTACCGGAAGCATTAAAGATTTTCCTAATTTTTGAAAATACTTCATCATAATAATTGTTCTCCTTTCGCTTTACACGAGTTTTTATAGATTACTTTGAAAAAAACTTTGCAGTGCTTTCATTGCAACATCTTCGTCAGCACCGTCAACGAACACTTTGACATCATCGCCTTTTTTAGCTCCGAGGCCCATTACTCCCATAATTCTTTTTGCGTCCACTTCTTTACCCTTCACGCCAAGCTTAATGTTACTGCTGTACTTCGCCGCTTCTTTAACAAGCAGTCCTGCGGGTCTTGCATGAATTCCCAACTCATCTTTGACGCAATAGTTAAATTGTTTCAACGAACTATCCTCCCTTTCTCTTGATATTATTTCATAAGCTGGATTATCTCGTCCAGAGGTTGCACGGTATGACCTGTGATGCCAACCACATCCTTATAATCTGCAGTATTGCAAATTACAATCGGTGAGATAATGTCATAACCAGCTTCTTGAATCTTATCTATATTGAATTCCAATAATAGATCGCCTGCCTTCACTTTATCATCTGCCTGTACATGAGATGTAAAATGTTCTCCGCCTAACTTCACGGTATCCAGTCCGATATGGATTAAGATCTCTACTCCTGTATCGGTTGTCATGCTAATCGCATGTTTTGTATCAAACATAATATTGATCACACCATCTGCAGGTGCTACGACTCTGCCAATACTGGGTTTGATTGCAATGCCCTTACCTAAAATCTCTTCTCCGAAAGTCGGATCACTAACAGCTGAAATAGGAACGGCCTCTCCTTGAATCGGAGCTCCTAACGTAATCTTGTTGTTCTTACCCTTAAATAACTGAAACATCATCCATTTCCCCCCTGTTTTATATTCTATTCATTGGTAGAATCTTCCATTCTCTTTATATGAAGCGTAAGATAGGATAATTCCTCCTGTGAAATAGCATAGCCATATTTTTCTTTGATGTAGCTGCCAATCTTCTGACTACAATGATACTCTGCTTCATAAAGATTAATAACCATCTGTGTTAATTGATCTTCTTTATTACACTCATGGGTTTCCCCTGCAAACATCCTTTGTGATAAGAATTTAAGATGTGTCATAAACCTCATATAGTAGAGACTCTCTTCATCCAGCTCTTGATTCATAAAATCTCTTACAATCCCAATGACATCCTTAATCAGTAAGGTGAGATTCATCGTTTCATTCATCGCTGTATTGTACTCGGCATTCACGATATGTAACGCTACCGATGCTGCTTCATCTGTTTGAAGCTTCACTTGCAATTTACGTTCTATTAATGCAATGGCGTATTCACCAATCAAATACTCTGTCGGATAGAACTTCTTCACTTCCCATAGGAGCGGATTCTCAAAAAGTAGTCCCTGTTTATATCTCTCAATCGCAAAATTAATATGATCTGTTAAAGTTATGTAGATATTCTGGTTCAATTTCTTGCCCAGGATACTTTTGGCATATTCAATTACTTCATTAGATACTTCAAAATGCTCGGAAGGCATCTCTTTCAAAAGTTCGGTAAAGCGATTCGTAGAATTCTTGTTGTCCATCTTAAATACTTTTTCAATCAAGTTTTCCTTTACTTCTTCATCATGCTTTGTTTGAAATCCGATTCCTTTTCCCATAATGACAACTTCTGTGCCATCCAAGTCAGTCGCAGATATTACATTGTTATTAATAATCTTGCCAACTTTCATATCTGTCCCCTCTAAAAACAAAAAAGCCAAATTCCGTAAATGCAATCCCATGCTTTACAAAATTCGGTCTTGCCCACTTGCGCAGTCACAATCCGTATCAACTTATTTGCTATAACATAGTTTATCAGTTATATTGTATATTGTCAACATTGTTTTTTCGATTTTTTTATACATAATGTGCAAGTAAAATCGTATAATTCCTTGTATTTACAATGTTTTCTCGCACTTTATGTATTGTTTTAATCATTTACTGTTTTATAATTCTTTTTACTACATATGGTGTTCTATAAAAAGCATTTGATATTTTAATACCACTTCTTGGGTTACTGGCATGCACGACCTGTCCATTGCCGATGTAAATAGCTACGTGGTTTACCCTGCCGCCTTTGGCATAGAAGAACAGATCTCCCGGCTGTGCTGCTGTTGGATTTACTTTGGTTCCTACGCGGGACTGCTGGCTGGCAGTGCGTGGCAGAGAGACTCCATACTTACGAAATACACTTAATGTAAATCCCGAACAGTCTGTTCCATGTTCTAAGCTGGTTCCTCCCCATACATAACGATTTCCGACAAATTGTTTGGCATATTGACACAGATCAACACGCACATTTGAAACACCCTCTCCATAAAGAAGCTCTGTCATAGTAACAGCAGTCTGTAGCTTAGGTTCAATCTTAACATAATCTCCCGAGATATAGGCTGTCTCATCATCCAGCATAATCTCTACCCAGCCATCCTTACCCTCTTGTACTACTTCCAGTTCTTCTCCGTTTGGTACCAGAGTAATCACTTTGCACTCTGTGTTTGGTTCATCACGTACTTTTAGCGTATCTGTCGTAACAATGGCCATCATTTGCACGACTTCCGACCCTCTTTTTTTAGCCTCTTCTCCAATATATAAGAATTCTTTCGATACATAGCCATCTACTTTTCCTGATTTAATATGTGCCCAATCGCCGTCAAAGCCTATGATCTCGCAAGCTGCATCCTTCGTCATTTTCCCAACTAATTTGCCATCTTCCGCTGCCACAGCACGTATATTCAGATGGTTATCCACATGTGCGATACCCAGATTCAAATACCCCCATAGGGCTTCCTCGTCAATACGGTCCAAGACACGGGCTGCTCCTACATCCGGTAAGATATCATCTGTGGTAGGTTTGATATCCAATACGGTTTCTGCCCCTACACTCGGCAGCATCGCATCCGCTGCCTGTATTTGAAATCCACTGAGACAGGTTATGCTTGCCACACATATTCCCACTACCCATCCTGCTCTTCTCATCCATACCTCCTGCAGATACTAACCCTGCACTGCAAAATATAGTTCTCCTGCTTCTTTGTCTTTTTGTATTTGTGCCTTTAATGCTGCTAAATCAGCAAATCGAACTTCCGGTCTGCGAAAAGTCAATAGCTGTACCGTCACAGGTTCCCCATAAATATCTTTTTCAAAATTATAGATATAAGTCTCTACCAACACTGTTTTTTCCTGAGTAACGGTAGGTTTGCAGCCAATATTGGTCAGTCCCTTATAATAGTTTCCCTGATAGATAAGATAAGAAAAATACACGCCATTTGGTGGCAGTAATTTATTCTCTGTGGGTTGTAGATTAACCGTCGGCATCTCTAAAGTCCTGCCAATTCTTCGTCCCTGTTGTACGACACCTGAAATAGAATAAGGATATCCCAATAGCTTGGTAACTAACTGCATCTTTCTTTTTTCCACTTCATCTCTTACATAAGTAGAACTAATCTCAGTCCTCTCATAACACACTTTTTCTATGATAGAAACGCCATAATCTCCCTGAACTGCCATTCGATTCAATAACGCGATGTTTCCTGCTCCCTGGTCACCAAACGACAAATCCGTTCCGGCTACAATCTGCTTCGCCTGTAATTGCTTAGTCAGTATTTCACTTACAAAGAGCTCCGGTTTCATGGCAATGGTCGTTTCATTAATCGGAAATTCCACCAGAACATCGATTCCCATTGCTTCAAATATCTGTCTTTTTTCCTCTTTCGTCGTCAAGTCACGCTGTGGTTTATTACCTAAAAAAGTGCTGAAGGATGCATCAAACGTTAAAATAACCGTCTGTAGCCCTAAGTCGCGATACTTGAATAATTCTTGTAACAGACGCTGATGTCCCTTATGCATACCATCAAATTTACCGATTGCTACAACGCTTCTCTGTCCTTGCTCCAGTTTGAATTGTGTTGTCCCTTGTATTACCCTCATATTCCCTGCTCCTCTTTTGCAAGCTATTATGTTAACCTCTAATCAATCGGGAATATCTTAATCGGTTTTAGGATATTCCGTTCGTTATCATAAGCATAGATACCGCAGAATGCTCCACTGTCATTATAGATTCTCATAGGTTCGGATGGCATAAACGCAAGCGTCTCTTGCAGATGTTCCGGTAATAATGAATTTCCATTATCAATAAATCGTCTATATGCAGGACTTACCGTCGCTGCTCTGTACTCTGCAAAAACGCTGTCTACGGTAGTCAATGTTTCTAATAAAGTGCCATCTGCTATCTTTGCTGCTATCTGTGCCAGCGTCAGTGCCTCAGTCACTTTAAATTCTCCTACTCTGGTCCGTATCAATGAAGTCATCGTGGCTCCACAGCCTAACTGCATCCCTATGTCATAACCCAGTGTTCTGATATAAGTACCCTTAGAACAGGCTACCCGCAGTTTAATATAAGGTAAATTTAATGACATAATCGTGATATCCGTAATGTCCACATGACGCGTGGCACGTTCAATAACCTGCCCCTGTCTGGCAAGCTCATATAGGTGTTTTCCACCAACCTTAATCGCCGAATACATCGGTGGAAGCTGTTCATAGCCTCCTACAAAGGATTGCACAGTCTGTTGTATCTGGTCTGTCGTCACCTTTACTTCTGCCTCAGTCAATCTGGTTCCACTGATATCCTGTGTATCTGTGGTCACACCCAGTAAGAACTCAGCCTCATATTCTTTACTCTTATCGGTAAGCAAATCACATAATTTGGTAGCACTCCCCAAACAGACCGGCAACACTCCAGTTGCATCCGGATCCAGCGTTCCTGTATGTCCGATTTTCTTCTGTTTACAGATGCCACGCAGCTTTGCTACGACATCATGAGAGGTAAAACCCGCTTCTTTATATACATTCAATATGCCATTTATCATATGATTATCCCAATCTCTATGCTTCTTGCTTGTTCTCTAAGAGCTGCACCTCTATCCGTGCCGACAGATTATTGATGACATCGTGAAAAGTGCCATTCATGGTACAGCCTGCAGCCTTGATATGACCTCCACCGCCAAACATTGCAGCTACTTTGGCTACATTCACCCGTTGCTTGGAGCGCATACTGATCTTATATGCCATATTACTCATCTCATATAAGAAGATCGCCACTTCTGCCCCTTTGGTATTCAACAATTGATTTACAATACCATCTAAATCCTTGGATGTGACTCCATAGAAATCCATCGTTTTTTTATCTAAGACACTCACAATACATTGCCCATTCATCAATAGCATACTCTCCAGAAGTGTTCTCCCAAGGATCTGATTCTGAACATAGGTCTTTTCATAAAAAGTCTCCTGAATAATCTTTGCATAGTCAAATCCATAAGTAATCAACTTAGATGCAATCAATAATGTCTTTGGTGCGGTATTGGTATATTGAAACACACCCGTATCATGGATGATACCAATGTAAAGTGCTTTGGCAATCTCCTGATCCAAATAAGCTTCGGGTATCAGATCATAGATCAATTCACTGGTAGAGCTGGCAGTGGGAACCACATAATTTAAGTCTCCACAGCCTTGATTACTGATATGATGATCGATATGGATTCGTTTGCCCGCCCGGTCAAACAAATGCTCGGCATCCCCTAATCTGGTCTTGTCACAGTCCAGTGAAAAAAACACATCATAGTTTTGTTCTGTTTCATACTGAGTCTGAATCCGGTCAAACCCCTTGATACAGGAAAAAATAGAAGATGGCTGTTCCAACAGTACTTCTACTTTGCTCTCCGGTAATGCTTTTTGCAGATATTGATATAATGCCAGTACAGCTCCAACACAATCTCCATCCGGTCTGATATGACCGCTGATACCGATTGTAGCTGCCCCTTTACATTCATCTATGATATCAATTTGATTACTGCTCTCTAATTTATTTTCTTTCTTATTTACTTTCAAACTACTCACTTCTTTCTAAAAAAGGGATGCTATTCATCCCTTTTTGGTGTACTCTGATTTACATCATTGATTAATTTAGCCATACTCACGCCATATGCAATGGAGCGATCCAATACAAACGTAATCTCCGGTGTATTGCGAAGGTTCACCGTCTTTGCCAATCTGACACGGATAAATCCCTCTGCACTTCTAAGCCCTGCAATCGTATCCTGCTGTGCTTTTTCATCTCCTAACACGCTAATCCATGCTTTACATGTTTTCATGTCAGGAGCGACTTCTACTTCCATTACACTCGTCATGGGTTGAATACGCGGGTCTTTGATCTCACTGCGGATAATCTCCGCTAAGACTCTTTGTACTTCTCCATTGATGCGTGTATTTTTAACACTATTTTTTCTCATTATCTAGGTACCTCTACCATAATATATGCTTCTACGATATCAAGCTCCTGCATCTTATCAAAGTCTTCAAATACCAGACCGCACTCAAATCCTGCTTTTACTTCTTTCACATCATCTTTAAATCTCTTAAGAGAATCCAGTGCACCCTCAAATATCTGTTCACCTGCTCTGGAAATACGCACTTTGGCACCTCTTAGGAATTGACCATCCAATACATACGCACCTGCAATATTACCGACTGCGGACGCTTTGAATATCTGACGAATCTCTGCATGCCCTATGATCTTCTCTTCAAAGACCGGATCTAACATACCCTTCATAGCCGCCTGCACATCTTCAATAGCCTGATAGATGACTTTATACAAACGAAGATCAACTCTTTCGCGTTCTGCCGTTGCTTTGGCAGTTGCATCCGGACGTACATTGAATCCTATGATAATAGCCTGTGACGCACTGGCCAGGATAACATCTGATTCATTCACCGCACCAACCCCGCCATGGATAATCTTAACCACAACTTCATCATTGGATAACTTAAGTAAACTTTGTTTCACTGCCTCTACTGAACCTTGTACATCTGCTTTAATGATAATATTTAATTCTTTTAGATTGCCTGCCTGAATCTGTGTAAACAGATCATCCAAGGACAGCCAGCATCTTCTCTCTGTGTTGAGAAATAAAAGTATCCGCAAAGCTTTTCGCTTCTTTATCATTTTCCGGTGCTACAAAGATATCTCCGGCATTTGGCACATCATTCAAGCCTAATATCTCTACCGGTGTCGAAGGACCTGCTTCTTTGACTCTTCTTCCCTTGTCATCAATCATGGCTCTTACTTTACCATGGCAAGCTCCTGCTGCAACAAAATCACCTACATGCAAGGTGCCTTTTTGAACCAGGATACTGGCAACCGGGCCACGTCCTTTATCCAGTTGTGCTTCCAATACCAATCCTCTGGCGGTTCTCTTTGGATCTGATTTTAGTTCCGCTATTTCGGCGGTCAATAGAATCATCTCCAACAATTGCGGGATTCCTTCTCCTGATTTTGCAGATACCGGTGCAAACACAGTCGTACCTCCCCAATCTTCCGGGATCAGTTCGTATTCTGCGAGTTCCTGCTTCACTCTATCTATATTGGCATTTGGTTTATCCATCTTATTAACTGCTACGATAATCTCAATCCCTGCTGCTTTTGCATGATTAATCGCTTCTATCGTCTGTGGCATCACTCCGTCATCTGCTGCCACCACTAAGATGGCAATATCTGTTGCATTGGCACCACGCATACGCATCGCTGTGAACGCTTCATGTCCGGGTGTATCCAAAAATGTAATCTTCTGGTTATTAATCGTAACCATATAAGCCCCGATATGCTGTGTAATACCACCGGCTTCTCTATCTGTAACATTCGTTTTACGAATCGCATCTAAGAGAGAAGTCTTACCATGGTCTACATGACCCATAACACAGATAACAGGTGGTCTGCTGACCATGTTCTCTGTATCCTCTTCTTCTTCTTTCAACAGTTCTTCAATAACATCGATCTTCACTTCCTGCTCACAGATAATCTCATACTCGATCGCTATCTCTTCTGCAGTTTCAAATGAAATCTCCTGATTTACCGTAACGACTTTTCCCTGTAAAAATAACTTCTTAACGATTGCAGATGGCTGTATCTTCATCTTATCTGCCAATTCTTTGATGGTTAATACCTCAGGTAATGTGATTACTTTAATCTTTTCTTCTATGGTTTCTATCTTTTTCTCCGGTTTAATAAATCTACCCGGTCTTGCTGCTTTCGCAAGTTCTTCTTCGTAGATCTTATCTCTTCTACTGCGACCTTTGTCTTTTTCCTGACCGATTCTACGTCTCTCTTCGTCACGACGTTTCTCTGCTTCCGGCAATGGTGAATCTCCTGAGAAAGGTTTGGTTCCCTGTGGTTTCTTAAATCTATTATTGCTGTTATTATCCTCATCCTTCTGATAACCGCCACCGCCATAGGATGATCTGTTAGGTGAATTGTTATATCCGCCCGGTCTTTGCTGTGTATAAGGTCGATTCATCGGCGGTCTGGTGCCACCGGCTCCTGCGTTATTATAAGGTCTGCTTTGTCCGCCGTTGTTATAAGTGCCACCAGTTCCACTATTATTATATGGTCTGCTTTGTCCGCCTGCATTATTGTTATATGGTCTACTTTGCCCGCCGTTGTTATAAGTACTGCCGGTTCCATTATTGTTATATGGTCTGCTTTGCCCGCCAGCATTATTGTTATATGGTCTGCTTTGCCCACCATTGTTATAAGTACCGCTGGTTCCATTGTTGTTATATGGTCTGCTTTGCCCGCCAGCATTATTATTATATGGTCTGCTTTGTCCACCATTGTTATAAGTACTGCCGGTTCCATTATTGTTATATGGTCTGCTTTGTCCGCCATTGTTGTTATATGGTCTGCTCTGCGTACTATTATTATTGTTATTATAAGGTCTGCTCTGTCCACTATTACTGTTATAGCTGTTATTGCTGCTATAACTTCTGGTTTGACCGGCATTATTATAAGGTCGGTTAACACCAGGTGTCTGTGTTGGTGCCGATGTTTGAGTCGTTGGTGTTGGTGTTGCTGGTGGTGTTGCTGGTGTTGTTGCTTTTGTTGTTTCTGAAGTGACGGAAGACGTCGTTTCGGTAGACGCAGGTGCTGCAGCATCCATCTTCTGCGTGGAAATAGGATTTTCTGTAGGATTCTCTTCTTTTACGTTTACTGTGGTACCGGATAATTCAGGAGTCGGCTGTACTTTAGGTTCCTGCTTAGTTTGCTCGGTTGTTGTTACCGGTTTTGTAACGCTTCTTCTTTCCGGTGTCTGGATCGGTTTACTAAGCGGGCTTCCCGGTATTTTACTATTGGATGGATTGCCCACAAATATAATATTTTTCTTTTTCTTCTTTGGAACCTCTGCTGTCGGTTCTTTATTTTCTGTCGGTTCTTTTTTTTCTATCATTTCTTTTTTTTCTATCATTTCTTTTTTTGCCACAGTATCTGTCTGTAGATTTTTTCTCACCGTAGCGATAACATCCTCATCCAGTGTTGTCATATGATTCTTAACTTCAATTCCTTTATCTTGAA
Source organism: Lachnospiraceae bacterium (assembly GCA_036652815.1). Classification (GTDB taxonomy): domain Bacteria; phylum Bacillota; class Clostridia; order Lachnospirales; family Lachnospiraceae; genus SZUA-378. The sequence goes on from JAVVVE010000002.1 coordinate 52,702, forward strand.
GCAAAGTAATAATTTCTTTACTTTGTCGATCTAATTCTTTAGCGAGTTCATGTACTCTCATTTTCGCCATTCTTAATACCTCCGTGTTGGTTGGATTATTCCAGATACTGCATTATTGCTTTAGCAAATCCGTTATCAGTGACTGCAAGTGATGCTCTTGATTCTTTGCCCATCGCATGCCCCAGTTCTTCTTTGGTTCCTAAGATATAGATAGGTACCTTATAGAACTCACACATGTTTTGAAACTTCTTCACAGTATTATTGGAAGCATCCATTCCAATCAATACTAGTTCTGCTTTATACGACTTAACTGCGTTTTCTGTCGCAAACTCACCACTTACAACATTCCTTGATCTGGTTGCTAAACCAAGTAATGAATAAATCTTTATGTTATTCAATATCCTCTAACTCCTTTTTTAGGTCGTCTATCACCTGATCCGGAATACTCATTTTGAAAGATCGCTCTAATCCTCTATTCTTTCTTGTTTTCTCCAAGCACTCCTCGGACATACAAAGATAAGCTCCTCTTCCATTCTTCTTACCTGTAGTATCTAAGACTATCGCGCCTTCTGCCGTCTTTAGAACCCGCATCATATCCTGCTTATTCTTCATCTCGCCGCAACCTACGCATTGTCTTACAGGAATCTTTTTACTCATGCTTCCTCTGTCTCCTGTTGTTCTGCTACCTGTTCCTCTACTAATTCCTCAGCTACCTCTTCATATTCTTCATCATAGTCATCCTCATAGTCATCCATATAATCTTCATAACGGAATCCCTGAGCATCTTTTGCCTGTGTCTCACTCTTAATATCTATCTTGTATCCGGTTAACCTTGCTGCAAGTCTGGCATTCTGGCCTTCCTTACCAATCGCAAGCGATAACTGGTAATCCGGTACTACAACTTTAGCTGTTTTTTCATCCGGGTCTGCAAATACTGCAACGATCTTAGCCGGAGATAATGCGTTCTGTATAAAATTGCCGGGATTCTCATCCCAGTTCACAACGTCTATCTTCTCTCCTCTAAGTTCCTCTACTATATTAGTCACTCTGTCACCGTTCATACCTACACAGGCACCCACGGCATCTACATTCTCATCATGCGAGTAAACCGCAAGTTTGCTTCTGCTTCCGGCTTCTCTGGCGATACTTTTAATCTCAACAGTACCATCTCTAATCTCTGTTACTTCCGATTCAAACAATCGTTTCACCAATTCCGGATGTGTACGGCTTACCAATACTCTTGGTCCTTTTGGTGTATTCTTCACTTCCAAAATATACACTTTAATACGTTCGGTTGGTTGAAATGACTCTCCCTTAACCTGTTCGCTCTCATTTAAGATAGCATCCGCTTTTCCAAGGTTAATAGAGATATTGCGTCCAACATAACGCTGTACCACGCCGGTTACAATATCTTTTTCTTTTTCAAAATATTGATTAAAGACCACGCTTCTTTCTTCTTCACGAATCTTTTGTAGAATAACATTCTTGGCATTCTGGGTTGCGATACGACCAAACTCTTTGGATTTAATATCTACATGAATCTTATCGCCTATCTGTGCTTCTGCCATGATTGCCTGTGCATCTTCCAAAGATATCTGAAGTACAGCGTCTTCTACGGCTTCGCTATCGGCCACTACTTCTTTCTCTGCATAGACTAAGAAATCTCCGGTTTCCCGATTCATTTCAACAGTCACATTATCTGATTTACCAAAGTGATTCTTACATGCTGTAATAAGGGATACTTCGATTGCTTCAAATAACGTTTCTTTGCTGATTTCTTTCTCCTTCTCTAAAATGTCCATTGCTTCCATTAATTCTTTGTTCATTTTCTCTTTTTCCTCCTAGTTAAAAATCGAGTGCCAATCGAACCAGTGCAATATCGGTTTTGGCAAATATCATCTCTTTCTCTTCTGTCGTTATAATGGTAACTGTATCTTTATCGCAGGCAGTTAAGATTCCCACGAATTCCTTTTGTTTATCAATGGCTTTATATACCTTGACTTCTACTTCTTTGCCAATGCTTTTTAAGAAGTGTGCTTCTTTCTTCAATGTTCTTCCCAGTCCCGGACTACTCACTTCTAATATATAAGCATCCTCAATAAAATCTTCCAGGTCTAACTGTTCTGACATGGCTCTGCTCACCAGTTCGCAATCATTAATCGTAATCCCGTCCGGCTTATCAATATAAGCTCTTAAATACCATTCTGTGCCTTCTTTGATGTACTCTACATCATATACTTCTATTCCAACGGCTTCTACAATAGGGAGTAGTAATGCTTCTGTACGGGCTTCATAAGTCTCACGTTTGGACATCTTTTTTCCTGCTCTTTCTGCTTATTCCAACAAATAAGAGTGGACGTCTGCCCACTCTTACCATCGTTCTATCACTTAACAACGTAATCATAGCACTTTGTGCACGACTATGCAAGCCTTTTACTCAAAAAAAATACTTCAAACATGTTTCCATGCTCAAAGCATATTTCGGGTTGGGCTGTTCGCGTTTTGTTAAACGTAACAGTCAGTAGCGTGTACGGGACTCGAACCCGTGATTCCGCCGTGAGAGGGCGGCGTCTTAACCTCTTGACCAACACGCCAAATCTAAAGTCTTGTTGTATTGTATACTAGAATCTGTCTCAATGCAAGTCTTTTTTTATCTTTTTATTACAAAAGTCCCACAAGCCGGTAAACTCCATGCTTGTGGGACTTTTGTCTCAATGTGAATCTATTTTTATGCTTTTAATTTGAATCTTCCTACTAATTCTTTCATAACCTGTGCTTGTGCCAATAGTTCTTCACTGGCTGCGGAGCTCTCTTCCGAAGTAGCGGAGTTAGATTGAATCAAATCAGAAATCTGATTTACAGCTATCATAATCTGTGAAATAGATTCTGCCTGTCCATTGGCTGCATTGGCTATAACATCAATCGTACCGGCAACGCTTCCTGCTTTTTCAACTACAATAGCCATAGAAGCTGCTGTCTCATTGGCGATACCGATTCCTTTTTCCACTGCTTGAATAGAACGGTCGATTAATTGTGATGTGTTCTGTACTGCTGCAGAGCTTTCGCCTGCCAGCTTACGTACTTCTTCTGCAACCACTGCAAATCCCCTTCCGGCATCTCCTGCACGGGCTGCTTCGATCGCTGCATTTAACGATAACAGATTGGTCTGGCTCGCAATATCCTCAATCGCTCCGATAATATTGCTGATTTCTTTGGATGCTGCCTGGATCTCATTCATTGCACCCACCATATTCTCCATCTGTACATTACATTTTTGCACTTCGCCACTCGCTACGCTGGACTGAGCACTGCCTTCCTGTGCATTGGCAGCCGTCTGCTGTACCTTATCCGATATCTCCTGCATCGTAGCCGATAATTCTTCTACGGAACTGGATTGATCTGTAGATGCCTCTGCCAGACTCTGTGCTCCCTGTGCGACCTGTTCGGAGCCTGCCGTTACCTGACTGGAGGTCTCGTTAATCTGTCCCAGTGCATCGCTTAATCCGGTGTTGATCTCTTGCATAGAAGCTAATAACGGTTTAAAGTCTGCAATATAAACCTCTGCATTTTTGGAATGGATATCAAAATTACCGCCTGCCATCTCTCCCAATAAGTAAGCCTCATCATCAATAATCATCTTGAGTGCCGTCACTATCGTTCTGGTAGCATTGGCAAGCATCCCTGTCTCATCCTTTGTATGAATCTCCGGAACCGGATCTGTCAGATTACCCTCTGCCAAATGGTTCAACCTGGCAACACAAGCTTGAATCGGATCCGAAATACCTTTTGATATGAAAACACCTAATATGATAGCAACTACCATCGCTGTAACCGTTAAGATAATCGTAATAAGCATAACAACTCTGGACTGTGTCGTCAGCGAATTACTTAGCTCCGTTCCGGTATCGACCTTGGCAGCCATGATATCCGTCCAGTCCGAATAGAGATCATCATAAAGAGGATCCAGTTCTTCCACTAACATAATGCGGGCCTGATTGCTTCTCGCCTCATCTGTGGTATCTCCTATCTTAAGGATCTCATCTCTTTTGGCCGTATATTTATCCAATGCATCCCCAATGGTCGCATAGATGGCTTTTGCATCTTCGGAAATCAAAGTCTTCTCAACGGCAGCCGTATACTCTTTATACTTCGCTGAATCCTCTGCACTTTTCTTTTTCGCCGCATCGATATACTTTTGATCTGTATAGCTGACGATATCTCGCGTACATCTGTGACTGTCTGCCATTACCAGCATCGCTTTCCCGATATCTCCCTGTGCAAAACCAAAATTCACAATCGCATCACTGTACCCTTTGTCACTGCTTGCACCGGTAAAGATAGATACTATCCCCGAGATACTCGCAATGACTGCTACAATGATAAATCCAATAATCAGTCTTTTCCCAATCTTCATGTCTTTCATATTCTTTCCTCCGTCTGGTTAATATCGGACTCCCCACGCCCATTTTCATTGTATTTTCTTATATTGCTTACTTTTATAATAAATTTGCAAGTAAGTAGAAGAATGTTTTTATATTGTATCTTTTTTTGTTCATTTTGTCAATCTTTTCAGTTAATATTGGAACTATTATCTTTTGTTTTTCTTTTTATTAGTATTTGTTCAATTGTATTGTTTGTTTGTACATTTTGATATGCTTTGTATATTATCTGTATATTATTGTGTTTTTTATGTTCCGTTGCAAACGGAAAATTTTATATATGACCTTTTAATCCCTTATAATATCACAGTTTAATAATTTTATAATAAAAATATATCAAAAAAAATACCCCGTCTTACAGTGAATACACTGTGAAAGACGGAATATTTTTCAGATTATTGGAATCTTTTACGATACTAATTTTGATATTCAAAATAATTGTAAGAATAATATGATTCAGAATCTAAATTGTTTGTTTTTTAATCCATATTGTTTTTTTATTTCTGTATTTTCAAACAATTTATAGTCTATGCTTTCAATGTAAATCTGCCTACCAGTTCCTTCATGACCTGTGCCTGTGCAAGCAATTCTTCACTGGCTGCGGAGCTCTCTTCCGAAGTAGCAGAGTTGGACTGTATCAAATCTGATATCTGGTTTACCGCTATCATAATCTGTGCGATGGATTCTGCCTGCCCATTGGCTGCATTGGCTATGATATTGATCGTACTGGCAACACTTTGTGCTTTATCAACTACGATCGTCATAGAAGCTGCTGTGTCGTTGGCAATCCCAATCCCTTTTTCCACTGCCTGAATGGAACGTTCTATTAATTGTGCTGTATTCTGCACTGCCTCTGAGCTTTCACCCGCCAGCTTCCTTACTTCTTCTGCCACAACTGCAAATCCTCTTCCGGCATCCCCTGCTCTGGCCGCTTCTATCGCTGCATTCAAAGATAACAGATTCGTCTGGCTGGCAATATCTTCAATGGCTCCGATAATATTACTGATTTCCTTGGAAGCTGCCTGAATCTCATTCATGGCATCGACCATATTATCCATCTGCACATTACATTTTTTCACTTCAACGCTTGCCGCATCTGACTGATCACTGCCTTCTTGTGCATTGGTGGCTGTTTGTTGTACCTTCTCTGATATCTCCTGCATCGTAGCTGATAATTCTTCGATGGAACTCGATTGATCTGTGGATGCTTCTGCAAGGCTCTGTGCCCCTTGTGCCACTTGTTCCGACCCAGCTGTTACCTGACCTGAGGTTTCATTAATCTGTCCCAGTGCATCACTTAAGCTCTCGTTGATCTTTTCCATAGACAATAACAGGGGTTGAAAGTCTCCCACGTAGCTGAGCTCTGTTTTGCTATGTACATCAAAATTGCCATTTCCCATCTCACCTAATAGGTAATCTTCATCTGCAATAATAGATTGTAACGTAGTGACAATCGTTTTGGTGGCATCTGCCAACATCCCCGTTTCATCTTTTGTCTGAATCTCCGGAACCGGTTCTGTAAGATTCCCTTCTGCCAGATGATTCAATCTGGTGACACATGCCTGAATCGGATTGGAGATCCCTCTTGAGATAAAAATACCAAAGACAACGGCAATCACCATCGATGCCACGGTTAAGACGATACTTAATACCATAATCATCCTGGATTGTTCCGTTAAAGAATCGCTTAATTCTGTTCCTCTATCCACTTTGATTCTCATAATCTCAGTCCAGGCCGCATAGACTTCGTCATACAACGGATCCAGTTCTTCTGCCATCATGATACGCGCCCTATTACTGCTCGCTTCATCTGTGGTATCCCCTAATTTAAGTACTTCTTCTTTTTTAACATTATAGAGAGCCAATGCTTCCTGTGCTACCTTGTACTGTGCTTGTGCTTCTTCTGTGACCAGTGTTTTCTCAACTGCTGCAGTATACTCTGCATACTTAGCCACATTTTCTTCATTCTTTGCTTTGGCTGCATCAATATATTTTGCATCTGTGTAACTTACGATATCACGTACACACCGACGGCTATCTGCCAGTGCCAGCATCGCTTTCCCGATATCTCCTTGTGCAAATCCATAATTGGTAATCGCATCGCTATATCCCTTGTCACTGTTTGCACTCGTAAAAATAGATACAACCCCCGAGATACTGGCAATCACTGCCACAATGATAAATCCAATTATTAATCTCTTTCCAATCTTCATGTCTTTCATGTCTACGCTCCATTCTTTTACTTAACCGCTCAAGTCCCTATCTTCAGCCGTTGTTTCTTTCTTTATTTATTTTATTCTATTTTCTTGCATTGATATAAAATTTTACCAAGCCTCTATTATTGTACACCATTTTATACAATTGTCAAACTTATTGTATCTTATTTTTTGATTATTTTGTTTGTTGTCTGCCTTTATGGTATTACTCAATTGAGTTGTATATTTTATAAACAAAAAATACCCCGCACAGTAGTGTTATATTCTACTGTGTGAGGTAAATCTAAGTATCCTTATGAGCTATTTTAGTTATGCTTTTAATTTAAAGCGATCTACTAATTCTTTCATGACCTGTGCCTGTGCCAACAGTTCTTCACTGGCTGCAGAGCTCTCTTCCGATGTAGCTGAATTGGATTGGATCAAATCTGAGATCTGATTAACCGCTATCATAATCTGGGAGATGGATTCTGCCTGGCTATTCGCTGCTTCAGCGATCGTATCTATCGTAGATGCAACGTTCTGTGACTGTTCTACTACGGTCGTCATCGAAGATGCCGTCGTATTGGCGATGCTTATTCCTTTTTCTACAGCCTGTATCGAACGTTCGATCAGTTTTGCTGTATTCTGTACTGCTCCCGAGCTCTCTCCGGCCAGTTTCCTTACTTCTTCCGCAACCACTGCAAATCCTTTTCCTGCATCTCCTGCACGAGCTGCCTCGATTGCCGCATTCAAGGATAACAGGTTCGTCTGGCTTGCGATATCCTCAATCGCACCGATGATATTACTGATTTCTTTGGAGGCAGCCTGAATCTCATTCATCGCTTCCACCATTTGTTCCATCTGTATATTACATTTTTCTATTTCATCACTGGCTACATTAGACTGTGCACTGCCTTCCTGTGCATTGGCTGCTGTCTGTTGTACTTTCTCTGAGATCTCCTGCATCGTAGCTGATAGTTCTTCAATCGAGCTGGATTGATCTGTAGAGGATTCTGCTAGGCTCTGTGCTCCTTGCGCTACTTGTTCCGAGCCTGCGGTTACCTGACCGGATGTCTCGTTAATCTGTCCCAATGCATCGCTTAGACTGGTATTGATCCCTCTGATAGAGGTTAACAACGGTTGGAAATCTCCGATATAGCTATCTAAGGATTTGGATTTAATATTAAAATTGCCACCTGCCATCTCTCCTAAGAGATAATCTTCATCTGCGATAATCGCCTGTAATCCCATGACAATCGTTTTGGTAGCATCTGCCAACATCCCCGTCTCATCTTTTGCCGTAATCTCCGGAACCGGTTCCTTTAGATTCCCTTCTGCCAGAAGATTTAATCGTTTCACACATAAGGTAATCGGATTGGCTATGCTCTTTGCAATCACGGTTCCCAGAATAACAGAAATAACCATCGCTGTAATTGTTAAAATAATGCTGAACACCATAATGACTCTTGCTTGTGCCGTAAGTGAGGTACTGAGTTCATTTCCCGTGGTTACATTCATATTCATCAGTGCTGACCATGCTGTATAGACTTCTTCATATAATGGATCGAGTTCTTCTACCATCATAATCTGTGCCTGACGACTTTTTTCTGCATCTAAAGTATCACCTAATTTAAGTACTTCTTCTTTCTTGGTCTGATAAGCCTTCAATGCCTGCTCTGCAGCATCATATTGTGCTATCTCCTCCGGTGTCACGAGTGTTTCTTTTACTTTAGCAATATAGTCTGCATATTTTTTCTCATTCTCTGCACTTTGTGCTTTTGCTGCATCAATATACTTGGCATCCGTATAGCTAACGATATCCCGTACACATCTGCGATTGTCTGCCAACACCAGCATCGCTTTGCCGATATCTCCTTGTGAAAATCCATAGTTCACGAGTGCCTTGCCATACTGGGTATCACTGTTAATACTGGTAAAAATAGATACAATTCCGGAAATACTTGCGATAATCGCCACCAAAACAAATCCTGTAATAAGCTTCCTGCCTATCTTCATGTTCTTCATGCTATTTCTCCTTTGTTGTTTCTCTTATTTTGTTTCTCTTATTTTCTTCCTTTGCATAAAACGTATCTATATTGTATCTTTTTTGATTCATTTTGTCAATTCTTTTGTTTAACTTTGTACCAATAGGTATGAGTTGGCGATAAGAGGCTTGTGTCTGATTAGGATCGCTGTTTTATAATAGCTTCTAACGTTTTTAATAATTCATCCATGTTAATCGGTTTCGACAGAAAATAATCCATGCCTGCTTCCTCAGCATATTCTTTATCTGTCTGAAATGTATTCGCCGTCATCGCTACAATCGGTATCTTGGATGCATCTTCCTGCATACTGTCACGGATAATTTTGGCAGCTTCCAGTCCATTCATGATCGGCATCTGTATATCCATGAAAATAGCCTGATAATATCCGTTTCCCTGTTGTTCATATCGTTGTATCGCTTCCCGTCCATTAGAAACGCGATCTGCCATAACACCTATATGTGCCAATAATTCGCACATGATCTCCGCATTCATATCATTATCCTCTGCGAGTAGAAGATGTAAGCCTTTTAAGTGGATCTGTTCCATCCGGTCTGTATGGTCCTCCTGTAAAACGGGTTCCTCATACGCATCTGCCAAAGGCAATGTTAACGTAAAGTAAAATGCCGATCCGATTCCCTGTTTGCTGTCAAGCTGTAGCTTACCGCCCATAGATGCAACGATGCTTTTACTGATAGCCAGTCCCAGTCCCGTTCCGTTGTGCTGACTCGCCTGATCATTCACTTGTTCAAAGGCCTCAAAGATACGTTCCTGGTCTTTTGCAGCGATTCCCGTGCCACTATCCTCTGTTTTAAAAAATATCGTTACCGTATTTTGATCGCTTGCTATTTCCTGCACCAGTTGTGTAATCGATTCTCCCGCCTTTGTAAATTTTAAGGCATTTGATAATAGATTGGTTAATACCTGACGCAAACGAAGGACATCTGTAGTTACTGTAGTATGGGTTACCTGTTCTATGAGCTGCAGCTTGACCCCTTTCATATCTGCCTGTTCTTTAAAGATATTATGGATCTCCTGCAACACCGCGTGTAAGGAGAACGACTCATTCATCAACTGGAGTTTCCCATTTTCGATCTTTGACATCTCCAGAACATCATTCAGCAGTGCTAATAAATACGTAGAGGCATCTGCTATCTTATCTAACTGCATCGCAATCTTCGGGGTCGCTTCTCCGGACATCTTCGCCAGGCTGGTAAGTCCCATGATGGCATTCATCGGAGTCCGAATCTCATGACTCATATGAGCTAAAAAGTCCGATTTTGTTCGATTAGCAGCTTCTGCCTGTGCAACCTCCAGATTGAGAATCTTATTATGAATATGGTTACGAATAATCATCAATAAAACTATCCCAATTAAAAAACTGAATAGAACCACTAAGCATATGCATAGAATCGGTTGTGCATAGATAATCGTCTGCAGTGTGATAGGTTCATTCTCAATTGAGACATCATTAGACTCTTTAATCAGTCTGTTTTCTTTTGCTGTCATACTATTTAATGCTTTGTTGATAATCGTAAAAAGTACCGTTGGGGTAGGACGTGCAAAAGCAAAAGAAATATCTGTAGCCTCAGCTCCCGAGGACATCACCATGATATTACGATAGCGATAGTTAGATAACCCTGCTTCCAATGTCGAGGTCAAATCTAATATAACATCCGCTTCTCCCGTATTCACAGCTTCCATACATGCCGCGAAATTGGGATAATAGCGATAATATTCTAATTTGAATCTGGGGTTTGGTTTTCTGCCTGTTACCACTGCCGCTGTTAAATGTTCGGATGGATATTGCACTGATTTATTCTTGGCAGTAGCGGTCCCCAACTTAGCATATGGAAAAGTCAATACCAGTTGATATTCCTCTGCCACCTCTTCGCCATCGGGAAAGACACCTATCATATCTGCCTCTCCATTCTGCACCATATGGATAGAATCCTGGTAATTCTCTGCATAGACATAAGTGAATTTAAGACCGGTCTTCCTGCTCATTTCCTCAAGTACATCTATCGTAATACCTTCATGTTCACTCTTTTCCTGCCCACAGACAAAAGGGTGCCATCTGCGAAGAAGTGCCACTCTGATTGGATTCGCATGTATCATATAATCCTGTTCTTCTTTCGTTAATTCTAACTTCAGAATATTTTCTTCAGAATTATTTTGTTGGTGAATCATCTCCATAAACTCCGGCTCTACCTCTTCTATCATCTGTAATGCCTGATCAAGAGCAGCGGTTAGTCCAATCTTTGATTTCGCGATGCCAAAATAATACGGTTCTGCATTGTAGGATGCTACGACCTTATAGATATTCTTGCTCTGATATCCATTCCCCAGCATAAGATCTGCTTCTCCACTCTCTAGGCATCTCTTATATTGTTCGGTATCTTCATAATAAAGTAGTTCACAATTTAATTCATTAAATCGCAGATAATTTTGCAGTCTGGTAATCGATGATTTTGCATGGGCATTTACCCCGATTTTTTTCCCTTGTAAGGTACGTGGATCTGATCTTCCAATCTTTGTATTATCAACTAATGCAAAGAGATTACTTTTATTATATCCAATACTATGGGCGGAAAGATGATATTTTGATTGATTCTCTTCTCTATCATACATACCGCCTACCAGATCTACTTTGCCACTCTCCAGATAGCTTTCCACATCTACCGGACTCAATTCCACAAATTCATAATTCCAATTGGTGTACTTGGCAACCTCTGTCAGATAATCAAAGATAACACCGCTTCTATGCCCCTGCTCATCGATGGTACTTAATCCTTCTGCCTGTGTATATCCCACTCTAATCGTCTCTGTAGCTGCCGGATTATCAGCAGCCTTACATGGTTTCGTGCAAACTATAACACAAGACAATAGTGACAGTCCTATCCCTGTCAATATCGCTATCATCTTGTGCTCCATCCTCCTGTTGCCTCTATTGCTTTGCACTTTTACGATTGGTCTAATCTTCATCCGGCATCCTTCTATCAACATTTATTTATCATCTTCTTCAAATGATGCAACATCATAGCATTCGGCCCATTTTCCCGGTTTTGCAAGGAATTGTTTGCTTTTGCACACTGTATTTCTCAAAAAAATAAGTTGTCCTACATGCTTCATATATAAGATGCGTTCATCAAACACTTTAAATTCATTATCTGTTATCTGAATCCGTCTATGATAGGGATGTCCTTCTTCCTCTATCACACTCGGTGTCGCTTGGATCGGCGCATGCCCCCAGTCCGACACATAGGCACAGTGATCAAAGATATTATTACTGATTGTGATATTGGTAGTTGCACCACTTTCATACCATCCGCTCGCATCACCTTCCATTAGGATCGCAGCCCCTGCATTTTGAAAAAGATTATATTCAATCAGGGTATTATCGGCACAGGTCAGCAATAATCCCCTTGCCCTGTTATTTCTAAAGATACAGTCATGGATATGCACCTTGGGAATCCAGTTTAGATTCTCAATTGCCATCCCTTCTTTGAGTCCTTCTATTACGTCTGTTGTTTTGATAAATTGGTATTCGCTGTTCAGACGATACCAGGTATCCACCTGCAATTCTCCCTTTTCAAGCAGCGTATCCGATTCTAAGAAACGTACCTTGTCCCCACATTGTGCCATAGGTACACCTCTGTGCATATCATGTACCAGCCTAATGATAAACCCACGATCTGACAGTACCTTTTCCACTTTAGCATAGATACCATGGATATTCACTGCATCATCTAATTGATTCTCAAATACACATTGGCTGAGTTCAATCTTACCACCGCAATATACAAAATGCGTTGCATCTGCCGAGGCTGTAAAGATACGTGGATTCCATGGATTACGAATCACGCAGAATTGTTTCAACATAATATCTTTGGTATGCTCTGCCATAAAGGCAATCCCCAATGTATGATAGCAGTTTACCCTGATCATTTGAATGGATTCACTATTCGTCACATAGATGCCCGGATCTGTTCTTTTATGATGTCTGAGTACCAGCGTATTGTCAATTTTACATCGTGGAATAAATTCACCTTCGGTACGTTTAAATAATACCATATCTTCCTCTATTTTTGTACAGATAATATCTGTTTCTGTCGTTTCCCCTGAGCCCTTATTCATATAGACATCCAAAATGTCTTCCTCTGGAGCCTGTCTTTGTCTATTAAACTCCAACCATCCCCACAATTCCATATCATATTGATGGCTTTCCGGATCTTTTGCAAAATATAATCTGCCGTGAGCAACTTGAAATGGATATCTGCGATGATCTATATGAACCGTTACGGTAGACGCAGATGTGCTCAAAACCGTGCCTTCACTGTATGCAGGTCTTGCATAATCAATAGACAGGTCTTGCAGTAAAATATGATTTGCATGATCCACGTAGAATGGGATGCAATCCATATAGAATAGCAGCATGGCTCCATTGCCTTCCACAGTCAATTGATCATATTGTGACAAATTAAAAATAACTCTTTTCGGAACATCCTCATGATGGTTCGAGATATAAAGTAAGTGTTCTTCTGCATAATCCGGATGGAATTGATAGATACCCTGTTCTAATACCAGTATTAGTCCACTCTCACGGCGGTAGGTATCCAGTAGTTTTCTTAGCGCATACGTATTGTCTTTGTTCTCGGGTGTAATCCCATACTCTCGTAAGAGGATTCTTTTACTATTCATGCTTATCATTACCTTTCCTGTCAAAGACAGCCTCCCGAAAATATAGTCGGCAGGCTGTTTATCCTTTGTTCTGTGTATTTATAATCTTAATTTAGCCTTTAATAGCGCCACCTGTTACACCTGCGATAATCTTCTCAGACAAGAACAGATAGAGAATAAAGGTTGGTAAGAATACGATAACAACTGCTGCAAACATACCGCCCCAGTCTCCTGTATAACGCATGGACTGTACCATATTGAACAGACCTACCGCAACAGGACGTACTTTACTCTTATTAGCAAAGAGCATACTCATAAAGTATTCATTCCATATTGTAATAAAGTTAAAAATTGTTACTGTGATGATACCGGGTTGTGCCAATGGTAACATAATCTTCCAGAAAGTCTTCATTGGAGAACATCCATCAATCGCCGCAGCCTCTTCATAGGTAAATGATAATTTCTTAAAGAATGCCAGCAGAAAAAATATCGAAAATGGTACATTCATCGCAATGTACAGGAAGATAATTAATGCCCTGTTATTATTCATATCAAGTGCCGTTATAAGACTAAACAAAGGCATAATAATCATAATAACCGGAATCCCCAAGGCTAACGCAAACATATTCTGTATCATCGTATTAAGGCGAAATACAAAACGAGATAATACATAAGCCGCCGGTGCCGCAATCAAAATAATCAAGGTACAGGATACCAGTGTATAGATCATGGAATTTAGGAAGAATACACTAACATTCTGTGAGCTCCATGCATTGGCATAATTCTCAAAATGCAACCCTGTCTCATAAGCAAACATATGATCCGAGAATATCTCTGCCGATGTTGAGAAAGACGCACAGATAACCCATCCTATTAATACAAAGGTAAAAATAACCCAGATGCCGCATAGTACATAGCCGGGCATAAAGCGAATTTCTTTATTCCAGTTCCATCTCTCATGAACTTTCTTTTCTTTTTCTTTCTTAGCCACTAAGCCCACCCCCTATATCTCTGTATCGTCATTCTTGACGATGAAGTTCGTAAGCATAAATACCACGACAACTACAGCCGCCATAAGAACACCAATTGCTGCACCTGCACCGGAATTACGCACTGTAAGCGCTGAGGATGAGGAGCCAAATACCATCTCATACATATAGTTAAGAGGCATCGATGTATTCTCCGACAGATTAACCGGACTGAATAACTGTCCCCATACGAAGAATCCAACCGTTGTTACTGTCCACATAACCAAATTGGTGCGGATAACACCACGTAAGAATGGTAATGTAATATAATAAAACTTTTGGAAAATAGTAGCACCTTCTATCGATGCTGCTTCATAATAATCCATTCCAATAGATTCAATTCCACTCATAAAGATAAGCATATGATAGCCTACCATACCAAAACAATAAGCAATTAACATACTCCAGAATAACATATTGGGACCGGTCCACATCAGAGGTGATCCCCCAAAGAAATTAATCACATTATTAAATAAACCATAATCCGGTTGATATACATAATTCAGCCACATCGTTCCCATTGCCACTGCCGACACTACATTCGGCAAATAAATAACACTTCTATAAAAAGATTTACCGCGCATACCACTTGTTAATACGATTGCAAAGAGCAATGATAATATCATAACTCCTATGCCACCAAACAGCCATAACTTACCCATGTTCTGCATAGATTTTACAAAAAGATTGGATGAAAATATAAGAGCAAAATTTCCCAGTCCATTAAAAGTCCATGAAGAAATAGGATCCGAAACAGATTCTACACTAAAGAAGCTCATAATAATTGTTCTAACTGTCGGATATAAAAATACTAGGACATAGAGAATAACCGCCGGTGTTAAAAAGGTAATAATCATTCGATTACTTTTTCTTCTAAGTAGCGATTTGGAATTACTATTCAAATCAGCTTTTTTTGTTTTTGCATTCTGTGCCATGAAGACCTTCTCCTCCAATCTGATTCTATCTGATTCTATCTGATTATAAGTAAAACGGCAGTGGCACATTCATGTCACCGCCATTCACTTACTTTACTGTATCATACTACTTATTGATTACTTATTGATTACTTATTTCTGCATTGCAGCTGCAAATCCCTTTGCATCCATAGAACCTTCAATCATCTTAGCTAAGTTAGTTTTAAGCTTAGCATTGACATCAGCATCATCTTCCATACCAACTGCCCATGATAAACGATTTGTTGTGCTGTCAAGAACTGCTTTTGCATCAGCAAGTTGTACAGGCCATACAGCATCATTAGCCATAGGAACGCCCATAGACTCATCTGCTAACTTCTGATCCCATTCGCCGGTAACCATGTATTGAATAAATGCAAATGCTGCGTTTGGATATTTGGAATCTTTATTGATAGCAAAACACTGGGAACCGAATTGATTGGATTCACCACCGTCACCACCATCTGCGATAGGTCCCGGAAGAGCCATAGCACCCCAGTTGAAATCTGCAGGAGCTTGTCCTTTGATTTCGTTAGGTAACCATGTTCCATTTAAGTACATTGCTACAGAACCATTAGCGATATCGCTTTGTCCTGCCGGATATACATTACCTGCTGCTTTTGGATCAATATAACCTTTTTCAACTAATACCTGAATTGCTTCTGCTGTTTTAAGAACTGCAGGATCTGTAAATGTCTTGTCTGCTGCAATCTTAGCGGTTGCATCAAATCCGATTGTACGATCCATCATATAGCCAAAGAATGCTGCCATATATGCATCATCTACTGTAAGCGGAATCTTGCCGGATGCTTTGATTGCTTCACAAGCTGCAAGGAACTCATCCCAAGTCTTAGGTACTGCTGTAATCTTAGCTTCATTAAAGATGTCTTTGTTGTATAATACAACGAAAGTAGATGGCTGATAAGGGATAGCCTTTAAAGAACCGCCGCCAACTTTTTTAGCTAAGTCAATCATAGTAGCATTTAATTTGCCGTCAAGACCGGATGCTGCATATAAATCATCCAATGTCATTAGGTAATTGCCCCATGTGTTGTTAACTCTCTCGATATCTTCATCAAAAATATCGATGGTCTCGCCTGCATCCAATGCCGGCTGTAAAGTCTTACGTGTCTCTCTTGAACCAAACTGTGCTTCAACTTTAACGCCTGTCTCTTCTGTAAATGCATCGATAGCTTCTTGAATAACTTTACCCTGTGGCTCTGTCTCACCCCACATTGACCAGTATACTAATTCTGCTCCGTCTTCGATTGCAAGTCCAGCTGCAGGTGCTGCTGCATCTGTTGCAGGTGCTGCTTCTGTTGCTGCAGGTGCTGCTTCTGTTGCTGCAGGTGCTGCTGATTCAGCCGGTGCTGTTTCTTTTGGTGCACCACAACCTACCAATGATGCTGCTACCATGCTGACGCACAGTAAAGTACTTAAAAGTTTCTTTTTCATTTCTTATTCCTCCCATTTTCAATTTGAGTTGACCTGATAAAAATCTATCCGCAACCTATGTGTCCATTCTAATACAATCTCAAGTCCTTTTCTTTATCCTATTGCATTCTTAATTTGCACAATCTGCATCTTTTTGGTTATTTTTTGTATATTTTTGTGCATTTCAATCGTTCATATGTACATCTTACACAAAGACATTGGAATTGTCCTATGCAATTCTCAATGTCTTTGGGCATTTGTTGTAATAATTAAATATATTTAACTACTGATTGTATAGATGGCAGCTATCCTAGTGATGGAATAAACGGATCCCGGTAAATGCCATTGCCATATGATATTGATTGCAGCATGCAATCACATCATCATCTCGTACAGAACCTCCCGGCTGTGCCACATATGTGACGCCACTCTTATGTGCTCTTTCAATGTTGTCACGAAATGGGAAAAAGGCATCAGACCCCAGTGCAACCTGATCCATCTGATTCAGCCATGCTCTTTTCTCTTCCGAAGTAAAGACCGGTGGTTTTACTTTAAATACTTGCTGCCAAGCTCCTTCTGACAATACATCCATATATTCCTCACCAATGTAATTATCAATGGCATTATCTCTGATGGCACGTCCTATGGTATCTGTAAATTGCAGATTTAATACTTGTGGTGACTGACGTAAGAACCAGTTATCCGCCTTACTGCCTGCCAGTCTGGTACAGTGTACACGAGACTGCTGTCCTGCACCGATACCGATTGCCTGTCCATCCTTTGCATAGCAAACTGAATTGGACTGTGTATACTTTAAGGTAATGAGTGAAATCAACAGATCCATCTTGCCTGCCTTTGGAATCTCCTGATTTTGTGTCACGATATTCTGCAGCAAATCGTCCTGAATCAATAATTCATTCCGTCCCTGTTCAAAAGTAATGCCAAACACATCTTTATGTTCTATCGGTTCCGGTATATAGTCAGCATCAATCTGAATCACATTATAGCTGCCTTTTTTCTTGGCACACAAGATTGCAAGTGCTTCCGGTTCATACCCCGGTGCAATCACCCCATCTGATACTTCCCGCTTAATAAGCTTGGCAGTAGAGACATCACAGATATCGGACAATGCTATAAAATCACCATAAGATGACATCCTGTCTGCACCTCTGGCTCTGGCATAAGCACACGCCAAAGGTGATAGCTCTGAAAAATCATCTACCCAGTAGATTTTAGCAAGGGTATCACTTAACGGCAATCCCACTGCTGCACCTGCCGGGGAGACATGTTTAAAAGAAGTGGCTGCCGGCAATCCCGTCGCCTGCTTTAATTCTTTTACCAATTGCCAGCCATTCAATGCATCCATAAAATTAATATATCCGGGTCTGCCACATAATACTTGTATCGGTAACTCTTCTCGATTATTACAATATATCTTAGCCGGTTTTTGATTGGGATTACACCCGTATTTTAGCTCTAATTCTTTCATATTTTGAATCTCCTTGTATTCTTAGGCAGTTTATTGCTGCTGTTTATTCTTGATTCTGGTTTCATACTTGCCGGTCTCTATATTGATATAACGTACGAATAAGGAAACTTTATTGTCTGCATTTAAGGATTTCCACAACAGCTGCGTAAAGGTATCAATATCACCTGCCATCGTAACTAATTTAGGTTCTCCTTCAAAGCTCGGAAGCGGAGTTCCATCGCCTACATAAGTATGGATAAAATGTCCTTCTCCTGCAAGTGGATTCTCATAGGCAAACGTATATCTGTTACATGCATCCGGATTACCATGATTGCTTTTTAAAATAGACATCGCATAATGATAAGTGCCTTTTTCTATATGCATAATACCTGATATCCTAGGTGTATAGTTAGGTGCATCCGGTTCAAATTCACGATTCCTTAACGATTGCTCAAACGTCATCTGTTTATCCATTCCATCATAGATGGTATCTGTCTGATCTCCATTCGTTATGATTGTTTTATTACCAAGCACGCGAACCGGTGCATAAATAATAAGAGAAGGATCCGATAATTGTGCAGGATCAAATGCCTGTGTACGGATTCCATCTTTGTCTTCTACAAATATTCTATTTCTGCTATTGATGCTTCGGCCCATAATAAAATAGGCTGTCACTGCACAGGTGCCGTCTTCTGACCTACCGATCACGATTCCTCTACCCGGATAGGCATTGGTACTAAGTTCTTGTTCCATTGTTCTTTTTTCCATAGGTTGCTTTTCTCCTTATGTATGCAAATCATAATTCTGTGACTATGTGCTATTATACTCACTTTAAGCTTCCTTGTCCATAATATATATATTCCTTTATGGCTTCTTTTATGTCAATCTATAAAAAATTAATGAGAAATCACGTAGACAAATACTAAAAAATCCCTAGAATGCGGATATTTCATGCATTTCTAGGGATTTATGAAGCATAGTTCGCTTTTGCTTATTGACCCATCTGTGCTGCAACTTCCGCAGCAAAATCTTCACTCTTTTTCTCTATGCCTTCTCCGGTTTCAAAACGGATAAACTTTTTAACCGTAATCTTGGTTCCTGCTTCTTTGCTGACAGCATCAAGGTATTTGCCAACTGTCAATTCACCATCTTTTACATAAGCTTGATCTAATAAGCAGACTTCTTTCAACTCTTTATTCAGACGACCTATTATCATCTTCTCGATAATGGCATCCGGTTTCTGCTTATCTGCAGGTAATTGAGAATTCTCTAATTTAGCTTGTTCTAAAAGAATCTCTTTCTCATGTTCTTTATATTCTTCACTCACCTCAGCCTGTGATACATATCTAGGTGACAGTGCAGCAATCTGCATCGCAACATTGGTTAATGCTGCTTTTACAGCATCATTCACTACGGTTGCTTCTGCATCTACTAAAACACCGATTCTTCCGCCACCATGAAGATAAGACACAACACATCCACCAACGGCGGTAATCTTCTCAAATCTTCTAATAGACAGGTTTTCTCCTATAATCGATATCTTCTCTGTTAAAGCTTCTTTTACAGTTTTACCGGCATCCATAACCCATGCTTCTGCCATAAAAGCATCCATATCTGTTGAATTGGATGTAATCGCCTGAGCAGCCACTGCATCTACATAAGCTTGAAAATCTGCATTTTTAGCAACAAAATCTGTTTCGGAATTCACTTCTACAATCGCTGCTTTATCGTCTTGAACCAATACTCTGACCAAGCCTTCTGCTGCGATTCTTCCTGCCTTTTTCTCTGCTTTTGCCTGTCCGTTTTTACGTAAGTATTCAACGGCTTCTTCAATATTGCCATTTGTCTCATTCAGTGCTTTCTTGCAATCCATCATACCGGCACCGCTGATTTCTCTTAATTCTTTTACCACTGCTGCTGTGATAGCCATTTTTATTCCTCCATCTGTTCCTATTATTCAGTCCTTATGCTTCTGCTGCCAATTCTTCCGGAGCGGCTTCTGTTTGTTCTTCTACCATCTCTCCCTGATTGACTTCGATAATACCATCTGCCATCTTAGATACGATTAATTTAACGGCTCTGATTGCATCATCATTACCCGGGATTACATAATCAAGTTCTTCCGGATCACAGTTTGTATCTGCAATACCTACTAACGGGATACCCAGTGTATGTGCTTCCTGAATACAGATTCTTTCTTTTTTTGGATCTACAACAAAGATAACATCCGGAATCTTCTTCATATCTTTAATCCCACCAAGATTCTTCTCTAACTTCTCCCATTCTTTCTTTAGGTTAATAACCTCTTTCTTAGGAAGAACATCAAAGGTTCCATCTTGTGACATCGTTTCAATTGCTTTTAATCTACCGATTCTGCTTCTAATAG
Source organism: Lachnospiraceae bacterium (assembly GCA_036652815.1). Lineage (GTDB taxonomy): Bacteria > Bacillota > Clostridia > Lachnospirales > Lachnospiraceae > SZUA-378. The sequence goes on from JAVVVE010000002.1 coordinate 73,327, forward strand.
TTTTGAAATTAGTAAGCATACCGCCTAACCATCTTTCATTAACATAGAACATACCGCAACGTTCTGCTTCTGCTTTTACTGCATCCTGTGCCTGTTTCTTAGTTCCGACAAATAATACAGTACCACCTTCAGCTGCTATGTCGCAGATTGCTTTATAAGCTTCATCTACTTTTCCTACCGTTTTCTGTAAATCGATAATGTAGATTCCGTTACGCTCTGTGAAAATATAAGGAGCCATCTTAGGATTCCATCTTCTTGTTTGATGTCCAAAGTGAACACCTGCTTCCAGTAATTGTTTCATTGAAATAACGCTCATTTTACTACCTCCATTGGTTTTACATCCGCATATTCTTTGGAAAAAGCTTAGGCTCCTTCCGTATCATACCACTTTGGCATAACCAAAGCACCGGCGATACTATCCCATGCGTGTTTTTTAATCGCAACTTCATGATTATAGCATAGCAAAACCCCTCTTGCAAGGGGTTTTGTAATTATTTTGTTGTGATATTAGTTGCTATCTCCATCGGTGTTGCGCCGATCGCAATCAAGTGACTTCCGGTACATATCTTCTTATCATAACCGCTCTTACATAGATAACTATCGTATTCAATCGCTGAGTTTACCAAGCCGGCCTGTTCTAGCTTTTTACTGATGGCCAAGGAACTCTCGCCACTATGTACCACAATCTCAACGATCCTCGTGGCATCCGTATCCTCTTTTGGGATAGAATCCGGCTCTGTAGGGATAGCTTCTTCCGTACCGACAGCTTCTTCGGTAGTGGTGACTTCCTCGGTAGTGGTGGCTTCTTCGGTAGTGGTGGCTTCTTCAGTAGTGGTGGCTTCTTCTATGCCGGACGATTCTTTCGCAGTGGCAGTTTCTTCTTCCAGATGCTCGTCTTCTAATTGATTAGCCGTATCCGTTAAGAAGGTGTCTTCTACCATGCCTAGCTCAGCGGCACGGGCTTTTACCTGTTCGTCACTCATAGTAACTTCTTTACGGCTCATCGCAACTCCCATAATGATTGCAGTCACAATAACACCCAGTCCCAATCCTCTGATATAATATTTGAGTTTCATCTTTCGTATGACCTCTACATTCCTTCAAATAAGTCTATAACCAGCTTCACTTCTCCTACGCCAAGTCCAAGTTCTTTGGCAATCGCCATCTTAGATTTACCGGCTTTGTGAAGGAGTAGAATCTGCTCATTGTTATTCTTTCCGGTTTCTGTGCCCATAATCAATGGCATATTGGACGGCATTTGCTTTGTTTTTTTTGTTTGTTTGGTTTTCACTACTTCTTTTTCAGCAATCGTTTCTTTCGCTGCAACCGTTTCTTTCGCTGCAACCGTTTCTTTTGCGACAGCACTTTTCTTTTCTATCACTGTTTTCTTCACAGATTCTGCTGCTGTTGTGGCAGCTTTTACCGTCTGCTGAACATTCTGTACCGTATCTTTGAGATTTTCCTGTTTATCATTTAGCATATCATACAGAAACATAACTTCTTTATGATTTTTATTGATTTCTGTCAATACCGTATCCGAATACTCATTCACTGCCTGCATCTTCTCATTGGTTAGGCGATCTAACGTACGTTCCGTCTTTTCCATAGAGTAAGACACCGTCTCATCTACCAGATCCTGGATCTGTGACTGCGTCTGTTCTATTTGTGTATTCAAATAAGTCTTTACCGCTTCTTCACTTATCTTCTTATCTGCATCAGTCAGCTTTCCTACTTTTTCCGGAATAACAAAACTGGCAATAAAAAGAATCACGCCAAACAACAATAATATGATTTCTGTTACATTCATCTGTATGTCTCCAATTCTGTATCTCTATTATATCTTGATATCAAAGCTGGTTTGTCCTTTTATAATAACCCTGCCTTCTGTTTCTTCCTTGGTGCTCTTCTTTTTTTGACCACCATCGCCTTCATACTGACCATGGCCTTTTTCTTTGGCATCATACTTTTGTTTGGGATTTTCGGTGTCTTCTGCATGATGTACCTGTGTAGTCTTTACATCTACTTCTTTATGGAACTGCGTCTGTATATTACTTTGGTCTAGCATACTCTTATTATCTTCGTTATGCTTCACGGTTGTATAATCCTGTGTTCTTGTAATAGCTCCATTCATCTCAAGAGGACTGATTGCCATGGTTATTAACCTCCTCATTCTATCAATATGTTAAACTACAGGGAGGTCATCTGTACTTCTCCCTGCCGTTTTACAAAGCGACAATATTTCATCGTATCCGTTACTGTCATCGCGGAATCTGAGATCACTATCTTCGTTCCGCTATAGACTGCTCCTGATACAGTAATCTGTGCTGCTGTATTGCTGTCCAACATGATCTGTAATTCATCCAGTTCGCACAAATCTTTTGACAATAGATCTTTTTTCTGTTTGTTGGCGATGGCTAGCGTCTGTACGTATTTCATTCTGTCAGGTGGTAGTTTTTCACCTTGCTGGAGTTTCTTTTTTGTACTCAATAAGATAGGTTCTATTGTCTGCAGTGTTTTCTGAATCTCGATGACTTCTTTTTGTAAATCTATGTATCTCTTCTTCGTAACGGGATTGATACCTACTTCCGCCACCGTATCCGCACCCATAGGAGAACCTAGATTCTTTACATTGATTGCACTGGTTGCACTGACACTTCCTCCTGTGATAAAGCCCTTGCGACTCAATACATTGATCTCAGTCCTTGCCATCACACGACTATGCAGAATAGATTCCGCTTCCACATAACCACCCGCTTCTATGGTAGAGTTCTCGATGAATTTGGCTACTATATTACCGCCTGCCTTCAAAGTTCCCTTCATCATGCCACTCATTCCTCTGGCAATAATAATATTCCCATCCGCTTCAATATAAGCTCCTTCTACAACACCTCTGACTTCTATATTACCATGTGCCACCAAACGGAAGTTAGAGCATACATTTCCACTGACCACGACGCTGCCTTCATACTCGATATTACCGGTTGCATTATCAACATTTGCCACCTCATAAATATCTGACACAAATACTTTGCCTTCTACCAAGCATACGTGCCCATTGACTCTTGAGGTCAGTACTGTTCTGTCTTCGGAGATATCTATATTATGACTGTATTGTAACGTTGTTCTCTTGACTTCACTCGGACGAATCGTAGTTCCCATTACATTTGTGCCTGTATCGCCCGGATCTTCTTTGGTTAATTTAGCTAAAATATCCCCTGCTTTACAGTGATTCAATGTATTCAGATGAAAGAAATCAACTCCGCCGTCTTCCTTTAATGTCGGTCTTGCCCGTAGATCAGTATTAAAACAATATTCTATCTTAGCATCCTGCCCCTGCCGTGGTGCTTTACCCTGTGCCACTATAATATCGGTACAATACTGACGGTGTAATAAAAATGCGTCTATGACAGCATCCTCTATTCCAAAAACAACATTTTGTCTATTTAAGGTAGCTATAATATCTGCCTTGGATAAACATGCTCCTCCAATAGATGGGGCATAGAATCGCATGGAAGCCGACATCATGTCGTAATTAACATTAACAATCATAACCTCGGATACCGGCAGCATGTTCTGTGTCAAAGGGGATAATAAAACCTGTGTCTGTTCCTCTTGTTCTTTTTGAATCGCTCTATTTACTAAGGTAATATCGTATTGCACATTACAGCTTTGCAAATAGCCAATTACCTCATTAATCTCTACTTCTTTACCACCATCCGTAGGATGATAGATAGTTAGACTAATACCCTGTTCATTGATGCTTAATTGGAAAAACCCATTCATGCTAAAACTCCCTTCTAGTATGATATATGGCTGTAGTCAATCTCGTAATCAATCTGTTAAGATGCCCATATAATCTCCAAGAATCAACTTCATCTTCTGCAGTGCCTTGGTATGCAGCTGCGAGATTCTGGATTCAGATACTTCTAACACCGTACTGATTTCTTTCAGTGTCAGTTCTTCATAATAATACAGTAAAATAACTTTTCTTTCTTTCTCTGTTAATTTGTCTAATGAATCTCTTAATAGACTTTTTAATTCTGATTGCTCCGCAGATTCTTCGGGAGCTATGAATTGTTTGTTTCGATTATGTTCTATTGGAACCTCTGCACCTTGTTCCATATACTCATTTAAGGATACTACATTGGTAATCTTCATCTGCGATTGCCAGTCAAGCAGTTCTTCATCCGCTATGCCCAGTTTACTCGCGATCTCTTCATCCGTTGCTGTTCTGCCTTCTGTACTCTCAATCTCTTTTATAACCGTATCTATTTTCTTCTGTTTCTGTCTGATTGCTCTTGGAATCCAATCCATCTTCCGTATCTGATCCAGAATAGATCCCCTGATCCTTACACTGGCATAGGTCTCAAACTTTACATCTTTTTTAGGGTCAAATTTATCTATCGCATCAATTAAACCAAAGATCCCATAGCTTACTAAGTCTTCATACTCTACATTATAGCCTAAATACATGCTCAATCTGCCCGCAACCAGCTTCACAAGAGGCGCATATTCCAAGATAAGCTGTTCTCTTACTTGGATTGATTTTGTTCTTGCATAATCATCCCATACTCTTTTCTTGCCTGCTTCATCCATGCCGTACCTCTCCCATCGGAAGTATTATCTTACCTATCTAGTCCTCTTCTGTATGATTAGATTTTGCCGCAACTACGCTGTCTTCTGATTCCTGACCGTCTTGTTCTGTAGAATCTACTGCATCCTTTTCAATCACTTCTCCATCCGCGGCAATGGATTTTAATCTTGACGCTTCAAAAGAATCCAATACGGACTTAGCTATGGTTCCCAAAATATAGAATAGAAAAAGAACGGACAGTAAAACAAGAAGCATAGTCTTTATCTCATAATGCATCAAATACATTACGATACTGGCAATTGCTCCTGCAAATAACATAAAAAAAGGGGGTATCAGTTTGCGTTTCATTAAATCACCTTTTCACCCTTACCTACTGACTTAATATTAAAATTACCATTTTCCGGATAAAAAGTAACCGTTCGTCCAAAATCTTTGCCTGTATCCTCAGCCAAAATCGAAATATTTAATTCTTTTAATTTGGCTTTACTGGCTTCTACGTTTCGATCACCAATGCGAACCATCTCAACCTGATTCTGAAAAGAGAACATCTGTGCTCCGCCGGCAATCTTCGCTACCAGTCTGCTTCTGACTGCTCCCTTCGCTACCAGCAAACGAATGAGCTCTGTAATCCCGGTATCCGCAAATTTAGGAATGTTAGTATTATTCCTAATCTGTGTACTATCCGGTAACATAATATGTGCCAATCCACCTATCTTAGTAACCGGATCTCGTACAGCGATACCAACACAAGAACCTAACCCCAGAGTCGTCACTGCATCCGGGGCCACACATATCTTTAATTCTGCCATTCCTACTCTAATTATCTCGCTCATATTTACCCTTCACAACTATTATCACGCAAGCACATATCACGCAATCCCCAAAGACTTCATAATCTTATCATAGGATTCCATCTCCGGTACCATAATGAAATAACCATCCAGTTTCATCTCATCCGAGAATTGGGTCTGTATTAATAGAATCTTGTCTCCGACAGCTCCGAATTCAATAGCCGGAACGCTTAAAATAGCTGCTGCCATATCTACACACAAGGAAGGAACCGTTGGATAAATCTTAAAGTTGGTTAATTCTGATAAAGCATTCAGGTAAGAACCCGTAATAATATTGCCTATCTCGCGCAACGCTGATTCTTCCATCTCGCTAAAAGCGGTCCCTTCTTCTGATTCTACTCCCATTAATTTTTCGACCAGATTACGCGCAGAACCTCTCTCAAGTAAAAACATAATACTCCCTTGAATATCGCCTTCCACACCGGAATAGATCCCTGCCATAATCTGTTCCGCACCACCGATCATATCTCCTACTTCTGCAAAATCAAGTAATTTAACTTGTGGTACCTGCATATCCACTTTGCAATTCAGAAGTTGTGCCAGTGCTGTTGTAGCATTACCTGCTCCAATATTACCGATCTCTTTTAATACATCAAAATATGTTTGCGTTAAGTGATTTAAGTCAAACTCTGACATTGTCTATCCTTTCTCCTTAGAGCTGTTGTTCGGAAATAACAGCATTTAGGTCTAACAATGAAATCAGTGAATCATCTACTTTTCCCACTGCATATACGAAAGTCTTCTTCTCTTCTTTATCATAAGAAATCTTCTCAACTTGTGCTTCATCCAGTGTCACTACTTCTTTTACTTCATCTACGATTACACCGATTCCTTCTCGCTGATCCAATTTTAGAATGATGATTCTGGTGCCTTTACCATACACATCTTCTGAGATCCCCATTTTTACACGAAGGCTCATAACAGGAATGACTTCACCTCGCAGATTAATAACTCCTTTAAGATATTCCGGTACTTTGGGAACTCTTGTAATATTCTGCATTCTGACAATGTTATCAATGTATTTGATATCAACGCCGAACTGTTCCTCTCCTATTTGAATCACAATAAACTGCATTGTATCAGTTATATTCTTCAACTCGTCCATGACTTACCCTCCTTAGAATAATGAATTGGCATCTAAGATTAAAGCGACTTCGCCATCACCTAGAATAGTTGCTCCGCTAATCATCTTGCATTTGCTAATATATTTACCCAGTGACTTGATAACAATCTCTTGTTGTCCCATGAGTTCATCTACAACAATCCCTGCTAGTTTTTCGCCTTTTTTAACGATAACTGCTACTAGATTCTCATCTTCGCCCTTATTGGTTTCGATATCCAGCATAGCACTTAAACGAATAATCGGAATGACATTTTCTCGGAGATTGATAACTTCTTTACCTTGTACCTGTTTGATGCCATCCGGTGTAATGTCTTCTATTGTTTGAATCGATCCCAGTGAAATAGCATACTTTTCATTTCCGACTTTTACCATCAGAGCCTGAATAATCGCTAAGGTTAAAGGCAGACGAATAATAAAGGTACTTCCTACCCCTAATTTAGTCTTTACTTCAACTTCACCGCTTAAGGCTTCGATCTTAGACTTCACAACATCAAGACCAACCCCTCTGCCGGATACATCTGATACTACTTTTGCAGTTGAAAAACTTGGTAAGAATAACAGATCAATGATATCTTTATCTGTCATAATCTCAGCCTGCTCCGCCGTGATAGTTTCTCTTTCAATCGCTTTGGCTTTCACTGCTTCTACATCGATTCCGTTACCATCATCTCTGACCTCAATAATAACATTATTGCCATCCTGATAAGCATCTAAGAAAATAGAACCTGTAGCATCTTTTCCTCTTGCTTTACGAACCTCTGCTGATTCAAGACCATGGTCTGCTGAATTACGGAGTAAATGCATCAAAGGATCGCCTATTTCATCTACTACGGTTCGATCCAGCTCAGTCTCTTCCCCTGACATATATAATTCCATCTTCTTATTCAGGCTCTTTGATAAGTCACGAATCATACGTGGAAATTTATTCACTACACTCTCAATAGGAACCATTCTAACTTTCATAACTGATTCATGCAGGTTAGTGGTTACACTTTCCAGATATTCAATCTGTTCATTAAAACCATTATTGGCATTATCTACCACGGTAGACACGGACACCAATGAGTTTTTAGCAATAATCAACTCACTGACTAAATTCATTAAGACATCTAATTTTTCAATGTCTACACGAACCGTTCTATTTACAATCGGCTTGCTGGAGGTCTGTTTTTTCTCCTGCTGTTGCTGTTTTGCTGTGGATTGTGTATTGCTTTGTGTCGTTAAGGTAGTCTCTGCCTGTGCCTCTTCTAACATCTCTTCTTCGGATATTTCTGCTATCTCCATATCCGCTCCAACTGCATCTTCGACTTCTGATACGTTTTTAATGATATCTAACACCGTATCAAGGGATTCTTCTGTCACATAAATAACTGAGAATTCTTCTTCAAATCTCTCATCTTCTATGTCCTGAACAGAAGGCTCGGATACGATAATCTCACCTTTTTCTTCTAATGCCTTGAATACCAAAAAGGCTCTTGCTGCCTTTAAAATACAAGCCTCCTGAATCGATACGGTGATTCCATAGACTGCATTGCCCTTCGCTTTGGCTGCCTGCATTACCTTCATCTGTGTTTCATCGATTGTAATCGTCTTCCAATGAGCTTTTTCTTCTTCTACTGCTTTCACTTCTTTGGCTACTGCTTTTTCTGCTTTTTTCTTAGCAGCAGCTTTCTCTGATTTACCGGCTTCTTTTTCCAGCAGAATATCATTCAGCATCTTAATCAAAGGAGCATTTTCATTGGTTCCCTCATCTGCTGTTTCCTGAATCGTATTGACATATTCTTCCAAGGCATCCAGACATTTAAATAAGAGATCAATCATATCTGCTTTGACCTTGATGGTACCATTACGAACTTCCGAGAATACATTCTCCATATCATGAGTTAAAGCCTGCATCCTCTTGTATCCCATCGTTCCGGCCATACCTTTAAGTGAATGAGCAGCTCTGAATATCTCATTGATGGTATCCATATTCTCTGCATCCTGTTCCAGTTCCAGAATCTGTGTGTTAAGACTCTGTAAATGTTCTTTTGATTCGTCTAAAAAAATCTCTAGATATTGACTTACATCCATATTATTTTACCCCCACATTCAATATTATCTCTTGTGCGATTTGCCCAATAGCAACGATCTGATTAGATAGTCCTGCATCTACAACGCTTCTTGGCATACCATATACCGCGCATGTATTCTTTTCCTGGGCAATAACGTGTGTTTTCTTGGTTGTCTTTAGTTGAGCGATTCCTTTGGTTCCATCAGCTCCCATACCGGTCAGCACCACACATACGATCTCTTCAAAGCTGCATTTCATCAATGACTCATACATGTAGTTGGCGCAAGGCTTCACGCCCTCTCTAGTAGGTTCATCAGTGTAATGAATGCTTGTTTTACCGCCTCGTTCTACCACATTCATATGCTGTCCACCTCGAGCCAGATAGACATGCCCTGCTTCCAGAACATCGCCTTCTGCCGCTTCCTTCACAGAGACCTGACTTAATTCATTCAGTCTGTCCGCAAAAGATTGGGTGAATCCCACAGGCATGTGTTGTACGATCAATACCGGTACTCTAAGATTCTCGGGAAGAAGTGGAATCACTTGCTGCAGTGCTTTTGGTCCGCCAGTAGAACTGGCAATCGCCACTATTTTCTTTCCTTTGAATTCTTGTGCATGTTTGGTGACAAATTCCATGATCTTTGGAGGGGTGACCGCATGTCTGACAGGCTTCGTATTGGTTGAAGTCTTCAGTTGTCCTTGTGACACCGCATCTAACAATCTCCAAAATCTTGTTTGGAAATCCTGACTCCGAAGTTCCACTGTATTGTAAGGCTTGTGAATAAAATCAAGAGCACCCAGTTCCAGCGCATCTATGACTACCTGTGCACCATCTATGGTATCGGTGCTTGCCATAAGCACATTCGCTGCTATTTTTCTGGTTTGTAATTCCTTAAGAAGCTGAAGTCCATTCATCTTAGGCATATTAACATCCAGAACAACAGCATCATATGGCTTTGTGCTGATTAATTGAAGTGCTTCCAATCCATTGACTGCCTTATCTGCAACCTCGAATCGTTCATCTGCACTGATTATATCACAGAGTACTCTTCTCATGAGTGCAGAGTCATCAACAATGAGTATTTGTTTCTTTTTTTTCTCCATTTGGTCACCACTTTTCTCGTTGTCTGTTTTTACGTTCCTCTTCAAAAATATATCTGATAATATCTTCCCGTTCCAATTTGGTAATGCTATAGAATTGTACTCTGTATTCCTGTAAATCTTCCATCTCATCCATTTTCTTGATCGCCAGCACCTTGCTAATGAGATGGAATTCCATAGGTGCACCTTTTATCTCCATCGTAAAACTACAATATAATAATTGCTGTAATTCATAAGGCTGTTTGCTGACAAATCGAATGCCACCTCCGCTAATATCAACAATGATTGCATTTTTCTCAGGCAAATCGGGAATATAGCATCGTTCTTTTTTCTCAAATGCCTTTAATTCCTGCGGTTCCAGTGTGCGGATACGCATCTCCATAGCACATCCATATCTGTAATACTCTCTTCTTTGGACTTTACAAAGCTTACTCGTAAGTTCCATTTCCAAATAGTATAGATTATTCTTCTTATAACGGTTCACAACTCTGCTGTATACCTGATACACCCCTTTGGGGGTATAAAAATAAAGATCGTATTTTTCATCTACTTCTAATAGAATTAATTTAGTCTGCACCATTGGCATTGTTATTTCAATGCGATCCTCTGACAGGATCTCTGAAACCTGACTAATATATACTTTTTTTATTTCAAGAATATCTGTCCGATTCCCTTTTGGAAGATCTTGAATATCGATTTTCCCTCCAGGACGAATATATTCAGCTAATCCCATAATTCATTGTGCTCCTTTGCTTACCCTCTTTGTTTACCTGCTATAATATGCGAGAAGAATGCTGCCATACCTCTCTTGGGTATCGTCTGGCTGCTCTCTTTACTGCATAGGCAGGCTGTAATCCGCTCAAATGCTTTGGTAGATTTAGCATTGGGGCTCTGTAACGACACCGGCATCTGCTGCATCACTGCTTTTGATAATTGTGTGTCCTGTGGTATAGAACCTAAATAGGTAATGGGAATCTTTAAATACCTTGAAACCACGGCATTTAATTTATGGAATAAGGTCTGACCTTCTTCTTCTGTTTCTACTCGATTGGCTATTACCTTAATCTGTGAATTCTCCTGTGCAAATCTTGGATGTCTCGTCAATGCTTTCAATAAAGAATAAGAATCTGTAATGGAAGTAGGTTCCGGTGTCGTAACCAACAGGATCTCTCCACTGGCCACTAAAAATTCCAACACTGCATCAGAGATGCCTGCCCCTGTGTCTATAATGATTACATCGGCTATCGCGTCCAATTCCGCAAGATTCTGAATGATATAAACTAAATAATCGCGGCTTAAATTAGAGAGTCCTGCGATCCCTGAGCCACCTGATATAAAACCGATATCGGCAGGTCCCCAGGTTATAATCTCTTTAATATTTTTCCCTTTGTAGATGAGGTCGCTTAAATTGTGCTGTGGCACAGTGCCAAACATAATCTCTATATTAGCCAGTCCAAAATCAGCATCTAAAATAATAACCCTCTGTCCCATCTTCTTCATCTGTATGGCAAGATTAATCGCTGTATTGGACTTACCAACTCCACCTTTACCACTGGTTACTGTAATAACCCTTGCCAACGGTCTCGCAGGTTGATGATTCATCTTAATTATATTCCGTAATTGTTCTGCCTGGTCCATATTCAAGTCTCCATCCTATGATTCTCTTTTTCCACCTAATAATTGCTTGACTGTCTTCTGTGGATTGAATATCTCGATATCATCCGGTACATTCTGTCCGCATGTTACATAGGACAGAGAAGCTCCCGTATGTAATTTGAGATTCAGAAGATTACCCAGGGTAGTCGTTTCATCAAGCTTTGTAAAAATAAGCTTAAACTTTGTCAATGCCGCATACGTATCTGTAATACTTGTCAAATCCCGATATTTAGTTGTTGCACTTACTACTAAGTATACTTCTTGTTCTATCTGTGGGTCAATACAATGAATCAACTCATTCATGCTGTCTTTTTGTGCTTCGTTCTGATGGGAGTGCCCTGCTGTATCAATGAGGATATAATCATACTGTTTAAACTCACACATAGCAGTCTGTGCTTCCTCCGTGGAATAAATAATACGAAATGGTACATCCAGTATATTAGCATATGTCCTTAACTGTTCTGCCGCTGCGATACGATAGGTATCTGCTGTCAGAAGTGCTATCTTTTTTCCATCCTCTACCTTAAATTTAGAAGCAATCTTAGCGATCGTAGTCGTCTTTCCTACTCCTGTAGGTCCCACAAAGAATACCACCTTAGGTCCATTCTGTGCCGGTGTTATCGCATCAGATTTACCAAATTTTAAAATCATCTTTTGGTAGATATTTGAGAGTACATAATCAATCGGCATATTGGGTTTATTATTTTTTTCAACATCGTCTATGATCTGATTGGCATATTTCTCATTTACTTCATTGTCTATCATTGTATTATACAATAATCGTAAGAATATTACCATCTCACTTTGTTCTTCATTCTGTTCAGGCTCTTCCGGATCTTCAGCAATCTCTGTCGCTTTGCTTGATTCCGGCTTACTTAATTGCTGTTCCAATAAATTCTGTAGGTTATCCAATCTTTCTTCTAAAATATTCTCAGACACTTCTGTATGATTACTCTTGTTCGTTTGCAACGGCTGGTAATGCGGAAACGACACCGGTTCCGATGGCTGCTGCAGTTTTTCCTCTTCCAGTGCCACTGTAACTTCCACCAAACGTGATTTTAAAATACGAAATAATCCTTTTCGCTTGATTTCTTTTACATTCATAATAACAACATTAGTACCCAATTCTTTCTTGGCACTCGTAACAGCTTCTTCTTCTGTTTTTCCTTGAAATTTCTTGATTATCATTATGCAGTCACCATCCCAACAGATTGTAATTCAATATTCGACTCTACCTCGTTATATGATATCACAATTAAGTCTTTAAAGTAATCTCCTGTTAACTTTTTAAAGTACATTCTGACAATTGGTGAAGTAATCACGATCGGATTCTTCCCAAGTGTTTCTAATTTCTTGAGTTCTTGTTCCACCGAAGTCATGATTGCTTTTGTTTTCTCCGGATCAAGGGTCAGATAAGCCCCCTGTTCTGTCTGCTTGACACTATTCATAATCTCCTGTTCAATCTTCGGATCAAGTGTAACCACACTGGTTGTCTCATTTGCAGGAAAATATTTACTGGAAATAGCACGTTTTAAGTTTTGTCTGACATACTCTGTTAAAATATCCGTGTCTCTCGTAGATGCTGCATAATCCGCCAATGTCTCGAAAATAGTCAACAAATCTCTGATAGAGATACCTTCTTTGAGTAAATTCTGCAATACCTTCTGAATCTCTCCGACTCCCAATAGCTTAGGTACCAGTTCCTCAACAAGAGATGGATTGCTCTCTTTTAAGTTATTGACCAGATTCTGCACATCTTGTCTGGATAAGAGTTCCGCTATGTACTGTCTGATAATCTCGGTCAGATGGGTTGCAATAATCGATGGTGGATCTACTACCGTATAACCGACACTTTCTGCTCTTTCTCTTTGTCCTTCTGTGATCCAGGTAGCAGGCAGGTGGAACGATGGCTCAAAAGTAGGGATTCCTGTAATCTCTTCTTCTACAAATCCCGGGTTCATCGCCATATAGTGATCAAATAAGATTTCTCCTTCACTCACCTGTATGCCTTTGATCTTAATAATATATTGATTGGGATTTAATTGTATGTTATCACGCAAACGAATAATCGGCACCACAGTACCCAGTTCCAATGCGACCTGTCTTCTGATCATTACAACACGGTCTAGCAGATCTCCCCCTTGATTGACATCTGCAAGCGGTATAATACCATATCCAAATTCTAATTCGATCGGATCAACCTGTAAGAGCGAGGTAACATTCTCCGGCTGCCTGATCTCATCCGCAGCGATATCTTCTGCATCTGTTTCCCTCTCTATCTTCTCTGTTTCTAAGGTAGCCGATGTCACTCTTCCGGTAACAATAAAGCATAATCCTACCGTTAGGAAGATGATATTAGACAGCGGTGTTACAATGCCCAGTACAATCAGAGTCGCACCTACAAAATAAAGTACCTTTGGCACTCCAAACAACTGTTTGACCAATACAGAACCAAAATCTGCATCCTTGGAACCCTTGGTAACCAAAATACCGGTTGACAACGAAATCAATAACGAAGGAATCTGGCTGACCAATCCATCACCGATGGTTAAGATCGTATATTTATTGAGGGCATCCCCAAACTCCATGCCACCACGAAACATGCCCATGCAGATACCACCGATGATATTGACTGCGGTAATCATAAGTCCTGCTGTTGCATCTCCCTTGACATACTTTACAGCACCATCCATAGAACCAAAGAAGGTAGCTTCATGCTGTATCTTCTCTCTACGAATCTTGGCTTCTGCATCACTGATAGCTCCTGTATTTAGATCTGCATCAATCGCCATCTGCTTACCGGGCATCGCATCTAATGTAAATCTTGCAGTTACTTCTGCGACTCTCTCAGAACCTTTATTGATAACCATAAACTGAATAATAATCAAAATTACAAATACAATAATACCGATAACCATGTCTCCGCCACCAACATATTCCCCAAAGACGGTAACAACGTTACCGGGGTCTCCTGTTGTCAGAATCAATCTGGTAGAAGATACATTCAGTGCGATACGAAAAATCGTGGTAAACAACAGAATCGTTGGAAAATATGACATATCCAAGACTTCCCGTGAGAAAAGGCACCCAAATAAAACAGCAAAAGCAATCGACATATTAATTGCCAACAACACATCCAATAGCAAAGAAGGGATTGGCACGATGAGCATAACAAACGCCGAAAGAACATATAATGCGACGCCTAAATCCGCTTTTTTCATCTGCTTCTCCTCTCCATTTATCTTGATGTATGATTCCTATCAGCTAGTTTTATCTTGATGTATGATTCTTATCAGCTAGTTATATCTTGCCCTGCATCTTGTATACCATAGCCAGTACTTCTGCCACCGCCTGATACAGTTCGGGTGGTACCAGTCCACCGATTTCCACATTGGCATACAGCATCCTCGCCAATGGTTTATTCTCTACGATCTCTATATGGTGTTCCCTTGCGATCTCTTTTATCTTCTTGGCCAGATAATCTTCCCCTTTGGCAATAACCATGGGTGCTTCATTGACTGTATTATCGTATTTAATAGCTACTGCAAAGTGAGTCGGGTTGGTGATGACAACATCCGCTTCCGGAAGGGACTGCATCATACGACGTTGCGATGCTTCCCGCATTCTTTGACGTATCTTACCTTTAATCTGCGGATCTCCTTCTGAATCTTTATATTCATCTTTTACCTCTTGCTTTGTCATCTTCATATCATCCTTAAACTTCCACTTTTGATATAAGTAGTCAGCACAGGCAAGAATCAGATAAATATAGGAGATCTTAAGACCTAAGTTAATCGCGATATCTCCGATGAGCGCAATTGCCTGATTCAGGGAAATATCATATAAGATAAATAAGTCTTTGAATCTATCCTTTAGCGTATCGTACACCACATATCCTATTAGTAGTACAATCATAATTGATTTGAATAACTCTACCAAAGAATTAGGGGATATGATCTTTTTTAGTCCTTTAATCGGATTGAGCTTGCTAAATTTAGGTTGTAACGGTTTGCTCGTTGGTCTCCATCTGACCTGTATATAATTGGCCAGAAAAGCAACCACAAAACCAATCAGAAAAAAAGGCAGGACAATCAGTAAAAGCTGCCCCATCGCCCCTCGAATCATCGCGTTCATACCTGCGGTCGGGATCTCTCCCTCCGTAAAAGTAACCAATTCAGGGATTTTATTATAAACTATCTGAAACATGCCCATCAAATCACTGCCTATCTTACCTATCCACAGCTTCATGACAAGAAACAAGGCAATCAACCCAAGTGCATTTGTAATTTCTTTACTCTTGGCTACCTGTCCATTTTTTCTGGCATCTGATAATTTTTTGGAGGTTGCCGGCTCAGTTTTTTCTCCGCCCGGACCATCTTTGGCGAAAAACTGTAGATTATAAGATAAGATTCTATCAGCATCCTTTGTTTTCACATCAATGCCTCCACAAAAGTCACAATCATGCGTTTCATATGCGTAAATATAAAGTTTGCAGCACTCGGTAGCATCCCTATCGTTAAAAATAAAATGCCAAGTCCCGTCATGACCTTCAACTGTATCCCTACTGAAAACATATTCATCTGAGGTGCTATCTTAGCCAGGATTCCCAATACCGCATTCAACAAGGTAATCGTAGCAAAGACCGGTAAACAGATTCGAAATCCAATAATAATATAATCGCTTAAAAAAGCAGTCATGGCAGCTAGTAATTTGGAATTATTAAAAACCGCCTGCCCAATGGGTATCAGCGTAAAGGTATCCACAAGTGCCTTCAAAAAATAACGATACAGTCCTGTCACAATCATCATCATCATGATAGAATATTGAAACAGCAATCCTGTCATCGTAGTATCCTCACGGGTAGTCGGATCCATCTGACTCGCCATAGACAGTCCGATATCCATATCTATCATTCTACCTGCAAAAGATACAATCGTAGCACAAATCTGTGCCCCAAATCCAATCAATAAGCCTGTCGCTGCTTCTTTTAACACAAGCGTTGTATATTGAAGCAACGTGTTATATACAACCGGCGTATGTGGTGTAAGCGTATTGTAAAGTAAAAAGGATATAAAAAAACCCAAACCGATTTTGATTCTGTTTGGCGTATTATTCATACTGAAAAAAGGCACAATAAAAATAAAAGAAGTGACTCTTGTCATAATAAGCAGAAAATATTCTAATTCATGAAAAGAAAAGGAAAAATTAATCATCACAAACTTACCTTTCCATGATTTATTTCAAATAGATAGAAAAACTGGACCATAATTCTGTCATGTATCCTGTCATATTATCCATCATCCATGGGCCAAATAACATAATCCCTATGAAAATACTGATAATCTTAGGTACAAAAGTCAATGTCTGCTCCTGAATCGAGGTTACGGTCTGAAAAACACTGACAATCAAGCCAACTACCAGTGAAATCAGTAATACAGGAGCTGATGTTTTTATGATAACCCACAAGGCTGCTTTTGTAATATCCGATATCATATCTACTGTCATATCCATACTCCCATCTTACTTAATAAAAAGTTCTTACTAAATTTCCAATCACCAGATTCCATCCATCTGCCATAACAAACAGTAAAATCTTAAATGGCATCGAGATTGTGGTTGGTGGTAACATCATCATACCCATACTCATCAGAGTAGATGCCACAACCATATCAATTACTATAAATGGAATATAAATCAGAAATCCTATGAAGAAAGCAGTCCTAAGTTCCCCTACTACAAAACTTGGAATCAAAACAGAGGTTGGGATATCTTCCTGTTTTACCACATCCGTCATCTCCGCAATCTCCAAAAACATCTTCACATCCTTTGGATCCGCTTCCTTTAACATAAATTCACGTAAAGGACCCACCCCTCTGGTCAAAGCTTCTTTTTGTGTAATCTGTCCTGCTTCAAAAGGTTGTATGGCTTCTGTATTAATCTTAGTTAAGACCGGGGTCATAATAAAGAAGGTTAAGAAAAGTGCTAAGGCAATCAATACTTGATTGGGCGGTGCTGACTGTGTATTTAATGCAGTTCTGGTAAAATGCAATACAATAATAATACGAGTATAGGACGTCAATAGTAAGAGCATAATTGGTGCCAGTGCAATCGCTGTTAAGGTAATTAAAATACGAAGCGTGCTGGCAATTTGACCATTCCCATTATTGTACGTGACTGTAAACTCATTGCCTATATTCAATTCTTTTAGATCATCGGCTGTCTGTGCCGTGCCGGGTGGCGTCAATGCTGTCTGTGTATCCGTTGTTCCCGTCAGATTAGACTCTCTGTTCGCTGCTCCGGTCTGCGTTCTCCCTGCAGAAGCATAAGATACCGTGCTATCTGCCATGCATAAAAATCCTATTGCAAACAAGAGACACATGCATTGTATGATCTTATTTTTTGCTGTATGTCGTTTCATAAGTATCCCCTAAACATAAGTATCCTCTACTTCTTAGAAGTAAGATTCTTAGCTTTCTCCAGTATCTCTTTAAATGTTAGATTACTATGATCCACGGATTCAGGAAACTTAATCTGTTCTTCGGTTAATTCAGTCAGCAGTGTGACCGTATCTTTACACACTGCAATGACTAAATACTTACTTCCTGTCTGTACAATCTGAATATACTTATTCGCTGTAATACGATAAGTTTCAATAATCTGAATATTATTGCTATGTACCTTTTCCTTCTGATAATTAGCAATCCACCTGGTGGTACCATATGTAATGGCCAACACAAAGATGAAAATCAGAAGCAGCGTTAAGAATTCTCCCACCGCATTGATACCACTAAAAGAACTCACAAGCATATTATCCAACTACCTTCTTAACTGCTTCTATAACTCTGTCTGCCTGAAATGGTTTCACAATGAAATCTTTTGCGCCTGCCTGAATGGATTCAATAACCATTGCTTGCTGGCCCATAGCAGAACACATAATAACAAGAGAACCTGCGTCATTCTCTTTAATCTTCTTCAAAGCACCGATGCCATCTAATTCCGGCATAGTAATATCCATTAATACCAGATCCGGTTTTAACTCGATGTATTTCTCAACTGCTTTCAAACCATTCTCTGCTTCCCCTATTACGTTATATCCGTTTTTAGATAAAATATCCTTAATCATCATACGCATAAACGCTGCATCATCACAAATCAAAATGTTTTTAGCCATCTTTTTCGCTCCTATTCATCTGCTATTTTATAATTTCAGTTACTCGAATACCAAAGCTTTCCTCAATTACTACTACTTCTCCCTTTGCAACAAACTTGCCATTGACCAGGACATCTATTGGTTCCCCTGCTATCTTATCCAATTCAATAATGGTGCCCGGTGCAAAATCTAAAATATCTGAAATTGACTTAGTGGTTCGCCCTAACTCCACTGTAACTGACAGTGGAACATCCATGATTAAGCCAATGTTTTCTTTACTCGTAATCGCACTGTAATCATTAGAAAAATTCTGGAACTGCGCCGGTTGAATATTCATCTGCGGTTGCATCTGCATCTGCGGCATACCCATCTGTGGCTGCATCTGCATCTGTGGCATACCCATCTGTGGCTGCATCTGCATCTGTGGCATACCCATCTGTGGTTGCATCTGCATCTGCGGCATACCCATCTGTGGTTGCATCTGCGACGTATCCATCTGTGGTTGCATCTGCGACATATCCATCTGCGGCTGCATCGGTGGTGCTTCTGGCATCGGCGATGTTCCTGTCATCGGCGATGTTCCTGACATCGGCGATGTTCCTGACATCGTCACCTGTGGTGGAATAAATGGTGCCGGCTCGGGCTGCATCGGTGCAGGCTCCGGTTCTGATGGCATCTGCTGTCCTATAAAAGTCGAATACAGTGACTTAGCAAAATCAACCGGGTAAAGCTGCATAATTGTACTATCTACAAGATCTCCAATTTGCATTCTAAATGCTATTTTAACAAATGTCTGGTCTAAAAAAGGTGCTATGGTAGCTGCTTCCTTGACCTCACCCATCTCAATCAGCGTAGAACTCGGTGGGCTGATATCGATTGTCTGATTCAACATAGAAGAAAGTGAAGTTGCTGCTGAACCCATCATCTGGTTCATGGCTTCTGATATAGCACTCAGATGCAGATCACTTAATTCCCCATCTGTATTGGTACCGTCACCTCCCATCATAAGATCTGTAATAACCTTAACATCATGGTCTCTCAGTACTAATATATTACTTCCTGATAATCCCTGTGTATAACGAATCTCAATAAACACACAAGGTCTTTCGTAATCATGTGTTACACCTTCCCATGTTTCCAGTGTAACAACCGGTGTCGTAATATTGACTTTACGATTTACCAAGGAATAAAGCGTTGTGGCTGAGGTTCCCATACTGATATTGGCAACTTCACCAATGGCATCCTTTTCTATGTCTGTCAGAAGTGTTGTATCCGGTTCTTTTATGTGATGCTCTTCTGCAGGCACATCTCCCGGAGCTTCATTCTCAGCAGCGGCAGGGTCTGACGCCGGTGTATCTTCTGATAGATCCATTCCACTTAACAGGGCATTTATCTCATCTTGGGACAACATACCGTCCATCTTTTATTCCTCCTCTCTCACCACTGATGCTACCCGGACCGCATAATGTTCTCCATTGGCTCCAGGCAACGCAGTAAATTTTTTTAAATTACCAACATAAACTTCCAGTTCTTTGTCTACTTTAGAATTCAGACGAATGATATCTCCAACCTGTAGATTAATAAAATCGCTAACCAGAATAGAGCTCTCACCTAACACTGCTTTGACCGGAATATCTACTTTACGAATCAAGGACTGAATATAATCCTCATAATTCTCATCCTCTCGATCCTGCATCGTTGAAAACCAATATTTGGTATTCAATTTATCCATGATATTCTCTAAGGTAAAATAAGGCAGACACATATTCATCATGCCTTCGGTATCTCCTATTTTAACATTTAATGTAATAATTGCAATCATATCATTTGGCGAAATTACCTGTGCAAATTGTGCATTGGTTTCAATTCGCTCCATAACCGGATTTAAGTCGATGACATTTTTCCATGGTTCCCGTAAAAGTTGCATACAGATAACCATGATTTTCTGTATAATCGTCATCTCAATCTCTGAGAACTCTCTTGACTTATCAAGTGGATATCCTTGACCACCTAACATCCTATCTATAATAGCATACCCTAGATTGTCTGCAAGTTCAATGATTATATTACCTGTAAGCGGTGCAAAATTCACGATACCCAGGATAACCGGGTTGGATAATGCATTGGTAAATTCGGAGAAGGTAACTGTCTCTGAACTGATAACCGCTACTTGTATATTCTTCCTTAGATATACAGGTAAGTTGGTGGATAATAGTCTTCCATAATGTTCAAATATAATCTCTAAGGTTCGTAAGTGCTCTTTGGAGAATTTGGCAGGACGTTTGAAGTCATAATCTCTTACAGGCTTCTCATCTTTGTCCTTCATGTTATCTACATCTAATTCGCCTGTACTTAATGCCTGTAGTAGATTGTCTATCTCGTTCTGCGATAAGACTTCTCCCACAACAACTCACCTCCCATCTTATCGAACTGTTTTCGTGATTATGATTCCTATTGAATTAAAATCTCTCTAAAAGAAACGTCAAAGATGAATTGTGACTCAAAGATCCCCTGCACTTTTGCTAAGATTTCCTGACGCATTGCCTCTTGTTCATTCCTTGCTTCATCTGCAGTATAGGTCGTTACCACTTCATTGATTGCTCCTTGGATTAAGCTGACTTTTTCCGCAATGCCTTCTCCGTATTCTTTATATCCATCTGCTTTGGTATTGAGGGATAAGGATACACCCATCATCGCGAAATGATCTTTACCGTCTTCTCCCTTGAGCAAAGGAATCGTCATCTTGTCCGGAATATCAAAAACGATGGTATTGGCGATCGGCACTTTTTCCGCCGCTGCTTCCCCCTGCACCGTTTCTCCTACATCCAGTTTAATGATACTGGCAATGTCTGTCACGAGTGCGGCTGTTTTATTCGATGCGCTGGTAACGCTGAACATCATAATAGCGGTTAATACTACATTCACAATCAATAATGCCAGGATTAATATGGATAATAGATTCTTCTTCATAATGGGCCTCCCTGCCTGTTTTAATAGGAACTTAAGGTATGATATATCTTAATCTCTACTCTTCGGTTCTTACTGCGTCCCTCCGGTGTTGCATTGTCTGCTACCGGAACATATTCTCCACGTCCGGAATGTTTAATCATCGCCGGCGATAAGGTAGAATGATTAACAAAAAAATCAAATACCGTCAAAGCTCTTGCACTGCTGAGCTCATTATTGTCTGCAAATCTCGCACTGCTTATCGGCACATTGTCGGTATGTCCCTCTACCTCTATAATACTCTGTGCGTATCGGGATAAGATAAGACCAACTTTTTCTAAAACAGGAAGCGATTTTTCTATCAATTCCGAACTCCCCGAGTTAAATAACAATGCCCCATTTAAAGTAAGCTGTACATATTCTGAAGTAAAATCGACATCTACCACATCTGTCAGATGCTGTTCTTCAACTGCTTCTGATATCTTCTCTGCCAGTTCTTCCGACATCTTCATCTTCTCTGCTTCTACTTCATTTAAGGCATCTTTAATCTCTTCCGTGCCTTCTGCTGATTTTCCTGTGCTGTTAAAGTATTCATCTAATTGATTTAACTGGCTGACGCCATTACTCACGAGCAGTCCATCGCCTATCGAAGAGGCTCCTCCCGAAAAGATACTAAAAGTCTGCGAGAAAGAAGCTGCCAATAGTTCAAACTTCTGTGCATCTACCGAAGACATCGAAAACAATAGCACAAAAAAACACAATAGCAGATTCATCAAGTCTCCAAAAGTGGCCATCCACGCCGGGGCGCCCGGTGGTGGTGACTCTTCTTTACGCTTCGCCATCTGCTTCACCTCCGCCTTCTTCTGCTCCTGCTGCTTTGCGGTCTGCCGGTGCTAAGAATGACTTGAGTTTTTCTTCAATAACTCTTGGGTTCTCTCCTGCCTGAATGGAAAGCAGACCTTCTATCATAATCTCCTTTACCATCATCTCTGTGTCATTATTTGACTTTAATTTAGCAGCTACCGGGATACAGATCCAGTTAGCGAGCATCGAGCCATATAACGTCGTAATCAGCGCTATAGACATGTTGGGTCCAACCGCTGCGATATCTGACATATTCTGTAACATGTTAATTAATCCAACCAGAGTACCGATCATACCCCAAGCAGGACCCATAGCGGCAACGCTCTCCCAGAATGAGATCCTGGTCTTATGCCGTCCCTCTATACTGACTAATTCCGTCTCCATGATAGCACGTACCAGATCCGGATCGGTACCATCCACAATGAGCAGAATCCCTTTTTTTAAAAAAGCATCATTCAAATCACTGGCAGCTTCTTCCAAAGACAGAAGACCTTCTTTACGTGCGACATTGGATAAATCAATAATCTTACGAATAATCTCCGGTGTATTTGCGGACGGTGCCTTAAGCACCAATGCAAAACTCTTAAATCCACCAAGGAAGTCTTTCATAGAGAAAGATGTCATAACTGAGCTGAATGCACCGCCAAGTGTAATAACTATGGATTGAAAGTCTATAAAGTTTTTAATGGCTGCAAAGCCATCCTCTCCACCTACAATCCCATAAAAAATAAGTGATATACACGCTACTAAGCCTATGACCGACGCTAAATCCACTGTAAACACCTATCTATTTTGCATGACTACGCAAAAATATCCTTTCTATACGATTTTACAAGATTTTTTACCTCTTGTCTACTTTCTTTTACAATAATTTTCTTTCCTGTTGTAAATGATATGAGTGTATCCGGTGTTTCTTCTACCATCTCAATCAGTTCTGCATTAATTAATATCGTGCTTCCATCCATTTTTGTTACTTCTATCATGAAACATTTCTCCTATTGTAACACTTTTCGACATCATTTGTCTATTTTTTCTAAAAATTAGAACATGTATTTTATAAATAGATGGGGAACTACGTGTATAGCTCCCCATTCCATTGATATGTAACTTATGCTACTTAACGTTTCAGATTAACTAACTCTTCTAACATGGTATCTGATACTGTGATGATTCGGCTGTTTGCCTGGAATCCTCTTTGCGTTGTGATCATCTCGGTAAATTCTCCTGATAGATCTACATTGCTCATCTCGAGAGAGCCTGTCGTCATCGCTCCGTCGTTGGCTGTGATATCTGTGCCGATTCCATCAAATTCACCTGAGTTGAGGGTGGCAGAGTAGAGATTCTCACCCTGTTTTTCAAGACCGGATGCATTGGCAAATTCTGCTACTGCGATCTGTCCCAAGAGCTTTGTCTGTCCATTGCTGTAGGAAGCACTGATACGTCCGTTATTGGCAATCGATACTCCGATTAATTTACCCAACTTACGTCCCATCCCGATACCATCTGTATCTCCCGGATTGGCATTGATGGTAGAGTTCTTACCATTCGCTACATTGGTGGATGTTTTAAAATCAATCGTAACATCCGAGAAGTTCTTGTATTTACCAAGACTTAACGTAAGAGAAGTCTTCCCGGGCTGTCCATTAATCCCAACAAACGCACCTTTTTCACTCCCTTGATCATACTTCAGTGAGGATCCCGTAAAACCGGTTACCTTAATCGTTGCCTTTTTTGTAGCAGCATCAATTGCAAAATTAGCTCCCAAATTACCTGCCGTCAGCAAGGATTCTATGGTCACACCTTTGACTGCTGCAGTCTGAATCGTCCCATCCGCATTATAAACAGGAACACTTCCGCCCACATAAGAATCTAAGAATTCCTGTGGTTTATTGTAGCCAAATGATTTAGCGACCTTTGCCAAATCCTCTGTCCATTTTCCGTCTGCCCCTTTTAAATCCGAAATCAGTTTTGCCGGTTCGGCACCGATCTGATAATGTGTAGTATCCGGGAACGTTACGCCATCACTGGTTGCTGTCTTTTCTTTGGTATTGGTTACCCAATCTCCTAATTTCAGTCCCGGGAATTTATCTAATACAGATTTATTATCCGTATCCGTTACATCCACCAGTTGTACAGAATAATCGCCTTTTTCGCCGTTTACCTGTCGAATCGCCAGCTTGGCACTGTATTCATATCCGAGATTATCATAGATCTTCATATTCATAATCTTACCGTCGGTAGACGATACATCCGGATCCTGTTTGTCGATGATACCCGTGACATAACCTTTAGAAGTTGCTTCCGGCGGATACGTCATGTTGGAAGGAGCCATAATACGAAGCGGCTGTACTGTCCCTTTTTTGATCTCCATCGTCTTATCATCTACGCCCCAACCCATGACATTATATCCGTTGCTGGTCATCGCCAGGTTACCACCGCCATCTACATAAAAAGCACCGGCTCTGGTAAAGTAATTCTGTGTTCCGCTGTTGACTACAAAGAAAGAATCTCCCTTGATCCTGATGTCAAATGGATTACCCGTTGTTTGTGCTGCACCGGCGGTTGCAATACTGGTATTAATAGCTCCTGACTGTACACCAAGACCGATTTGTCTCGCATTGATACCACCGGTACCTGTAAGTGCATTCGGTCCGGATGCATTTTGTGTGGTTTGATACATTAATTCTCCAAAGGTAACGGAGCTTGATTTATATGCTACTGTGTTAACGTTTGAGATGTTATTACCTATAACATCCATCTTGACCTGGTGTGTCTTAAGTCCCGATACACCAGAATACAATGATCTCATCATAATGAAATGCCCTCCTGAATAGTTCATTCTGAGTGTCCGTATTGTTCCTTCTTTCATTCGGGAACGTGAGCCTCCATTAAGGTCCGGCTACATAATTACGGCACCATCGATATTTGTGTAGATATTATCCTGCGTATCTGTCTGATCCATGGCTGTCACTACCGTTTTATTGGGTATGTTGACGATGAATGCCAGTTGATCGACTATCACTAAGGATTCGTTAATCCCTTTCTCATTGGCTTTCCTGGTTCCTTCCTGTAAACGTTCCAGTTGATTATCTGTGAGCTCAATATTACGATCCTGAAGACGATTGGCTGCATGTTTTGAAAATTTAATGGAGCCGGCTGAATCTGCTGCTCTTACCTGTTCTGCACTCTTTTGTGCTAAAACATCTTGAAACGTAAGCCCCGTACTGGGTTTGTCCGGTACTCTCTGTGTCTTCTTAGAATTGTTTAAGTATTGTTCCTGTACCTGCGCAATGGAATGGAATTGGTTATTGGGAATGTTCATCCGTCATCCTCCTCCGTTTTAATTTAGGCGGTTGGCTTTTCCGGTTATTTAGACAATTCCGCAATCTTATCAACATAAGTCTGAAGTTTGTCTTTTTGCTCTTTGGTTATGGATTCTTTTTGCTTGTCGGTCATGCCTTCCATTAATTTACTGAGTGCTTCTACCATCGTCTTTTGTTCTAAAGTCAACTTATCCAGTTCCGGCAATTTGCCCAGATCTTCTGTGAATTTTTTAACCGGATCTGCGTCTCCATCTGGTGTTTTCTTAAGGTCTGCGATCTTGTCTACATATTCTTTGAGTTGATCTGCTTGTTCTCTGGTGATAAATTCTTTTTGATATTGATCCATACCCTGATAGATCTTATCAAGCTCTGCAACCTCTTTTTCGTTGGCTAATGTCAAGTCTGCCACAGCCGGTAATTTAGCTATTCTGGTAACTAAATCTCTTGCCATCTCATCTGCTTTCTCATAAGCCGGATCCATAACGCTGTCTAAATCATCAATCGAATAAAGAGAGCCTTTGATTGCAAGATATGCTTTGTTATTCTCAAACTGTACATAATCAACACGTCCATATACCATCCCTTTTTCGCCGGTCTGTTCATTGGTCGGTGTCATGTATACATTCTTACCAACCAAGCTAGAAGCTCGCTGTAGGTTTACATTATTGCTTACATTCTGCATCTGCTCTAATTCTGAGAAGGTAGCATATTGTGAGATGTATTCTGTGTTTGATGTAGGTTCCAATGGATCTTGATATTTCATCTGTGCAACCAATAATTGTAAGAAAGAATCTTTATCCATATTATTGCCTGCTTTATTGGTGGTGCCTGTAGAACCGATCTGTGAGTGAATCTGTCCTGCATCATCTACGGGTGCTATTAATGCCATGTATTCTCCTTTCTGTAGCATACGCTACTGCTATGCGGTCAGATTAACGCTGTTTCCATTTTGTTTCATCATCTGTACCTGAATCTTGTCTTCTTCTTCCAATTCAGCTTCCGCTTCTTCGTCCAGTTCTCCCAAGACGAGTCTTTTGCTTCTGCCATTTCCTTTTGTTGTAGAATCGGTGTCCTCATATGGTGTGCTGTCGCCGCCCTGTTCCAGATTCCTCTCGAAAGAATGACTGGCAATCGTTACTTCAACTGCCTCAATCTTGATACCCTGTTCATTTAAGCTCTCTCTTAACTGAACGACCTGTGACTCCAATGCTTTTTTCACAGCTTCTGTCTCTGCAGTCAGCTGTGCAGTCACGACTCCGTTTCTAGTCGCTACCTGAAGATTGATACTGCCAAGATTAGCCGGCTGTAATTGAATCTCCATCTCTGTGATGTTGGGACTGATATGTAATTTCATATAATCCATCATCTGTTTTAGGATGCTCTCGGTATCCACGATCTGCGGCGGTGCTGTAACCGTTACTTCCGGTCGAATGTTTGTTGCCCGATTCATCAGATTCTGTAGAAAAGCCACATCGTTTGATGTATCATGCTGTGCATTGTTCTCTTGGTTCGTGTGATTCTGCTGCATGGCTCCCTGTTGTGTCTTAGGCTGTGTCTGGATCTCTTTATCCATAGACAGATCCTGTATCTGAGTTTGATCTGCGGAGGTCTCTTCTTCCGGCTGTTCTTCTACTGCCGTAGCTGATAAGACTCCCTCTTCCACTTCTTTGGTGGCTTGTGTCAACACACTTTGTATGTCCTGCTTGCCTGTCGTACCCGCCTGTGCTTGTTCTGCGGTTACCATATCTTTCGTGTGTGTATCTGCTGGCATCTCGTTGGTAACCGATACTTTGGGCTGTTCTTCCGATAGCTGCTGTGTACCTGAGCTATCCGGCAAGGTATCCTCCATACTCTGTTCCAAAGCTGTGACCTGTTCCTGCATCTCCATCTGTCCCAGCAGATCGGATAATGCATCTTTGGTTACCCCTAGCTGTGACTGTAACTCTGTCAGTGCAGCGTCTACTGTTTTTAATAGATCGGTTAGCTTACCATATAGATTCTCATCCATCACGAGAGACATCATATCTGTTTCTCCTGATAAGCTGACTACCAACTGTGTCATACTGTCGGGATCCAGCAATTGTGACATTGACATACCGAGCGTTTGCATCGCTGCGAGGACTTCTTCCTCCGATACCCCCAGTTTGTCTGACACCTGACTCAGCAATTCTTGTGCTTTGTCTGTTACTTTGCGTTCCACTTGTGTATCAGGCTGCATTTTCTTTGCTTCCCTTACGTTGTGGATTTTGTCCTGCATTGCCTGTTGCTTTGACTTGTCTACGAATGTTTCTTCTTGGTGTGTGTCCTTTGATGTCTTTACATCCTGATTTGTCTGTGTGTGTGGTTTTGTTGCTTTACCCATGACCTGTGTAAAGTCTTGTCCTAATGTGCTCTGGATTGCTCCATTGGCACCATGATTCGTAGCATTAATAAGATACGAATTATTATTTGTTACAGTTGCACTGGTCATTAAAATCCTCCTTTCTGAAGTTGTCAAGGTTCTAACATCATCTATAATAACTCTTTATGAGCTACTATCATGTAATATATCGGTAAAGAACCCCATTATCTTAACCTGTAGGCTCCATTAATTTTGTAATCTTAGCAGCAACTTCCGGTGTCATCGCACCCAATATCTGCCCTCTGCTGTCCGCACTCATGACACCCAAAATACGTGCTGCCAGATCAAGATTGTCTTCCATCGCTTCAAAGATAGCCGCCGCTTCTTTGGGTTTCATCGCGGAATATGTTTTGGCATAATCAGTTACTTCCTTGGTCTCTTCTAATTGCTGTACAACCTGTTTATAGAGGTACTCTGCCGTGGTAGGGTCAATACTCTCGTAATATTTACGATATTCCTCAGCTCCCGGTCCTTTATCTGCATAGACCACCTCGTTATAAAATTCATCTTTGATCCTTTGGAACTCTACCTGATTATCTTCAAAGGTCTTAAGGCGATCGATCTCTGCCTGCAATGCACTCATATCCTCTGTGGTAGTAGAGGTAGTAGACTGTGCCTGCTCTAATTCCAACTCCAGCACTTTAATCTGTGCCACTGCATCCTTGAGGCTGGAATAGCCATAATATTCATCTTCGACACTGTCTGCATTCGGATCCAGCATCTTGCTCTTTGGCAGAATCTTATTCACGACCGGAACATCCTGTAGCACAGGTGCTAAGACCTGTGATCCAAATCCGCCTACGTCCAGATGGATTAAAATACACAGGATGACAACCCAAATAAGAACAATGACAGCAGTCGTCATAACTGTAAGCACCGGTTTACTATCTTCTTCTTCAAATCCTTCTGCCTGATCGGACAGTTCTTTGGCTTTTGCTTTGGCTTCTTTTTTCTGCTGTTTTTGTTCTGCTTTTAGTTTCTTTTTTTCTGCCTTTAATGTTTTCTTGTCTGTAATAGCAGTATCCTGTACTCCCTCTGTCTCGTCTTGTTCCTTTAACGGCATATCAATTCCTCTATTCCTTTATTTTCTGACCGTAACGATAACTGGTTAATTGATCGATTTCTTTGCTTTCGCTCGCTTTTTCTTCCTGTAAAAAAACATCAAATGCTTTTTCTCTTAATTTTTCATGTGTTTTACGTTCTTTCATCACTTCTGTTAGTTTCACGCGGGCTTCTTCCAGTTTTTCTTCTGCTTTCTTCACTTGTTTGATCTGTTCTGCGATATAATCGTCCATCCTCAGAATCGCCGTCTGCGTATCTATGATTTCCCGCACCTTTAAGTTATCTAGCAGTAATCTTCTGGCTTCGCTCTCATAGCTCTCTTTCCGCTGCCGTAATCCTTCCAATCTCTCTTCTTCCTCATTTAGATACATCCGTGCCGCCGCATAATCCATCTTGGCTTGCGTTTCCATCTTATTCTTAATATCCAGAATGCTTTGCATGCGATACTTGAACTTGGACATCTTAAGACTCGCTTTCTTTATGATGTAAATAGGGATTCTAACAGTTCTACAGCTTCTTCAAACTCATATTTTTCTTCTACATCCTGCATTAAGAAGGTATTTACAGCATTTATTTTCTCAATCGCATAATCTATATTGGGATTACTCCCTGACTTATAAGCACCTATATTGATTAAATCTTCTGCTTCATTGTACGTAGCCAGTACATTTTTTAATTTACCTGCTGCTGCTTTATGCTCTTTATCCGCTATTTGACTCATACAACGAGAGATACTCTGTAAGATATCGATAGCCGGGTAGTGATTCTTATGCCCCAGCTTACGGCTCAGCATAATATGACCATCCAAAATACTCCTCGCCGTATCGGTAATCGGTTCATTAAAATCATCACCGTCTACCAAAACCGTATAGAGCCCTGTAATAGAGCCTTTACTGGAGCGTCCTGCCCTCTCGAGCAATTTGGGCATCTCTGCATAAACACTGGGCGGATAGCCTCTGGTTACCGGTGGTTCTCCACTTGCCAGTCCAATCTCTCTTTGTGCCATAGAAAAACGAGTGAGGGAATCCATCATCAACAATACATCTTTTCCCTGATCTCTAAAATATTCTGCAATCGCCGTTGCCGTCTTGGCAGCCATCTTACGTTCCAGTGCCGGCTTATCCGAAGTAGCAACCACCATAACCGAACGTTTCATACCTTCTTCGCCCAAGTCTCGTTCGATAAATTCACGAACCTCCCTGCCACGTTCTCCGATCAAGGCAATCACATTAATATCTGCTTTGGTATTACGTGCAAACATACCCATCAGCGTAGATTTACCCACGCCGGATCCTGCGAAAATACCGATTCTTTGTCCTTTTCCGACTGTAATCAGTCCATCTACCGCTTTAACACCCAGTGGAAGGACTGCATCGATCAAGGTCCTACTCATCGCATCGGGTGGAGACGCTTCTACAGAATAAGATACGCCGGTTCGTAATTCCTGTCCCTTTGGTAATCTTCCCAGTCCATCAAGTGTCTTACCGAGTAATTCTTCTCCCACTTGTACACTTAAGGGATATCCCATATTCTCGACTTTACATCCGAGTGCAATCCCATCTGCCGCCTCGTATGGCATCAAGAGCGTTTTGCCATCTTTAAAGCCTACGACCTCTGCCATAATGCATTTGGAGGCTGTCGCATCATCCTCATCCAGATAGATGCTGCACAGATCGCTTAACTTAGCATCCGGACCTGCAGATTCTATGGTAAGTCCTACTACATTTAATACTTTTCCAAGTTTTTTGTAGAAAGATTTTTCCATTAATTTTTTATATTTACAGACATTAATCGTTGTATCCACTTGCTACCTCATGCGCTACGAGTAGGATAATAGCTTCAATTCTTTCGTCAGTTGCTGCAGTTGTGTATCGATTCCACAATCAAAGATGCCGCTGTTGGTCTCCACGAGACAATCCCCTGCTAGCAGTGTCTTATCTTCGATAAATTCCATCGTTGCATTTTGGGCAAGATAGGATTGCAATTGATCTTTTTGTTTGTTTACAAACTCGATATCTTCTGAGGAAACTCGAATCAAAAAGTCTTTGCTGCTTCCACTTTGTCCCAGTACATCGGTAATGATAGAAACAATAGCCGGTCTAAAGGAATCCAGTTCTACGTGAAAAACATGTTCATAGATACCTGTCAGAGTATCGATAAACATAGGTTCTATCTCTTCTAATTTATCTGCATAATAACGCTCCAGTCTGGTCTCTTTTTCTTTGAGTTCCTGCTGTATCTCATCCGACTGATGTATGCCCTCTTGATATCCGGTGTCATATCCTTCGCGATATCCTTCTGCTTTTCCCTCTTCTCTTGCTCTTTGCCTGATGTTTTCTGCTTCTTGTGCAGCCTTCTCCATCATGGCATCTATCTCTCCCTGTGCTTCCTGCAGCACTTCTTCTCTGGTCGGTCCTGCCTGAATCGGATGTGCTTTGATGACCGGCAAGGGTTGTAAGGTATCCTCTTCCCCTTCCTGTGCTGTTTCTGTCTGTTCGCCCATCAGTGCTTCCACCTGGTCTGCATCCAGTCCTTGTGTAAAATCCACCTCTTCAAAGGATGGTGGCATCTGCCCGCGTTCTTCCTCTTCCTGTTGAATCGCTTCCCGTATCAATTGAAGCTTTTCTTCCAGTATCTCATTGGAATTAATGACTCGAACCTCTTGCCCCTGCATATTGACAGCATTTGATTTTAATAGATTCCTAGACAATAATCTCGTCACCTCCGCCTCTGGAAATAACAATCTCTGCTGAATCTTCTAATTTTCTAATTACATTAACAATCTTTTGTTGTGCTTCTTCTACATCTTTCATACGAACCGGACCCATAAAGTCCATGTCTTCTTTAATCATCACACCCAGACGTTTGGATAAATTGTTAAAGATAGCTGCCTGTACCTGCTCATTAGAGCCTTTGAGTGCAATCGCAAGGTCATTATTATCCACATCTCGCAGTACCCTCTGAATAGCTCTGTCATCGAGTAATAAGACATCCTCAAATACAAACATCTTTTTACGAATCTCATCTGCAAGTTCAGGTTCCTCAATCTCCAGACTCTCCATGATATGCTTCTCTGTTCCACGATCTACTGTATTTAAGATCTCAACAACAGCATCCACACCACCGATGATGGTGTAATCCTGATTGACTAAGGATGCTAATTTAGACTCCAACACTTTTTCTACTTCTTTGATAACATCCGGACTGGTACGATCCATCAAGGCAATACGCTTGGCTACATCTGCCTGTCTGTCCGGCGTCAGCGATGAGATGATTGAAGAAGATTGTGCAGGTGATAAATAAGATAGAATCAAAGCAATCGTCTGAGGATGTTCGTCCTGGATAAAGTTAAGGAGTTGCGATGCATCTGTTTTGCGGATAAATTCAAAAGGTTTTACCTGCAAAGAAGCGGTCAGTTTGCTGATAACATCCAGTGCTTTATCGGTACCGAGTGCTTTCTCCAATAATTCTTTGGCATATCCAATACCACCTTCTGCGATATACTGCTGTGCCAGACAGATCTCATAGAACTGATTGATGACAGTGTCCTTGATCTGTGGTGTAATACTTCTCGTATTGGCAATCTCCAATGTAATCTCTTCTATCTCTTCTTCCTTCAAATGTTTAAATACCAGAGAAGACTTCTCAGGGCCTAACGCAATCAGAAGGATAGCTGCTTTTTGAATGCCATTAATCTTATCATCCGAACTCTTAGCCATACCTTCTTACCCCCAATCTTCATTTAGCCAGTTACGCAGCAGATTTGCCGCTGCCTCAGGATTCTCTTCTACAAACTTCTCTACCATCTGCCGTTCCTGTGATTTGGCTTCTGCACCGATATCTTCCAATGCTACTTCCGGTGTTGATTGTAATAAAGTCTCAACCGATAATTCTTCCTCTTCCTCGACTGGTTTCTCGCCTTTCATACTTCTTAAGACCACAAACGCCAGTAACGCTAAAATAATCACAATCAATACGATCTGTAAAATATCGGTTACTTTGATCTTTCCGCCTGCTGCATCTACATACATGGGTTCTTCATACGCAACGATAGAAATATCCGCTTCGCCTATCCCGGTAGCTTTGGCAACCAGAGTAACAAAATCTTTATCTGTTGTCAGCTTAGTTCTTGCACTATTGGCTGCTTTATATTCATCCCAGGTAATGCCCTCCAATAATCCCTGACTTTTTGCATCTTCTTCTTTTAATATCTTATATTTAATCGCCGCTACCGACAAAGAGGACTGATCATATACGATCACTCCGCCCGGTGTTGTGGTACTCGTAATGGACTCATCCTGTAAAAAATCTTCCGAAATCTCCGAAACAGAATCTGAATTCTGTGTATTGTTTTCCATCACATAAGTTGTCTCGGTATTGGACGTAGTGCCCGGGATACCGGCATTACCACCTGTTGAATCTGACTGGTAGGTATCTTTATGGCTATAGAGTCCCTGATCTGTGCCCTCCGGTGCCGAGTAAGCATGTGTTGTATTTTCTTTGGAAGAAAAATCAAGTTTAAGATTGCTGGCTACTTCTACATTATCGAACTCATTCGTCCCCAGCAAGACCTTCTTAACTTCATTTTTGACCATATTCTCAGCTTGCTGTTTCACAGTCAACTGGTTGCTGGCACCACCCGATACGGAATAATTATCCTCTCCCGCATAGAGAAGCTTTCCGTTGGTATCCACTATTGTAATATTATTCATCGTCTTATTACCCAGTGCTGTGGCAACGATTCTGGCGATAGAAGTAGCCGCATCTTCCGGCATCTCTCCATCAATGCCCAGAATAATGCTGGCAAAAGATTCTTCTTCTTCTTTAATGAGTGTTCCATCATCTTCCGGAACCGAAATCTGTACACTGGCACTCTGCACAAAAGAGTATGCCATAAGATCTTCTTCTAATTGACCTTCGCAATATAGCTTATAACGTTTCTGTTTATCGGCCTCCGTTGTACTGAATCCACCCTTAAACACATTCTCCATGTCATAAGCTGCCACCGGTATATCATTGGCACCTAACAACAGATTGGCATCTGACAACTGACTTTTCAAAATCGTAATCACCAATCCATCATCTGATACTTTATACGTCAGTTTTTCTCCATCTAATAATTCTTTCACGACGGAAGCTTCCTTTGTAGATTCACAAGTCGCCAGCAATTCATACTGTGGTCTGGTAAGCACTGTAATCAAAATAGCAAAAGCAAACACGACTCCTGCACTGCCACAGATAATAATCGTCTTCTGTTTTGATGTAAATTTATTCCACCATTCCATTATCTTCGCCGGAATCGCTTTCAGCTTATCTACCATCTTACGGTCTCTCCCTTACTGTATATCCTATTTCAGCACATGCTTATATCTGCATCTGCATAATCTCTTTGTATGCTTCCATAAATTTATCCCGGACAGCTATCGTATAACTCATAGCCGTGGATGCTTTCTGCGTTGCGATAATGAGGTCATGCGTATTATCCGTCTCTCCCATTGCCAGTCTGATCTGTTCATTTTCTTTATCCGATATGTAAGCATCTGTAGTTTTGATATTATCTACTGCTGAGTTTAAAATGGCATCAAACATATTGCCGCCATCCGACCCATCTGCTTTCTTTGCAATCGCACTTTTAGATACCGCTTCCTGAATCGCTCCCGAACTAACATTGTATAAAGATGATATATCCATCTTTCTATCCTCCTTGGTGTCTTACCGGTCTCTTTCCGGTCTCTATTTATGATGTATCCCGCTATTACTGCCCCATCTCAAGACCCTTCATCGCTATGGACTTGCTGGCTGTAAATGCTGTTGCATTGGCTTCAAAAGCACGGCTGGCATCGATTAAATCCGTCATCTCAGCTACGATATTTACATTAGGATAGGTAACATAGCCATCTGCATCTGCATCCGGGTGTGCCGGGTCATACGCTTTATGCCCTTCCGTCTTATCTTCTACCACCGAGCTCACTTTCACTCCTTTACCGGAATACTGATCCGTAGCTCGATTCAGGACTCTGCTAAATGGTGTCTGTGAACCTTTTTCTTCAAACGTAACTAATTTTCTCCTGTATGGTGTACCATCTTCCGTTCGTGTAGTATTGGCATTGGCTACATTCTCCGAGATAATATCCATACGATATTGTTGTGCTGTCAAACCGGATGCATTAATATCAAAAGCAGTAAACATTCCCATAATAGATTCCTCCATTCCTATTGTTCTCATAGCCTAACTCTATTTCATAACTGCCTTCAGTCCTGTGAAAGTATCATTAGAGCTCTGAATCAAAGCATTATATTTAATCTGATTCTTAACCAGATTCACGTTCTCTGTCTGCATATCTACGTTATTACCATCTAATCGATAAGAGAAACCATCATAATCCGTATAAGTCCTTGGCTTTAAGTGATTGACATGGAGATGACCAACCTTGGAATCCATCGTCTGATATTTGGAATTTTTGAGGGCTCTTTGCAATTCTGATTCAAACGCAACATCCTGTCTCTTATAATTAGGTGTCGTAGCATTGGCAATATTATTGGTAATTGCCTCGTTGCGAACCCATGCTGCATCTGCCGCTTTGTCCAATACATTAATATAATTAAATACACCTGAATCAATCATAAGTAACCTCCTATGCTCATGAATTTACATACAACTCCTATTACATTATAATTTATTTCAGGAAAAACACAAGGCTTTTTTGACAAAAAAGCACTTTATCTTGTGTTTTCTCCTATTTTAAACACTACATATACCCAAACATGTTTTTTATTTTCTACAAAGATAAAAGGATTCATTGAATTGCCATCAATAAATCCTTTTATCTATGCATCATTATGTGGTTTGTTCTATTTGCGTTTACTTTTTCTCAATTTATCAATCTCTTCAAAAACAACATCATTCACGACTTTAATGTAAGTGCCTTTCATACCGGAAGAACGAGATTCTATGACACCGGCACTTTCGAATTTACGAAGTGCATTCACGATAACCGATCTCGTAATGCCTACCCTGTCCGCTATCTTGCTGGCAACCAAAATGCCTTCCATGCCATCCAGTTCATCAAAAATATGAATAATCGCTTCTACTTCCGAGAAGGACAGCGTACTGATGGCGGATTTTACAACGGAGACCTTACGGTCTTCCTCTGCACTCTCTTCATTCACCGCTCTTAGCATCTCAAGTCCCACTACTGTAGTTCCATATTCACATAAGATAATATCATCGATATCATACTGCTCTCCGATCTTATAGATAAACAGAGTTCCCAGACGCTCCCCCGCGATACCGATCGGTGTTGCAATTGCATGATACTGTTCTATATTCGTTGACTCAAATCCCAGCGTCGATAGATTCACATTCTCTTTGGTAGATAAGACAGCCAGCATTCTTTCATTTAACATCGGATCAATAAAGCTCCCTACTTCTTCTTGGATCAGTTCATGAAGAGAACCATAGCAATCTTTGGTACCAACCCCCAGCACCTTACCCTTTCTGCTAATCACAAGTACATTGGATTCAATAATATCCATCATAACATTACAAATATCGTCAAATACTACTTTGCTAGTATCATTGTTATGAAGTAATTTACCAATTTTACGTGTTTTATCTAATAATTGCACACTACTCATTCCCTGCCTCCAATTCTCAAAAAATATCCCTTGCCACATGTAATTAAAGTTATATTATCACATGTAACAGGGGATATCAATAAATTATAGTGAATTTTCTATTAATTTTCCACAATTTTGTTTATTACTGTTCCGCACTGGACGTCCGAGCACACCAGTTTGTTCCCTTTTTCCAACATAATAGAACCGCATACGCTACATTTTATATCAGAAGGTTTCTGCCATACCATAAAATCACAGGTTGGATTATCGATACATCCATAATATCTCCTGCCCTTCTTCGTTTTGCGTATCACAATATCTTTGCCGCATTTTGGACAGGCAATCCCTATTTTCTCTAGGTATGCCTTGGTATAACGACAATCCGGAAATCCAGGACAAGCTAAGAACTTACCGTGTGGACCATACTTAATGACTAGATTCTTTCCACACTGTTCACATAATTCTTCTGTTACTTCATCTGCAATCTCTACTTCTTCCAGTTCTTTCTCAGCGATCAGGACTGCCTCATTTAAATCAGGATAAAAGTTAGCGATAACGGTCTTCCAGTTCACGACTCCTTCTTCAACCTTATCCAATAAAGCCTCCATATTGGCCGTAAAATCTACATTAACAATAGAAGAAAAAGCTTCCTTCATCATGTTATTTACCACTTCACCGAGTTCTGTTACATAAAGGTTTTTATTTTCTTTAATGATATATCTTCTTGCCATAATCGTGGTAATCGTAGGTGCATAGGTACTTGGGCGTCCAATCCCAAGTTCCTCTAAGGAACGTACGAGCGTAGCCTCTGTATAATGTGCCGATGGCTGTGTAAAATGCTGCTTTGTTTCAAAACTATCAAAACTCAATTTACTGTCTTTGCTAATCGACTTCATCAAGGCGTTGGCTTCCGGTTTCTCATTGTCTTCATCTGTATACACACTCATGAAACCATCAAATAGTACTTTGGAAGCAGCAACTGTAAATCGATACTCTCCCGCCTCAATCTTTACCGATGTGGTCTCATGTCTGGCAACACTCATACGGCTTGCGGTGAAACGTTTCCATATCAATTGATAGAGTCTGAATTGATCTCTGCTTAGGGATTCTTTCAAAATCACCGGTGTTCTTGCAATCTCAGTTGGTCTGATTGCTTCATGGGCATCCTGTATCTTTTTCGTGCTCTTTTTCTCTATCGTTTCCTGTGCAACATATTCTACTCCGTACTGATCCTCAATATATTGTTTGGCGATACTCTGTGCTTCTTCTGAGATTCTGGTAGAATCGGTACGAAGATACGTAATGACACCGATCGTTCCGTTTCCTTTGATATCGATACCTTCGTATAATTGTTGTGCAATTCGCATGGTTTTCTGCGTTGAGAAATTAAGCACTTTGCTGGCTTCCTGCTGTAAGGTACTGGTGGTAAAAGGAAGCGGTGCCTTTTTAATACGTTCTCCCTTTTTCACATCTGCCACATGATAATTCGCCTTTTTCAATGCTTTTAATATAACATTTAATTCTTCTTCTGACTGTATCGTCTGTTTGCCGTCTTTATCGCCGTAAAATTTAGCGATTAACGGTTTCTTCTCTCCTGCCACTGATAATTGTGCATCCAAAGACCAATACTCCTGTGGAATAAAAGCATTAATCTCATCTTCTCTGTCACAAATGATACGCAGTGCAACCGATTGTACACGGCCTGCACTCAGACCTCTTTTGATCTTAGCCCAGAGCAACGGGGAAATACGGTATCCGACCATGCGGTCTAAGATTCTTCTCGCCTGTTGAGCATTTACCAGATTCATATCTATCTCTCGTGCATGCTTCAAAGAATCTTTGACTGCATTCTTTGTAATCTCATTAAATGCGATTCGATAGACCTGTTTATTCTCTAGCTTAAGCGATTCATATAAATGCCAGGAGATTGCTTCTCCTTCACGGTCAGGGTCAGTTGCGAGATATATCTTCTCTGCCTTCTTCACTTCTTTGCGAAGTTTGGCAAGGATATCTCCTTTCCCTCGAATCGTAATGTATTTAGGT
Source organism: Lachnospiraceae bacterium (assembly GCA_036652815.1). Lineage (GTDB taxonomy): Bacteria > Bacillota > Clostridia > Lachnospirales > Lachnospiraceae > SZUA-378. The sequence continues at coordinate 112,114 of JAVVVE010000002.1, forward strand.
TCGTAATCGTGTTCAATATCTATCCCCATCTGACTCTTGGGTAAATCACGTACATGTCCATTGCTTGCGGCTACTTCATAGTTCGCACCTAAGAATTTTTTAATCGTTTTAACCTTCGCCGGTGATTCTACAATCACTAGATACTTTGCCATTTATCAATTCCCCTATTCTTGTAATATGCTCTTATTCAGGTATCTTTTGTGCTCTGATACGCTTATCCTGCAATCGTGGTACACTATACACTATATTGCCTGTTGTTGCAAGTCAAATAATAAAAAGCACCTTTTTGTGCAACGATTTCTCTCATCTGCAGGCTTACTAATTCTTGTAATACCAAAGGCATACCGAACTGCTCAGAGGGATCGTGTTCTAATATCTTTCGATAAATAGTTTCTACCGATTGCGGATATTCATCCATCTGTTGCAGTATTTTTTTTTGCATATTGTTAAGTATAACATCCTGTCTGTTTTCCTCCGTTTGTTCCCCATACTTGAGTTTCACCGCAGCCGCCGGTAATACCGTATCCAAAATATGGCTATGCTCTCTTAGCTCTGTTATAAAATCAGATACTGACAATGCGATCCCTGCTCCCTGCTGAATCAGATGATTACAACCAAAGCTCAGAGCATCCGTTGTTCTGCCGGGCAGGGCATAGACCTCTTTCCCTTGTTCCAATGCCATATCTACCGTAATCAGAGTTCCGCTTCGTGCTTTGGCTTCCACCACTAAAACCGCATCTGATAATCCACTGATGATTCGATTACGTGGTGGAAAATAATTTGGTTTGGGGGAGGTACCCGGTATATATTCGGATAGAATACCGCCTTGTGTCAGCATGCGATCATAAATAGCTTGATTTTCCTGTGGATAACAGATATCTACACCACACCCCAAAACACCAAAGGTTCTGCCGCCTGCTTCCATCGCTCCTTTTTGACTAATGCTGTCAACGCCCATTGCAAGACCGCTTATGACCTGGATCCCTTCTTTTGCCAATCCCATCCCAAATTCTCTTGCCATAAAACGTCCATATGCCGAGCACTGCCTGGCACCTATAATCGCAATCGTCGGTTTTTCTTCCTCCGGCAGTGCTCCTTTCACATAGATCGCATAAGGTGCATCCGGGATATGGCGTAACCGCGTCGGATACTCCTCCTGCTGTATGGAAAGAAATCTAATCTGTTGTTGTTCCAGACGTTCATATTCTGTGTACAGATTCCATGTTTTTTTATGTTGCTTATAGGTAATCATCTGCTTGGCTGTCAGAATCTCCTCTACCTCATCCAAAGGGAGATGATACACTTCTTCCGGTGTGCCTGCCAAGTTTAATAATCTTTGTATGCTTACCTTTCCCACACCTAATGTAGTATCCAGCCAATACGCATAGGGCAGTTGTCTCTTAGTTTGATTCACCTTGTTTTATCCTCCCAGCATTGATTATCATAGGCTCGATAGCTGATGGCCTCACTTAGATGTAAGACACCGATGCTATCCGCTCCATCCAAATCTGCGATGGTACGCGCCACCTTTAAGATTCTGTGATATCCTCTCGCACTTAGATGCATCTTGTGAAATGCTTCTTCCATCAAGTAACTACCCTCATTATTTAAAGCGCAGTATCTCCTGATATCACTTACTCCGATATCTGCATTAAATCGCAGTGGCGTTCCCTTGAATCTGCTAATCTGTTTTTCTCTTGCTCCCATTACCCGTGCTCTGATATTTGCACTGGTTTCATTCAGTCTGTGATCGGTTAATTCCTGTATGCCGATGCTTTCTGCCTCCACCGTAATATCCATGCGGTCCATAATAGGGCCTGAGATACGCCCCAGATAGCGATGTACCCCATTGGGTTTGCAGTTACATCGATTTTGATCCGGATAGTAACCGCAGGGACATGGATTCATCGCTCCTAATAAGATAAAGTCTGCCGGGTAGATAAACGTACCATAGTTTCTGGAGATATGGATCTCTTTATCTTCCATGGGCTGTCGCATAATCTCTAACGTGGCACGTTTGAACTCGGGTAATTCATCCAAGAACAAGACTCCTCTATGGGCAAGGCTCATGACACCCGGTCTGGGAATACGTCCGCCGCCGGCTAATGCCTGTTCTGATATCGTATGATGTGGATTCATAAAAGGACGTTTGGTTATGAGTGATTCCGTTGCATTTAGCATACCGGAAACACTATAGATCTTAGATACTTCAAGACTCTCAGATATGGTAAGGGGCGGTAAGATAGTCGGCAGTCGTTTGGCTATCATGGTCTTGCCGGAACCCGGTGGTCCGATTAACAGCATATTGTGAAATCCTGCTGCCGATACCTCTGCCGCACGTTTGGCACGTTCTTGTCCGTTGATGTCTGCATAATCTAATTGGGGGAATTGTTGATTGTGACTTAATTGTTCCAATAAAGAACTGGTCGTTGATAAACAGATGGTTGATTTCTTTTCTTCCGGTGTTGACAGATAGTGTAATGTCTGTTTTAGATTACAGACTCCTATGATATCTATCTGGGTGATAACAGCACCTTCGTTTGCATTCTCTTGTGGTACGATACATCTTCGATATCCTTGTTTCCTGGCTTCCATTACAATAGGCAAGATCCCTTTAACCGGTTTGACTTCGCCATTAAGCCCTAATTCTCCGATAACCAAAGTACGGTCTACACAGTCCGGCGGAATATATCCAAGTGAGGTAAGGATGCCAACCGCAATCGGCAAATCACAGGAGGAACCTTCCTTTCTGATATTCGCCGGCGACAGATTTACTGTAATCCTAATCGGCGGCAGGATAATGCCCGCATTTTTAAGTGCCACCCGCACTCGTTCCCGTGCTTCTTTCACTTCACTGCCTGCAAATCCAACGATATCGAATCCGGGCAGTGCCTGTGCCGTATCCACTTCTACAGACATAAGATAGCTGTCTATTCCGTGGATCGCACCTGATGTAATTGTACTAAACATTTAGTATACTCTCCTTCTTCTGTGTTATGAAATAGTGTAGTGCCTTTATTGACCCGGTACATATTCTTCGACTTCTTCCTCCTCTCCACCATGCCATCCATTCACACGAATACCGCGTTGTTTTAAGATCTCCATATCCATAACATAACGGTTATCCATGGTTTTCATAATATCTTTAATATGCAGATCTCCATACATCATCTGATTGCTCAAATCTATAATCATATTATCCTGAAAATTAAGAATCATCGGTCGCAAAATATCCTTTGGATTGCTCACCAAAACCACTGATTTTTCTCCATTATTTAGTTCAATGCAAGCTCCCGGATTTAAAATATTAATAGAATCCAATAAACCTTTCACAACCTGTTTTTCATAACATTCGGGATGGTCAAACAATAAACGCATCGCTGCTACTTCTGACGCCGGATCTCCACCCAGATGCATGGCTGTCATCCTATCATAAGTCTCTGCCACCAGCAAAATCTTAGCTGCTACCATCACACTTTGATCGGTCTGTTTTCCTTTTTTACAATCCTCTATTGCCTTATGTGTCTGCATACAGATCCGTTTTATGGTCGGATTATTGGCAAATGCATGTTCTATGATCTCGATACCCCTCGCATAAGCAAGGGCTTCCATCAGCTCTGCATCTACTTGTTCTGTCGGATTTAACATGACTCTGCCAATATCATGAATCACCGCTGTAATCACTGCATCCAACTGCTCATTCAATCGAATATTCATCGCATGTGATATCATTGCACATAAAATAGAAACATTCAGAGAATGCTTATACACATAATCGTCCTGGCTTCTAAGATTCTGCACAAAATTAATCTTACTGTTTCGATTTCCATAATTTTTAATAATATTGGCTGCTATAATCTGTATCTTATGAGATCGTTTCGTTTGAATGATCTTATTTAATTCTTCCTGAATCGAAAACACCGTCATCGTTTGAAAACGTTCAAATTTCAAATCATCTCTTGTCATAGGCGGAACCGGTTCTGCCGGTTCCAAAACAAAGATACCTATCAAGCCAAAATTATCAATACTGTCAATTCCCTGTTGAGACAATTTGGAATCTCTTTCATAAAGCAATACTCCATCTTTACTATAAATTGGCTTTGCAAGCCTCATACCAACTTTTAATTCATCGCCTTTCACAAAAATCATAGTGCCACCTCTCACTTTCCAACAAATCCCCTGCGCAGTTTCTCAAGTGCTCTCTTCTCAATTCTGGACACCTATTCGTCTGTCAAGATAGGGATATCCTCTATCTGACAAAAAAAGGTCAGAAAATGACCAACTGACCGAAATACTCCCATCTGTTTCAATATAAACTGCTTTTACAAACTCGTCAACAATTTCCTTTCTATTTTAATATTCGATTTATTTTTTCAATTTAAATATTTTTTGTTAGGGGTAAGAAAAAAGGACTTTTGCTAGATCAGATTTTGGTGTTATGCCACATTTGTAAAATCAATCCCGCAGAGTTATTTTGCCCCCCATTTTTGTGCCTGTTCTGCCACAATTGTTGCACTTGAAGTACGTTCCCGCAGTCTTCGTATTAGAAGACGTGCAGCCCGGGCACGGATCCGTACCACAGAGACCGCCGCCGCCCGCCACGTTGTCTAGCTCCTCGTCGGAGAGGACACCGGATTCGTGGTGAAGCTGTGCAAAATAGAGCGTAGCTTCCTCATTGGTAAGGGCGATGCCGTTTTCCTGTGCCAGTGCAAGCAGTACAGCACTGCTTGGAGCGGCCTTTGCTTTTTTCAGCAACTCGGGGGTTAGGTTTAATTTGTTTGTCATAGTAGATCCTCTCTTTCAAATTTTGGTGTTATGCTACATTTTCCATTACAGTATTGCGCTTTTACAACTTTTAGTTCTATTCCTTGCCACATTTCTTACAGTACCAGGTGATGCCATTTTTCTCACTTTGCACAGCGCCAATTTTTAAATAAAGTCTTTATATGCATTATACCAAATCGCTGACGCAATGGCTAGCCTAGGTACAATGTTTCCACTACATTTTTGAAATAATTTCATTTTGCGTGCGCCGTCAGGCGCAACAATCAAAAAGACTTGGAACTGTTTTATGTGACAGTCCCAATCCTTTTCAGTTTATTTATTTCCTTTTTCAAACTCCGCCCGTAACTTTTCCAAGGCTTTTTTCTCAATTCGGCTGACGTAACTCCGTGATATATGAAGCATCTCACCTATCTTACGTTGAGTTATCTCTTCTCCTGTTACCAGTCCATAGCGCATTCCGATAATCTCTCGTTCCCTGTCTGTCAAAAGGGTCCCTATAACTTCCGATAATCTCTTGATATTAGCTTCTAATTCCATTCTATCCACAACATCTATCTGCTCCTGCTCGATGATGTCCAGTAAACTAATTTCATTTCCTTCCCTGTCTGTCCCAATCGGTTCATATAAAGATACTTCTCTGGATGTCTTCTTTTTGGCGCGAAGTTTCATCAACAGTTCATTATCGATGCATCGTGCCGCATAAGTAACCAGTCTGTTCCCCTTTGAAGCATCAAAGGTATTCACTGCTTTAATTAGTCCTATCGTACCAATGGATATCAAATCTTCCATATCTTCATCTGTGTTGCCATACTTCTTTGCAATATGTGCCACCAGACGCAGATTCCGTTCAATCAGAACCTGTTTGGCTTCTCTCACTGTTATTTCATCATCTGCCTGCAGTGCACAAATATAACAGGATTCTTCCTCTGAGGATAATGGTTTCTGAAAAGTCTTCAAAAGGAGCCCCCAAAGTCAATTTGTTATATTCTATGTTACGCTCCGTCAACTAGTGCCTTTCCATCCCGATTAAATCTTTAAAGTAAGAATTCTGACAGAACCGAATTACTTAGATCAATCCCTCTGTCTGTTAATTGAATCTGTCCTTCTAAAGAACGATTCAATAATTGCTGCTTTACCATACGTGCAGTAAGTGCCCCATAGACACTGTCATAGGAGACTCCAAACAAAGCATCAAATTTCTTTGTTTGAATCCCGCACATCATGCGAAGTCCTAAAAACATAAATTCTTCCATCTGTGCCTGTCTGGTCAGGTTCTCTTGTTCGCATCGTGCATAATTGCCCTGCAAATAGAGTGATAAATCACTGGTCTGACTCCATCGCACATTCTCCATAAGAGAAGCTGCCCCGATTCCGAGACCCAGATAATTCTCTCTCTCCCAATATCTGATATTATGCCGACAACGCTGTCCTTTTTGTGCATAATTGGATATCTCGTATCGTTCATATCCGGCCTCTAAGAGTATCGTTTTCGTCAGTTCATACATAGTTCGGTCCGTATCTTCTTCCGGTAACGAGGGATACTGGTGTGAGCTGTTCGTCCCCATCACGGCATATCTGTCATAATAAGGAGTCCCTTCTTCAATGATAAGGCTATAGGATGAAATATGGGTAGGATGCAGCTGCACGATGCGCTCCAGTGTAGTGCGATATGCAGATAATGTCTGCCCCGGCAATGCAGACATGATATCCAGGTTTACGTTCTCAATCCCTGTCATCCGTACCATGGAAAGAGTTTGAAGCACGTCTTCATAGGTGTGGATCCTTCCCAGTTCCGCCAGTTCTGTATTATGGGTAGATTGCACCCCGATGCTAATACGATTGATGCCTGCCTGTTGATAAAGCCATGCCTGTTTCTCAGTAAGCGTACCCGGATTAACCTCTATCGTAATCTCCGCATCCCCATCGACCTGAAACGATCGGTGCAGTCCATGCAAAATCGCCGCAATATCCTCTGCAGGTAATACCGAAGGTGTGCCACCGCCTATAAAAATAGAAGGTACCCGGTAATCATTATATTCTCCTGCCTGTTCTTGTATCTGTTGTAATAATGCTTGTACATAGGCATGTTGGATGGTATCGGATGCCGGTGCTGACAAAAAATCACAGTAAAGACATTTCTTTACGCAAAATGGAATATGCACATAGATGCTCATTTCTTTTTTAGTTGTCATCTAATTTAAGGACACTCATAAATGCCTTTTGCGGAATCTCTACGTTGCCGATCAAACGCATCCTTTTTTTACCTTCCTTTTGTTTCTCAAGTAACTTCCTCTTACGAGAAATATCGCCACCGTAACACTTAGCCAAGACATCCTTGCGCATCGCTTTTACAGTCTCTCTGGCGATTACTTTGCTGCCGATAGCTGCCTGAATCGGGATCTCAAATAATTGACGTGGAATCTCTTCTTTGAGTTTTTCACACATCTTGCGTCCCCTCTCATAAGCGGTAGCCTGATGTACGATAAAGGACAGGGCATCTACTTCTTCCCGATTTACCAAAATATCTAATTTGACTAATTCGGAACGTTCATAGCCTTTCATCTCATAATCAAAAGATGCATATCCTTTGGATCTGGACTTTAATGCGTCAAAGAAATCATAGATAATCTCATTCAGTGGCAGTTCATACTTGAGTAACGCTCTGGTTGTCTCCATGTATTCTATGCCAAGATAAACACCTCGTCTCTCTTGGCAGAGTTCCATAATCGAACCAATATAATCTGTTGTCAGCATAATCTCCGCACTCACAATAGGTTCTTCCATGTAGTCTATCTCAGATGGGTCAGGCAGATTGGACGGGTTCGTCAGCGTAAGCTTGTCCCCATTCGTCTTATATACATTATAGATAACTCCGGGTGCCGTCGTAACCAGATCCAGATTATACTCTCGCTCCAAACGTTCTTGAATCACTTCAAGATGCAGTAATCCCAAGAATCCGCAACGGAATCCAAATCCCAATGCAATCGAGGTTTCCGGCTCATAATTTAAAGACGCATCATTGAGTTGTAATTTCTCCAATGCATCCCGAAGATCCGGATATTTAGCTCCATCTTCCGGGTACAGACCGCAATATACCATGGAATTTACTTTTTTATACCCCGGCAGAGGATGGGCACAGGGACGATCCGCATCGGTTACGGTATCGCCTACTGCGGTATCTTTGACATTCTTAATCGAAGCTGTGATATAACCGACTTCACCTGCTGATAGCTCCTCGCAAGGGAAGAACACGCCTGCACCGAAATAGCCTACTTCCACTGCCTCTTCTATCGCACCACTCGCCATCATACGGATCTTGGTTCCCTTTTTCACGCTGCCTTCCATGATCCTGCAAAATATAATCACACCTTTGTAAGGGTCATAGATGGAGTCAAATACCAATGCCTGCAGTGGATTTGAAGCATTCCCCGATGGAGGTGGAATCTTCTTCACGATCTGTTCCAATACTTCCTCAATACCGATTCCCATCTTAGCTGAAATTAGGGGTGCATCCTGTGCTTCGATCCCTATTACATCTTCTATCTCTTCTTTTACCCGATCCGGATCTGCACTGGGCAAATCGATCTTGTTAATCACAGGAAATACATCCAGATTATGATCCAGTGCTAGATATACATTGGCAAGGGTCTGTGCTTCGATCCCCTGTGCTGCATCCACCACCAGGATCGCCCCATCACAGGCAGCTAAACTCCTGCTGACCTCATAATTGAAGTCAACGTGTCCCGGTGTGTCTATCAGATTAAAGACATACTCCAACCCATCCTGTGCTGTATATACGGTTCTAACCGTCTGTGCCTTAATTGTAATCCCACGTTCTCGTTCTAAGTCCATATTATCCAACACCTGTGACTGCATTTCCCTGCTTGTCAGAAGTCCTGTTTTCTCTATGATCCTATCAGCTAAGGTTGATTTCCCATGATCTATGTGAGCCACGATGCAAAAATTCCTTATTCTGCTTTGTTCTGTCTGTGACATGTATGTCCTCCACTGATTGTTTTCGTTTCTTGTATTGTACGTTATTTCTTGAATGATTTCAAGATACTTCTGTCTGCTTCACAAAATTACTTGTTCCTTCTCCACTTAAAACCAGATGCAGAACATGGGCAATGGGATCTATGGCATTTTGCACCTCCTCCGTTGTATTGGTCTGTGCACCCAGTTCTATCAGCAATGTCTTGGGTCTGTAATGCATATTGTAGCGATATCCTTTGAGATAGATGCGTCTGGTCAATCCCGGATAGTATGTATTACAGGCCATCTGCATCTGTAAAGAAAATGCAAGATTTTGATCTATGTACGGATTCTTAAGCGACGTAATGTCACCACGTTCCCTGGTTCTGCTTAGTCCGTTGAAGAACATAAACTGTGCCGTAGGTCTTCCTTGTAACTCCACAAGTAATTTTTTATCTGCCTGCATCTGGTCTCTATGCAGATCAATGATGACTTCGATGCTGGGATTGTCCGCTAAGATCTGTTCCAATGCCGGAGCTGCAACATTATATGCCTGTGCCCGTACCTGATCGTATTGCCCCGTATCATGAATCACATTATACCCATATTTTTCTCGTAAAAGTACCGCTAGTTTTTCTCCCGCACCTACCACACTCATGGAGGTGTCTCCCGGAATCGAGTCTGCAAAAGCCTCCGAAGCATGCGTATGATAGATTAATATCTGTGGAGCTCCTGCATCCTGAACCAGACGCATATCCTGCGATAATAAATAGGTGGCATTGAGTTGTTTTTCATCAGTCATCGTAGTAGCATCAATCGCATAAAAATGGCTGACCAGACTTTTAAAATCTCCTATGTCTTCCATTTGGAACTCTTGTTGTTTTACTTTTTCTTCCACAAATACAGGATTTGGTTCTGTTTTTTCTGTCACAGCACTTTGTACACCTGCGTCATCTTTTACAAGTTCTGCTTCTTCCAACTCTGCTTCTTTCAAATCCGCTTTTTCCCGATCTTCTTCTGTTCCTTCCATTTGTAAAATGAGTTCATAGGTACTCTCATCCTCAGCGATCACCTCATACTGCGTCTCATCTGACAAATAACGGTAGAATGGCATCTGTCTATAGATCTTTTCTATCATCCAGTCTAATCCAATGTTGACATTCCGCCTGTGATCAGTATATAAAAGCATCGGAATACACATACCCACGATCTGTTCCTGTGCTGTTCCCATATAAGAGCACAATAATACTGTCAACAATACCGCTGATATCATTTGCATTTTTCTTGTTCTCAGTTTCCGATGCAAACCATTTCCTCCTATTCAAGCTGCGATAAGGCAATATTCAAGGCTTCTGAGATCGTATAGCTAAGTCGCTTGATTGTTTCATCAATATCTTTACCGGTAACATACATGTTGTTGAGTTCTGACATTACCTTTGAGAAATCATCTTCCCACACGGTACATTCAAGCTGTCTCATCTTAACCAGCGTCTGTTCCAATACATCATTGACAATGGTAGCTGCATCCACGACCGTTGGAACCCCGATTGCCACCACCGGAACCCCGAGACTGTCCTCGGTCAATGCGCATCTGTGATTTCCGACACCGGACCCCGGATGAATCCCCGTATTGGTAAGTTGAATGGTTCGATTCAGTCTTTTTGTACTGCGTGCCGCAAGTGCATCAATCACAATCACTACACTGGGATGCGTTTCTACTACGATTCCACGTATAATCTCTGCTGTTTCCATCCCGGTCTTTGCCATAACCCCCGGAACGATACTACTAATCATATGCATGTTTTTCTTGTTATAAGCCGCTTTCCCATATTCTTTTACTACATGTCTTGTAATATACAGATTATCCACCACATTAGGTCCCAGTGCATCTGCGGTCACATCTCGGTTTCCCAAACCAACGATTAAGACCGACTGCTCCTTTTCCATATGTGGAATCACCTCACACATATGACTCGCAAGTTCTTCCGATACTTCTCTGTGATAATCTTCATCCGCATGCAGCATTCTGGGCGCTTCCAATGTGATATAAGTACCCATCGGTTTTCCCATTGCCTTTGCTCCATTTTTACTCTCGATCACTACCTTTGTGACCCGAATATCGGTATCTTCCCTGTATTGCTCCGATACGATTACTCCTCGTATCTTTCCCTCAGCCTCCTCTATGCTTTCTCTTGCTTCCAGTGCCAGATCCGTTCGAACTTGATAATTTCCCATGTCACTAACCATACCTTTCCGTCCTGTCTCCTACTTGCTATGTTTTACAATAAAATGAAAAATATGTATTGACATAACAATCTTCTGTCGTTACAATAGAAAGCGTACGTTTACATCGATGCGTCCGTGTCCGGAATCATTGTAAATGACACTTACCAATAACTATAATGATAATGAATAATTCAAATTAGGAGGTGCGGGTCTTGGCTAACATTAAATCTGCAAAAAAAAGAATTCTGGTAAACGGAGCAAAAGCTGAAAGAAATAAAGACATCAAATCCGGTGTTAAAACAGCTATTAAAAAAGTAAATGCTGCTATTGCAACAAACGACAAAGAATTAGCTGCTTCTACTTTATTAGATGCAACATCCATTATTTCAAAAGCTACTTCAAAGGGAGTATATCACAAGAATACTTCTTCAAGAAAGATTTCACGCTTAACAAAATCAGTCAATCAAATGGCATAAGATAGTGTCCCTGTTGGGTTCACTTATATAAAAAACAACCTTCACCGTCATGAAGGTTGTTTTTTATTATATTTTTATGAAATGAATTTTTAACTGCAGTGCAGCAGATTCTCTTCCTGCTCTCTCGTAGGATAATTCTTATATGTAAAATGTCCGAGTTCTTCAAACTCATCAATGACCGATTGTGCAACAGATGGAATCGCTTCTTTTTGTTCCATCCCCACCTGTAGAAAAGGAAGGTTTTGCTGTAACGATGCCAGCAAGGTTTGATGCCCCTGCAGTGCATACCATTCGTTATTCTTGATCCCGACACGCACTTCACGCTCCGGCATAGAGCTTTGCTTTTTGGTATGGATCGATTCTGTTGGAAATATAGAGGTGGGATTTAATAATATCTTAAGCTGATATTCCTGCCTTTGATAGCTGGCAAACTCATCCAGTATCACTGCTTTGATCACATCAGGAGAAACATTGCTGGTCTCTAAGACTAAGTTGTAGTTCTCAAGATTATAATAATCGATGTGATATAATTCCGAGAATCTTGATTGCTCTACTTTTTGTCGCAGTAGAAGTGTCTTTCGGCATTCTTCTTCAGAACAATATTGCTCTGTGCTTCGATTATCATGTAAGATTCTTCTGGTGGCTTCGTTAATATCCGCTATCAGAAATACTTTAAAACTATTTTTAACAAAATTCCAGGCAAGTCTGGAATCAAATACCGCATGGTCTAAACGATTACCCAGTTCTTCACTTCTCTGATCAATCAAATCGTCTATACTATGATTCCCTGATTTTATTTCTTCCTCAACTGCCTGATTCAGCTCCATCACCGACATCCCTTTTTCAGCAGCAATACTGCGAAACAATGCACCACCGGAAACGATTTCAAAGTTCTCTTCTTTTAAAAGTTTACATATCGTTGATTTCCCGGATCCTAAATTTCCTGTTAATGTAATATTCATGAGAAGCCCCTTCCTTTTTGTATATTCTATCAAATAACCTAAGATTTGTCATTCTATTTGTAAACTGTTTCCATGATCCTTTAACCATTTACGGAGTTCTTTATAATCCGGCAGTATCAATTCTACCGCCATCCAAAACGCTGGCGCATGATTCATATGTGTTAAATGGCACAATTCATGTACCACAACATAATCAAGTACTCTTGGTGGTGCCAACATCAATTTCCAATTAAAAGACAACGTTCCCCTACTGCTGCAGCTTCCCCATCTGGTCTTTTGCCCACGTATCACGATGCGTTCATAATGACCACCGGTTTTCGCAATATAATATTCCACACGCTTGGGAAAGTATTCTTTTGCAGCTTCTCGATAACGTTTTTCGAGTGCGGCTGCTTGTTTTGATGGATTACTATGAGTCGTCGTATCGCCAATCACTGCACATTGTTTGAGATAATTTTTTTTGATCCACTGTTCTTTTTCCAGAAACAATCGCTGCAGTGTATCTAAAGATATGTTACTTGGAGTTCGCACTACAACTCTTCCGCCCGGATAGATTTGGATCGCATAACTCTTTCTATTACTATGACATATTTCATAAGGTATCGTCATATCATGATATCTAATGCAATTAGCCCTATCTGCATTTTCTTGCTTAAACATATAGATTTATTCTCCAAACCGTAAAAACAATGCTTTACAATATATTTTTATGTGGTACAATAGTACCAGTATATGCTATCGATTAGGGATCGTGATCAATCATTAAGGGGATGAACATGCATACATTATCAAGAAAAGCAAGTCAGTTATTATTATATTGCAGAAAAGAAGCTTATCAACTGAGTGTTAAAATAAAGGTAAAACATCTGATGATGTTCTTATCCATCATTCATTTTCTTTTACTACTCTTTTTTATCTATGCAAAAGCTCCATTGATGGTATGGGTTAATGTAATCAGTGTGATGCTCTATTTATTTTTTTCATTTCAGAATATTAAATATAATTATAAACTCATTATCATAATCGTATGCTCGGAAGTGCTCATTCATATGGCATTGGCTACTCTATCTGTTGGATGGAGCAGCGGATTCTATCTTTATGTTCTGCTCTTGATTCCAACCATCTATTACCTTTCCTATATTGCAGAATCAAGCTATCGACAATATACGGATGTATTTCGTTATTCCTTCATTGCTTTTGCGACCTTTATCATATTACGTGTGGTTACCTATGTCAAGCCTCCACTCTATCCACATATTTCACCTTTTGTTACCCAGCTAATGTATCTTTTCAATGCCTGCCTAACCATTGGCGTGTTAATACTCTTTATGACTATCTTTTTATCCACCATTCAACAGACCGAAGCTTCTTTAAAAGCTCAGAATGGAAAGTTAAGTTCTTTAGCCAATCTTGATCCCTTAACCGGATTCTACAACCGTAGATGTATGAATGAATTTTTAGTACAGGCTGTTGAAGATGCCGTGGATGAATGCTCTGAATTTGGTCTCATCATGGGAGATATTGATGACTTTAAATCAATTAATGATACCTATGGTCACGAATGTGGTGATCTCGTCCTGAAAAAAATCGCACATATTATGCAACATAATATCCGTGAAACTGATTTTATCTGTCGATGGGGCGGGGAAGAGATCCTGCTCTTATTACACAATTGCACCTACGAAAATACCATCCGTGCTGCTGAAAACATTCGCAAAAAAATAGCCGAAGCTTCTTTGTCCTATGGGGATGCCACGATTCACTTTTCTATGACCTTTGGCGTACATCGATATGAATCTAATAATCTGCCTTCCGAATTAGTCAGAAAGGCAGATCATAAATTATATCAGGGTAAAGTAAATGGGAAAAACTGCGTCGTTTCCGAATAAATCACGCAGCTCCATCTGCATACAATCATTTGCATACAATTATTTGTATGCAATCACTTGCACGATGTATTCCCACACTCTTTTCGCAGATGAGATGCAGAGCTGTTCTTGTGCAGTGTGGATATTCTTCATATCAGGGCCAATAGAGATGCAGTCTAACCCTTCTATCTTATCAGACAACAAACCACACTCTACACCTGCATGGACCGCTTCTATCTTTGGTTTATTTCCATACATCTTCTCATATACAGTGATCATATCTTCCCGCAGTTTGGAATCTTCTTTAAACGCCCATCCCGGATAGACGCCTGCAATCGTAAAGGAAGCCCCCATATATTCGATGATGGCCTGCATCTTCTCCGTAAGTGCCTCTCTAGCAGTTGAAACAGAGCTTCTTACAGCGTAAGACATGGTAACAGTAGTTTCTTCTGTCTTTAAAATCCCCATATTCAAGGAAGTCTCTACCAAACCTTCTATATTCAGGCTCATCGTTTGAATCCCATTAGGCAATGCATTCATCAACATCAGTAAGGTAGTCTTATCTGTCTCTTCCAGAGCCTGTAGCTGTGTGGCAGTGCATTTCACAGCCTGTAACGACATAGCCGGATCTGCATTACGATATTCATGGCATACATTCTTACTTTCTCTTTCGATTACCTCTTCCAGTTTCTTCTCGTTGTCCGGTGCGATTAAAATACGTGCCACACAGGAACGGGGAATCGCATTATCCTTCAATCCTCCATTGATATCTACAAGATCATAAGGCAGTTGTTTTCTGCATGACAATAAGATGCGTCCCATCAATACATTGGCATTGGCACGTCCTTTATCAATCTCCACCCCTGAATGACCACCGGTCAGATGATCCAGATGAATCTCATAAAGAATACCTGTTTTTTCGGCTCTTGCAATGGGTAGTACGGCACTGACTCCGGCTCCTCCCGCACAACTGGTTAATAAGATACCTTCGTTTTCCGAATCCATATTTAATAATTTTTTCCCTTGCAGCGAAGATAAATCAATCCTTGCAGCGCCTTCCATACCTACCTCTTCGGCGATCGTCAAAACAACCTCCAGTCTTGGATGTTTCAGCGTATCAGATGCCAGGATAGCCAGTGCATAGGCAACCGCAATCCCATCATCTCCTCCCAGTGTAGTTCCTTTGGCAGAGATATAATCTCCTTCTACTTCCAGTTCCAAACCATCTGTCTGAAAATCTATCTTACAATCCTCTGTCTTTTCACATACCATGTCCAGATGACCTTGCAGGATCAGTGTCGGTACCTGCTCATAGCCGGCTGTCGCAGGTTTTATAATGATTACATTCTTTAATTCATCCTGTATGACTTCCAAGTGATGTTCTTTGGCAAATGCGACACAATAATCACTAAGCTCTGCTTCATGATAAGAGCCGTGCGGAATCCCACACAAGTCTTCAAAATATTGAAATACTTCTTTTGGTTCCAGTTCTGACAATACACCCATACTTTTCTTCCTTCTTTCCTAT
>JAVVVE010000002.1:128030-133828 GCA_036652815.1 Lachnospiraceae bacterium
TTTACATCAATTTCAGCTAATTTCAAACCATACATAAACTTGCTGTATGTTAATCCGTTCATTCTTGCAGCTGCATTAATACGAGCAATCCATAATTGTCTGAATTGACGTTTTCTTTCTTTTCTGCCTGCATAAGAAGATGTTAATGCTCTCATGACAGATTGTTTTGCTACACGATATTGATTGGACCTTGCTCCTCTATAACCTTTTGCAAGTTTTAATACTCTGTTATGTTTTTTTCTAGCGTTCATTCCGCCTTTAATTCTTGCCATTTAACTTTTCCTCCTTACGCCTACAGATATGGTAATATCTTCTTCATATTCTTAACATTGGTTGCATCTGTCATCACTGCTTTGCGAAGATTTCTCTTGTTTTTAGTTGTCTTCTTCGTTAAGATATGTTGTTTGTACGCTTTGCTTCTTTTCAGTTTACCGGTTCCTGTTAATTTAAAACGTTTTGCTGCTGATCTGTTTGTTTTGATTTTTGGCATATCTCTTAATCCTCCTATTATCCATACAAGTAAGAATCAGATATTGGATTCCTCTTGCCCTATTGTAATCTATTCTAACTGCATCACTGACGTTTCTCAGTTAAAAACATTGTCATACTTCTGCCTTCTACCTTCGGATACTTCTCAATCACTGAGATATCGGAAAGTGCCTGTGCAAATTCATCTAAAATATGTCTGCTGCTACCCATATGTGCCATTTCACGGCCTCTGAAACGAAGTGTAATCTTCACCTTGTCGCCCTTACTTAAAAACTTCCTTGCTGCATTGGTCTTGGTGTTTAAATCGTTGGTATCGATATTAGGAGATAAACGAATCTCTTTAATCTCAACCACCTTTTGTTTCTTCTTCGCCTCTTTGTCCTTGCGAATCTGCTCGTACTTGAACTTACCATAGTCTACAATCTTGCATACCGGCGGCTTGGCTGTTGGCGCAATCTTCACAAGATCAAGTCCTGCTTCCTCTGCCAGCTTCATAGCCTCTGCTGTCGTCACAACTCCTAGCTGTTCTCCTGCTTCTCCCACCAAACGTACTTCTTTGTCTCTGATTTGTTCATTAATCATTAAATCGCTAATTGCTTTGCCCTCCATGAGATTGATAACCTGCGAGAATACGTTACTCACATAAAAAAAGTGGATAGTCAGACTATCCACTTAAAATTAATGTTCTTCTTATCAATAGCATCCATGTTCTATATGCTATTCTATTAGGAACACCTGACAGCATATGCCTCAGGGTGAGAGTGGATACTCTACTTGTCTGTGTCACAATATAAGTTCTTATCACAACACTTGATTACTCTACCACATCCCTACACATATGTCAATCGCATTTTTATTTTTCTTTGAACGTGGCACATGCTGTTTCTCCACAGCTACAGGCTTTACCGCCTTTGATATCCACATGCTCTGCACGACACTTATAATTAGCATTATACGTGCAGTTCGCTGCCTCACAGTCAATACTGATAGTCTTACACGGATGCTCTAATGCACTGGTATAAGATTCTCCTCTGCTTTGCGAAAAACTCTCGCAGCATGTTCCGTCATCTGAACAAGCATGTGCTCCGCCTATCATAATATCACCCTTACAGCAACAATTACTCTTATTATAAGAGCATGTTTCCACTTTACATCCTAATTCTGCCATTTTTCAGCCTCCTGCTACCTCTATCGATGTCTATTTATTAATAAGTCATTGGATAGTATGGGCTGTTTTATTAATTTTATACGAAATGATATTGTTTAAACTTTATTATTTTTTTCTCTGAAATAAGCAATCTATTTCGTTGCTTCTTTCGTCTTATGATCGGGATCCTCTTGCACTATTTCCTCTCTGATTGCTTTTGTTCGGATTTCTTCACAGATGGCTGCAATAAAGTCCGTTAAGCTCTTTGCTCCTTCATCCCCCTCAAATCTGCTTCGTACCGATACCAGCTGATCTGCTTCTTCCTTCTCTCCCACTACCAACATATATGGTACTTTGGCGAGTCTGCACTCTCGAATCTTCTTTCCAATCTTCTCAGAACGACAGTCTGTCGTAGCTAAGATCCCATTTTCTTTTAATTGTGCTTCTACCTTAGCTGCATAATCCGCATATTTTTCAGAGATAGGGAGTACACGTACTTGTTCCGGACATAACCAGGTCGGAAATTTACCTGCGTATTTTTCGATCAGCCATGCAAGCGTTCTTTCATAGCAGCCTATCGAAGTTCTGTGAATAATATATGGTCGTTTCTTTTCTCCATCGGCATCAACATAAGACATATCAAAACGTTGTGCTAAAAACATATCCAATTGAATGGTGATCATGGTATCTTCTTTTCCGTAGACATTCTTAGCCTGAATATCCAGTTTCGGGCCATAGAAAGCCGCTTCGCCCTCTTCTTCCGTAAAGGTAAGACCGATATGATTCAGGATATTACGCATCATATCCTGCACCTGATTCCATTCTGCTTCTGTACCCATATATTTATCACGATTATTCGGATCCCATTTAGACATGCAATATGTTACATCATTTTCCAAACCAAGCGTCGTAAGGCAATATTTGGCAAGATCCACACATCCTCTAAATTCTTCTTCAATCTGATCAGGTCTGACGATCAAATGTCCTTCTGATATCGTAAATTGACGAACTCTGGTCAAACCATGCATCTCACCGGAATCTTCATTACGGAATAAGGTAGAAGTTTCTCCATAACGGCATGGCAGGTCACGGTAGGATTTTTGACTCTGTTTATATACATAATATTGGAAAGGGCAGGTCATCGGACGAAGAGCAAATATCTCTGCATTTTCATCTGCTTCATCTCCCAGCACAAACATACCCTCTTTATAATGATTCCAATGATCGGAAATCAAATACAACTCTTTTTTGGCCATCAATGGTGTCTTCGTTCTCATATATCCGCGACGTTCTTCTTCATCTTCTATCCAGCGCTGCATCGTCTGGATCATCTTAGCCCCCTTTGGCATGAGTAACGGAAGCCCCTGACCAATCACATCCACTGTCGTGAATAATTCCATCTCACGTCCCAGTTTATTATGATCGCGTGTCTTAATCTCTTCCAAATGAGTAAGGTATGCTTCTAACTCTTCTTTTTTATTAAAAGCACTGCCATAGATTCTCTGTAACATGGCATTCTCTGATTTTCCTCTCCAATAAGCTCCCGAAGAAGAAACCAGTTTAAATGCTTTAATCTGCTTGGTATTCATCAGATGGGGGCCTGCACACAGATCGGTAAATTCTCCTTGGCTGTAGAAAGACAGTTCGGCATCCTCCGGCAGGTCTTTGATTAATTCAACCTTATAAGGTTCTTCCTTGTCTTCCATAAACTGAATGGCTTCTGCACGTGGCATCGTAAATCTTTCCAGACGATTTCCCTGTTTGATAATCTTCTTCATCTCTGCTTCTATCTTATCCAGGTCTTCTCTGGTAAAAGGTTCTGCTTCAAAATCATAATAAAATCCTTCGTCAATCGAAGGTCCTATCGCAAGCTTTGCGTTAGGAAAGAGATGTTTGACTGCTTCTGCCATTACATGAGAAGTGGTATGGCGCAGCGTTCTTAACCCCTGCTCATCATTCGCTGTCAGAATATTAAGTTCACAGTCTTTCTCTATTACAGTTCTTAAATCTACTGTCTTACCATCCACACTTCCGGCACATGCCATCCTGGCGAGTCCCTCACTGACATCTGCCGCAATCTCGATCACGGACATTGCATTTTCATACTCTTTACTACTACCATCTTTTAATGTTATTTTCATCTTCTCTACTCCTCTGCTCCATCACAGACTCCGATGCAATCGCATTCTTCATCCTTTGACCAACCATTTCCATTGTTACTTCCTATGGTGACTCCATGGGTAAATGGAGCCTTAACAAAACCTATTGTAATCCCTAAAAATAAAGCAAATCCAGCAATAAGCCATACTTCTTTCTTAGTTATCGTAATCTCTCCTTCAAATAATGCCGTCATTCTTTCTTTCATTTTTGTCATTTTCATACTGTTCTCTTCCCTTTCTGTCTAATATGCTTCCATTAAAAAAGTCCCTTACATCAACTGAATAATGTAAGGGACGATTCATCGCGGTTCCACCCTAATTGTTCTGCGTCCTATTTTGACACACAACCTCTCTATGATGATAACGGAATCACCGGACCGGATGGGGGTCACTCTGAGTTAGTTTTCCTATACTTCTCTTATAACACACTCTCAGCACCGCTCTCACGGGTGTCTCTCTCTGTTTAAGTTCCATATAGTACTCGTCTCATCAACGTATTACCTATATTCGATTATGCTATTGCTTGTTCTATTCTAATACATCTGTCTATGTCTGTAAAGTGATTTTTATCGAATGCTGATATTCGCCCATAAATCACTCGGAACGATAGCAACATAAGTCTTTCCTGTGTTCAGTACGATCTCTTTTCCTGTTGCATCATAATATCTGGTAGGCGTTATATCATTGGCTTTGGCCCACGTAACAGCAATTGCCTTGCCACCTGTTATGTAGTAACCACTGCGGTTGGCATCTGACATCTGAAATGTCATGTATCCATTGGCATCTAATGGGATGCATACTGTATTCTGAATCAACAGATTACGGAAGGACATTTGTGCATTGTTATTACCCGGATCTAAATGTGGTTTGCCATATTCATTGTAGCCATAAAGTCCTGTTGCAGGATTATACTCTAAATAGGGTTTGTTATGCTGATAAGGCAAATCAATCCTTGTACAATTAACATTACCGGGCGTAGCTGCCAAATTGACCGGTGTTTCCTGCGGTGCAAACAAATAATGTGCTCCTTGATAATATCCATTATACTGGGTAGTGTATCCTGATGCTGCAAAGTTACGGCTCAAATTACCCGGTGATATGTATTCTGTAAACTCCCTTGGTTTTCCATTTTTAATACGGGAAAAAGAACCACTGAAATTATCTACGTAATCTAAATCCAAATAAGGTTTAATATAAAAAGGTCCACCATCATGACATACGACTGCATTCCATTCCGGAGCGATCTGAAGATTAGCAGGGCGTACACTTCTGATACTGCCCATCCGTTGGATATTCCCCCAGTCTTTCTGAAGTACCATAAACCGGGTAACTCCCTCATTCTTTAAACTATTGGTCATCTCATAAACCACATCTGCCGTTGACAATCCATAATGTGGCAACGCTATCTTCTCATTATCTACCATCGCTGCAATTGGTCTTTGCGTCTGAATTGAACTGCTAATCCATTCATTGGTTAATTCACTTCGATACAGTGCAGGTGCAGCCTCTACCGGTGTCACACAGAGCAATGCACTGCCTACGCATGTCCCGACCATGCATGCCATGCCGGTCATCACTTTTTTATAAATCCCCTTCATCAATATAAAACCTCTCTTTCAATACGATCATGTTATACAGTGCGAGGCACTGTGTTATCTATACTGTTGTATAGTATATCACAAGGTGCCCCGTTTCTACAAACACTATTTAAAATGATTTAGCCTGAGCCATCTGTAATCATAATTTCCGGAGCCGCATCTATTTTTCTTTAACTTTTACCGTAATCTTAGCTTTTTCTTTAATATCTTCTGTTGTAATAGATTTTACGTTTGGTGTTCTTCCATCTTCTGATGCAGAAATGGTAAGCACATTGTCATTTACCAATTTTGCTGCTGCATGGTCTTCTGCTCTCCAGTTTGTTCCTGTAAGTTTCCAATTGTTGGAGATTTGTGGTTCAATGACACCTTTTTTTACTTCTTTGATATATTTTCCAATTAATTCAC
>JAVVVE010000003.1:0-125163 GCA_036652815.1 Lachnospiraceae bacterium
CAAATGGGACATGGTCAGTAAACGAATCTATCACCTCAGATGCAGTAAATTTCTATGGCAAGAATAACTGCCTATTCCACCAAAGAAACGCAGGAGATTGGGCGAAGCCGAGTGCAAGTAAAACATTTACCGATGCTGGTAGAAGATACCCAGGCTATGGTTACCTGCTATCCAGAGCGTTATGGGGAGACAATATCAAAGTATGTGATTACAATCACTATAATGTGTCGATTGCTTCAATAGAATGATTTAATTTGGCAATCAATAGGGCGATGATTTTGCCGATATAAAAATTGTAAATATTCTTAAAAAAGAGATTACTATTGATTTTATTTGTGATATAATATCCGACATGAGAACAATATTATTGCATAACAGCAAAGGGAGGCTGACCATGACAAAAAGTAACACCGCAATTAAAAAACGCATCAATATACATACACTTACCTTAGTAGGATTAATGAGTGCCGTTATCTGTATCTTAGGTCCCTTATCGATCCCAATCGGTCCTGTACCCATTTCTTTTACCAATTTAGCTATTTTTATGACAGTTATATTATTAGGGAAGAAGCTTGGTACGATTAGTTATATGATTTATTTGCTGATTGGCTTTATCGGATTACCTGTATTTTCAGGGTTCACCGGAGGTGCCGGTAAATTATTTGGACCAACAGGAGGATATTTGATAGGATTTATCTTCCTTGCATGGATTACCGGATTTTTTGTAGAACGATTTTCGGATAAAATAGGTTTTTATATAATAGGGATGCTCCTTGGTTCTCTAATTACCTATGTATTTGGAACCGCATGGCTTTCCTTTCTTACACATATGGATTTACGTGCGGCATTGATGGTCGGTGTCATTCCATTTATTCCTGGAGATATATGCAAGATATTGATTGCAGTGATTATTACACCTATGATCAAGAGACCCCTTGTCAAAGCAGGCATCTTATAATATAAGGAGGATGATTTTATGTTATTTAATCGCAGAAAAGGAAATTGTTCTGAAATGAATTGCATCTTACATTATGTGGAGAATACAATGAAAGGGATTGAAACGTCCTGTCCACAGAGTGAATATAATATTCATAAGAAGATTATCACTTATTTTAATAAGTTATTTGAGAATGAAAATCGTATGTCTAATGCTGCAAAAACAGTTTTGGATATTACCAGTGCCATAAGTTCTTTTGATGTAGGGATGTCCTATATCTCAACAGAACTTATGGAATTTGCAGGAGAACTGGCAGAATTAAGCGAATCTAATCTTGCCATTGTGGAAGAGACAACCGCTACGATGAATCAGGTCAATGATACGGTAGATGGGACAGCAGATACCTTAGATCAATTATCCAACAAATCGCAGGAACTGGCAGCACAAAATGACGAAAGCAAAGCATTATTAATAGAAGTAACCGGTCTTAAAGAGGATGTGATTCAGGATACTACAATCATGAATACAAAGATTGAACAGTTGGTTGGACTGACAACGGAGATAGAAAAAATTGTCGAAAGTGTCCAGGCGATTGCTAAACAGACAAATCTTCTGGCACTCAATGCCGCTATCGAAGCAGCCAGAGCAGGAGAGGCAGGAAAAGGCTTTGCAGTTGTTGCAGAAGAAGTGCGTAAATTGGCAGATGATACAAAGAGCAATCTGGATGGCATGCGTACCTTTGTGACAGATATTCATGCTGCAGCCACCGCCGGTAAAGAGAGTATGGATCGTGCATTGACTTCAACGACCAATATGAGTGAGAAGATTGATATGGTATCAACCACGGTTGGCACCAATATAGAGATGCTTCGGGGAGTCGTATCTAGCATAGGCGATATTCATGGTTCTATGCAGGGCATCAAACAGGCTACTAATGATATTAACACTGCAATGGATACTTCCAGTGCCAACGCTCAGACATTAACAGAGATGACTCAGAGTATTCAACGGGATGCAACAGAGAGTGTTTCCTATTCCAAAAACATTTCAGCGATAGATGATAAATTATCTGAAGTTACTACGGACTTATACAGTGGATTAAAAGAAGGAAAACATGCTGTAACCAATGAAGAGATACATATGCGTCTTCAAAAAGCATATCAAGCACATTCTAACTGGCTTGTAACTTTAAAGAAGATTGTTGATTTGATGCAGTTAGCACCACTGCAGACCAATTCAAAAAAATGTGAATTTGGTCATTTCTATCATGCATTGGTTCTAGATCATCCTGCAGTAGTTAAGGAATGGAATCAGATTGACGGTAAACACCACGAATTCCATACTATGGGTGATAAAATTATAGATGCAGTAAAACGAAATGATAAAACAGAAGCTGACAAGTTGTATCAAGAAGCAGATGTTATTTCCAAAGAGATTTTATCACTTCTTGATGCAGTAGATCATAAAGTACAGGATTTGACGAAACAAGGCATTAAAGTTTTTGAGTAAGTTATAGATGAAATATCTTGACATCTGGCAAACTGAGTGTTAGAATATTTGAGTATGCCGCATAGCGAGGTTATAAGGATGTTATTAAACAGACACCAAAGCTAGCGAGTAAGAGTTAATCTGTGGATACAGTATTAACTAGAAAAGGGAGGTGCCCTATGTACGCAATTATAGCAACAGGTGGTAAACAGTACAAAGTTTCAGAAGGCGATGTAATCAAAGTTGAGAAAATCGAAGCTGAAGCAGGTAATACTGTAACATTTGATCAAGTACTTGTAGTAAGTGATAAGAGCTTAAAAGTTGGCGAAGATGTATCCGCTGCAACTGTAACAGCTACTGTTATGGATCAAGGAAGAGCCAGAAAAGTCATTGTATATAAATACAAGAGAAAAACCGGCTATCACAAGAAAAATGGTCATAGACAAGCATATACACAAGTGAAAATCGACAAAATTAACGCTTAGTAGTGATATGACAGGTAATTGTTATGATTACAGTAACGATAAGTAAAAATGGATCGGGGAACTATACCGGATTCACATGTATAGGACATGCAGGATTTGCTGATTCCGGCAAAGATATCGTATGTGCGGCAGTATCGATGTTAGTGATTAATACCATCAATTCGTTAGATCAGCTATTGAAAGAACCTTTTCATTGCGCATCTAAAGAATCAACGGGAGAAATCACTGTAAGATTTGAAACCGCACCAAGTATGCAGGCTGTTCTATTATTGGATTCTATGGTTTTAGGTCTCACAGAAGTCAAGAAACAATACGGTAAGAAGTATATATTACTCAAATTCGAGGAGGTGTAAACCATGTTAAATATGAACCTTCAATTTTTCGCTCATAAGAAAGGAGTCGGTTCTACCAAGAACGGTAGAGACTCTGAATCTAAGAGATTAGGTGCGAAAAGAGCTGACGGACAATTCGTAAAAGCCGGCAACATTCTATTCAGACAACGCGGAACTAAGATTCATCCCGGCATCAATGTAGGTCGTGGTGGAGATGATACATTATTCGCATTGGTAGACGGCGTATTAAGATTCGAAAGAAAAGGAAGAGATAAAAAACAAGCTTCCGTTTATCCTGTAGAACAATAATAGCGAAACCATGTTGAGCTTCAAACAAACCTGTTTGAAGCTCAATTTTTATGTTTATAATAAAAGTGTTTATTTTATAAACAAAATAAGGTAAAATATAATAGTGTTATCATATAAGCACTCAAAATGATAGAGAATGATAGGAGTTATCTATGTTTGCAGATAGAGCAACGATATATGTAAGAAGTGGGAAAGGCGGCGATGGACATGTGTCTTTTCGACGTGAGAAATATGTACCCAATGGCGGACCGGATGGTGGCGATGGGGGCAGAGGTGGTGATGTAATCTTTGTAGTTGATGAAGGCTTAAATACGTTAACTGATTTTCGCCATATCCGCAAGTATAAGGCTGTAGATGGTGAGATGGGTGGTAAACGTAACTGTCGTGGTAAAGATGGGGCTGATATCATTATCAAAGTACCACTCGGCACCGTCATTAAAGAAGCTGAATCAGGTAAAGTAATCGTCGATATGTCAGGCGTGACAACAAGATGTGTCTTATTATCAGGTGGAAAAGGTGGCAGTGGAAACCAACATTACGCGACGCCTACGATGCAGGCTCCCAAGTATGCACAACCGGGACAGCCGGCAAGAGAATTGAATCTACAATTAGAATTAAAAGTTATTGCAGATGTTGGACTTGTTGGATTTCCCAATGTTGGAAAATCAACTCTTTTGGCCAGAGTGACCAATGCCACACCAAAGATTGCCAATTATCATTTTACAACACTGAATCCAAATCTGGGCGTTGTCGATTTGACAGAAGGCAGAGGCTTTGTCATTGCTGATATCCCCGGATTAATCGAAGGTGCTTCTGAGGGAGTGGGCTTAGGTCATGAGTTTTTACGGCACATTGAGCGAACCAAAGTACTTCTTCATATCGTAGATGCTGCTTCTACCGAAGGTAGAGATCCGATAACAGACATATATGCCATTAACAAAGAATTAGAAGCTTATAATGTTGAGATCGCTCACAGACCACAAGTAATCGCTGCTAATAAGATAGATGTTATCTTTGAAGGGGATGAGGATCCTGTTCAAAAGATACGTGATGAATTTGAACCACAGGGATTTAAAGTGTTTGCGATATCTGCTGTTAGTGGTTCCGGTATGACAGAACTCCTTTATTATATTGATTCTCTATTACAGGAATTACATGAAGAACCCACTGTATTTGCACAAGAATTCTTTCCTGAATTTGAAGATTCTTATTCAAATGAACCGTTCGAAGTATCCTTTGATGCGGAAAAGAATGAATATGTAGTAGAAGGACCACGTATTGACAAGATGCTTGGATATACTAATTTAGAAACAGAGAAGGGATTCTCCTTCTTTCAGAAGTTTTTAAAAGAAAATGGTATTTTGGAACAGTTAGAAGCACTTGATATCAAAGAAGGCGATACTGTTAGAATGTATGGACATTCTTTTGACTATTATAAATAGAAAGGTATAGGTATTCCTATGACACTAACGAGTAAACAGAGGGCTTATTTAAAGAGTCTTGCCAGTAACTTGGATCCTATTTTTCAAATAGGAAAATCAAGCTTGACACCTGAAGTAACAGAAGCAATTGCTGAATCTTTTAATACCAGAGAACTAATTAAAGTGGCTGTCTTAAAAAATTGTGCCGATGATCCAAAAGAGATTGCACAGATTGTCGCTGAACGGACACACGCAACTGTAGTGCAGGTAATTGGTAAGAAATTTGTACTATATCGTGCATTTAAGGAGAATCCAAAGATTGTGTTATAATAGAAGAGTAGGTATCTTAGGCGGTACCTTTGATCCGATTCATATAGGCCATCTGCTGTTAGCAGAATCTGCAAGAGATTATTTTAATCTGGATGAAGTACTTTTTATTCCAAGCGGACATTCTTATATGAAAGAAAATGTATCCGAAAAGCAATTTAGAGCTTCGGTAACGGCAAAGGCCATTGAAAACAATCCTTGTTTTACATTATCAAGGTTTGAATTTAACAAAAGTGGAAACAGTTATTCCTATGAAACAGTCAGTGCACTTGCCACACAGAATCCTATGACGGAATATTATTTTATTATTGGTGGTGACACCATTTTTGCTTTGGAAGAATGGCAGCATCCGGAATTATTATTTGCTAATTGTATTATCGTAGCGGGTATCCGTAAAGGGTATAGTCTGCAGGAGATTCAATCAAAGATTGCATCTTTACAGAAAAAATATTCTGCAGATATTCGTTTGTTTACAACAGCCAGAGTCGATGTTTCTTCCACCGATATCAGAGACAGAATAAACCTTGGTCAATCGATTCAATATATGGTACCGGATATCATTAAAGATGATATTTTAAAACACTATAATCATATAGGAGATGTCAGAGACGATGGAGAAGACGATTAACATAAGAAAAATACGCAAAACACTTGAAAAAGCAATGGATGCCAAGAGATATGAACACACCTTGGGAGTCGCCTATACGGCATGTTCCTTAGCTATGAGATATGATGCAAATCTTAAAAAAGCAGAGTTGGCCGGATTATTGCACGATTGTGCGAAATGTATTGAAGATGATAAGAAGATCACTTTATGTGAAAAATATAATATTATCGTCAATGAAAGTGAACGTAAGAATCCTTTTTTATTACATGCCAAACTGGGAAGTTATTTTGCGATGAAGAAATATGGTGTCAATGACAAGGATATCATCAATGCTATCCTAAATCATACCACCGGAAGGCCTAATATGTCTCTTCTGGAGAAGATTATCTATGTTGCAGACTATATTGAGCCTAACCGGATGCAGGCTCCTAATCTGTCTATGCTCCGTAAACTTGCTTTTACCGATATCGATGCAGCACTTTTTACTATATTAGGCGATACACTACAGTATTTAGATTCTATTTCTTGTGAGATAGACCCCATGACACAAAAAACATATGATTATTATAGGAGAGAACATGATGAATCAAGCGAAAGAAATGACTAAATTAGTAATTAAAGCTTTGGAAGACAAAAAAGCAGAAGATATTCAGATTATTGATATCGGTGAAATATCCGTGATTGCAGATTATTTTATTATAGCAAGTGGTAATAATAGAAATCAGGTTCAGGCACTCAGTGACAATATTGATGATGCACTCGGTCGTGCAGGTTATGCCAATCGTCATATCGAAGGCTATGATACCGGTAATTGGATATTGATGGATTATAAAGATATTATCGTGCATATATTTGACCAGGAGAACAGATTATTCTATGATCTTGGGCGAATCTGGCGAGATGGAAAGCAAATATCAACAGAAGCATTCAAATAATAATAACAGTATCATATAATTTCAGCCCTCATAGTAATCTATGGGGGCTGAAATTATATGGAGTCATTTAAAATATATTTAATGGCATAGACGAAAAACACCAAACACTTTACCCAGGATCTCTAATTGCTCTACGATAATTGGTTCCATCGTATCATTCTCCGGTTGGAGACGATAATGTCCATCTTCTTTATAATAAGTCTTAACAGTGGCAGAATCTTCAATTAGAGCTACCACCATATCTCCATTACGTGCAGTATTACAGCGTTCCACGAATATTTGATCTCCATCAAAGATCCCGGCATTAATCATACTTTCTCCACGTACTTTTAAAGCAAAGGTCTCAGCATTAGGGACATATTCAGCAGGAATAGGGAAGTAGCCTTCGATATTCTCCTGTGCCAGAATCGGCTGACCTGCAGCAACACAGCCAACGATAGGGATACTCGTCATTTCATGACGAACCATTTGAAAACTATCATCCATAATCTCAATTGCTCTGGGCTTTGTCGGATCTCTTCTTATATAACCATTCTTTTCCAACGTCTCCAGATGTGAATGAACAGAAGAAGTGGATTTGAGCTTCACAGCTTCACAGATCTCACGTACTGCAGGCGGATAACCTCGCTTTAATATTTCCTCTTTAATATATTCTAATATTTCTCTTTGTTTATTCGTAATCTTGCCATATCCCATATGCATCATCCCCCTGTTAATTTATTATTTATTAGATTCTTTTTAAGTTTAACATAGCAAAAAACAAAAAGCAAACATATATTCCAAATATTTGTTCTGTTTTTTGCTGTTTATCTATTGACTTTCGAATGCACGTTCGATATAATACTAATTACAGAACAGTTGTTCTTATTTATGATAAAACAGAACATAGGATAAGGAGATAAGAGAAGATGAGTATAAGCGAAGAAAGAATCCGTAATAATAAGCAGATAAGACTGCAAGAAGTGCACAAACAGATTATGATATTAATCTTTACTGTTCTTATTATATTAGTTCTTGCTATTACCTTAGGCAGTACTTTGTCCAAAGCCAAAGACGATTCTACAAAAGCTCCCCAGTATAAATATTTTACCAGTATTATGGTTGAATCCGGAGATTCTCTTTGTTCAATCGCTTCTGAGCATATGACATTTCACTATCCTTCGTCCACAGCTTATATAGATGAGGTAAAACATATCAATGCACTCACAGAGGACACGATCCATGCCGGTCAGTATTTGATTATTCCATATTACTCAGAATCTTTCATTGGCGAATGAACGTTGTCCTGATCTTTCTTATCACGTAGCTGTACAGCGTTTGCAGCCCTACGACGATTTTCATCTTCCATAGCTGCATAATGTTTTTTGGTAGTATTAACGTCTTTATGTCCTAGCACATCTGCTACCAGATAGATATCCCCTGTTTCACGATACAGGCTGGTACCATAGGTGCTACGTAATTTATGTGGTGTGATTGTTTTGAGATGTGTTACCAGGCTTGCATATTTTTTCACAAGATTCTCAACAGCTCTTACAGAGATTCTACGATTCTGCATAGATAAAAAGAGAGCTTCTTCGTGACCGCTATTGGGTATCATATGATTACGTTGTTCCAGATATTCAATCAGCGCCTGATTAACTTCCCCACCAAAATAAATAACGGCTTCATAGCCACCTTTTCTACGTATCTTAATTCCATTCGTATTAAAATCAACATCTTTTATATTAAGGCCAACACATTCCGATACACGGATTCCGGTTCCCAACAGTAAGGTAATTAAAGCCAAATCTCTGACTTTTGTTTTCTCATGGTATTTTGATTGTGATTTGGTTAAATCTGTACCGTCTTCAATTTGATTCAAAAGAATTGCCACTTCATTTGGTTCCAATCTAACAATCTCTTTTTGATGTAACTTAGGAAGTGGAACCAAGACAGCAGGATTATTATGAATTAATTCATTACAATAAAAGAAATTATAAAAAGTTCGAAGAGAAGCAAGTTTTCTTGTTTTTCCACGCTCGTCGTTCGTGACTTGTTTGCCATCTTTTAGATATAATGCCAGATATTCCGAATATTCCATAATGTCTTCACGTCTCAACTGATCTAACAGTGATAATGGATAATTCACAATATCTGTTTTAGCATAGATTCCATTGGTTTCATGAAGAAATTCAAAGAAGACTCTTAAGTCATAGGCATATGCTATTTTTGTTCTCGAAGAAGTGGTATCTGCAATACCTCGAAAGAAGTCCTTACAGAAGGGTGGAAGAGTAGATAACAATGCTCTAAGCTTAAGTACATTCTGACTATTTAAGTCATCATGATAGGATTGCTCCGCCATATATAAAACTCCTTTCATACATTGTTTGATTCCGGCCAACCGGAAATATGACCTTTAATAATAGCAGTAAACATTCTTTCTTTTACACCCGGATGATCTGCATTTAATTGCTTTAATAATTCTTTGGCATATTCCCTTTTGGTATGTCCATCTACCGGACATGGACTTTTTGCTACAGGAAGTTCATATTTATGAACAAATCCTATAATATCCATCTCATTCATATAGAGTAATGGTCGAATAACCGTCAAATCCATTCTATCGAGATATGTTTTTGGGGAAAAACTATGGAATCGTCCTTCAAAAATAAGAGATAAGAGCATCGTCTCTACCACATCATCCTTATGATGTGCATAAGCAATTTTATTGCATCCAAGCGACTTTAATTTTTCATTTAAAGCACCTTTTCTCATTTTTGCACATAATGAACAAGGGTTTGATTCTTTTCGATCTTCAAATACTATTTTTGCGATATCAGTCTTTACAATCGTATAGGGAACTTGGAGCTCTGCACACATCTGTGATATCTTAGCAAGATCTAAGTTCTGAAAGCCTAAATCAACGGTAATCGCATAGAGCTCATAGTGGATAGGATAGAAGCGCTGTAGTGCATGCAGTGCGTAAAGGAGTGTCAGACTGTCCTTGCCACCCGAGATGCCGACTGCTATTTTGTCACCTTCTTTAATCATACCATAGTCATCAATGGCTTTGCGTGTATAACTCAATACTTGTTGTAATTTCATCGCTTCAATTTTCTTCCTGTCTTAAAACAAATTTATGTTACAATTATATCGCTGATTCGAATAATATGCTATACTTAATGTAATTATAAATACTAAAGGAGATTGAAATCTATGAAATATCGTTGGGATAAAAAATATTTATATTGGGGTATGACTGCCTTTGGTGTTATTATTGCGAGTATATGCTTTTACTATGTATTATTTCATGGGATTTCTCTCAGAAATGGCTTAAGAACAGCAGCCGGCATTGCGATGCCTATTATTGATGGTTTAGCATTAGCTTATTTGATGTGTCCTATTGTTAATTTTGTAGAAGATAACTTAATATTTCCTCTTTTTAAAAAAGCAAAATTTGATATCAATAAAAAGAGTAAAAAAATAGTTCGTTTTGTTTCGATTATTATAACGGTATTTATTGTATTTACCTTTATTTATGGATTTTTCTCTATGGTAATTCCACAATTAATTACAAGTATCCAAAATATTATACAGCAGTTTCCGGTATATCTGGATAATTTAAGTCAGTGGCTTGGCACTATTTTGTCTGATAATCCTAATTTAGAAGGAATTGCAATTCAACTTTTTAATCAATATTCGGGAGAAGTAGAGCATTGGTTAAACCAAAGTTTTCTTCCGCAATTGAACGGTATGTTGATGTCCGTATCGCTGAGTGTTCTTGGTTTCTTAAAATCTGTTTGGAACTTGATACTTGGATTTATTATAGCTATTTATTTATTAAGCAGTAAAGAATTATTTACAGGACAATGTAAGAAAATCATCTATGCCATATTTGAAACAAAGACTGCTAATTTTTTTATTCAAGATATTCGATTTACCCATAAAACATTTAGTGGATTTTTGGGCGGTAAGATTATTGACTCCATTATCATAGGCATCCTTTGTTTTATATGTACTAATTTTATAGGAACACCGTATGCACTATTGGTAAGCGTTATTGTTGGTATTACTAATGTTATTCCATTCTTTGGCCCTTATTTGGGGGCAATTCCGAGTTCTATTCTTATTTTAATGGTAGATCCGCTGCAATGTTTATATTTTATTATTTTCATATTGATTCTGCAGCAATTTGATGGAAACTTCTTAGGGCCTAAGATACTGGGTAATTCAACCGGTATGTCTGCATTTTGGGTTATTTTTTCTATTACCATTTTCGGAGGATTATTTGGTATCTTTGGAATGTTTATCGGAGTACCGACTTTTGCAGTTTTATTAGCAGCTTTTAAAGCAATTTGCAACCAGCAGCTTCGTAAAAAAGGATTGTCTACTGATACAAATAAATACCTGGCACTTGATGTTATGAACGGAAAAGAATATGTGAATCTATCCTCATTTTCGGAAAAAGAAGAAGAACCAAAATAAAACAGATATCTTGTAAATTGGATATTTTATAAATCAGATATTTTACAAACTGGATATTTCCTGTCAGTACTATTCGTTAAAGCTGTCTTTTGCGAATAGTTCTATTTATGAATAGTACCATGTAATAGCATAAAAAAGGAACAGCTTATCTATCTTGGATACACTGTTCCTTTTTAATCCTATATATTTAATCCTATATATTTAATTCTATATATTGAATCACATATGAAAAAATCACTTCATAAAGTTCTTAAACTTGTTTTTCAAAATTCTCAATATAATGAATCAATAAATCAACTGTTCCTTCCATACCAAGAACGCTACTGTTAATACAAAGATCATAGCTTTCAGCTTGGCTCCATTTTTTAGAAGAATAATAGTTATAATAACTTTGACGCTGTTTATCTTTTTTAAGAATCATATCTTTGGCTTTAGATTCACTCAAATCATATTTTGCACAAATACGTTTCAGTTTAACATCCATATCCCCACAAATAAATAAATGCGTGGAATTCTTGTAATCATCCAAAGCATAATCAGCACAACGACCTACAATCACGCAAGGACCTTCACTGGCTATCTTTTTAATTGCATCAAATTGTGCCAAAAAAACTTTATGACTGATTGGCATATCGACAAAAGAAGAAGAATTATATCCAAAAGAATAGGTATCCATAACTAAATTGTAAAGGAATGAATTCGTTGGTCTTTCATCGTGATTCTGAATCATCTCCTCACAAAAACCACTTTCTTTGGCTGCTCTTGTCAATAATTCTTTGTCATAACATGGTATGTCATAATGTTTGGCTAACTTCTCTCCTATTTCTCTTCCACCGGATCCAAACTGTCTTCCTATCGTTATCACTGTATTCATAGCATCACTCACCTTTCATGTCTAGTTCCTATCTATGATAAGTCTTTCTAAGTAGTTATCCATATTATATATAATTTATAGCAATACTTCAACTAAAAGCTGAATTCATTTTCTTAATATTTCTAATAAATGTATAAAATAATCCGGCAAGGGTGCTTCCACATAGATATATTCCTGTGTTTTTGGATGATAGAATCCAAGTGACATCGCATGCAGCGTTTGTCCCTCCAGATGATTTGTATTTTTGTGATTGGAATATACCGTATCTCCTAACAATGGATGTCCTATGCTAGCCATGTGAACCCGAATCTGATGAGTACGTCCGGTCTCTAGCTTACATTCTATATAGGTATATTGAGAAAAGCGTTCGAGTACTTTGTAGTGTGTTATTGCCTCTTTTCCTACTTTACTATGAACAGACATCTTCTTACGATCCGATGGATGTCTTCCAATCGGGGCATTAATACATCCTTCCTCTTCTTTGAGTACTCCATGTACGATAGCACGATAGCATCTGGTAATGGTATGCTGTTTTAATTGCTCCGCAATCGATGCATGTGCAATATCATTTTTACAGACAATAAGGGACCCTGTTGTATTCATATCGATTCTATGGACAATCCCAGGACGCATTACGCCGTTGATGCCGGACAAATTATCTTTGCAATGATACATAACTGCATTTACCAGGGTATGAGAAAGATGTCCGGCAGCCGGATGAACCACCATCCCTTTGGGCTTATTGACTACGAGTACATCTGCATCTTCATATAATATCTCTAAGGGAATATCTTCCGGTTCAATATCAGGTTCTACTGCATCCGGTATTCGACAATCGATTTTATCATTTATTTTAACACGATAATTTGATTTAACAGCACAGTGATTGACTACAATAGCTCCTTCTTTGATTAATTTTTGAATATAAGAACGTGACTGTTGTTCTGCAAGTGCTGCAATACAGCTGTCTATTCTTTCATCCTCTTCTTCTTCCGTTACGGTTATTTGGAACTCAATCATTAGATTGACCTTGCCCCTTCTTCCTTATTTGATTTCACGTATTTTGTTCTGTTTAAAACTAAGAAATGCAAGGTCATCCTCTTTATATACAAATAATAAAATGATGGCAAGCACAGCAGTCGCTACTGTAACATACATATCTGCAACATTAAAAATAGGAAAATTAATACATACTAAATAGATAAAATCAACTACGTAATCCAATCTGATTCTATCAATCATATTCCCGATTGCTCCTGCTGCAATCATAACAAGAAGAATATGCATGCTGTCATATTTCTTATGATCAGGTGTTTTATAAAGAAAATACACAATCAGGCTAATAAATACAAGTGCTATAAAAACAAAGAAAAACTTCTGATTTTGTAACATTCCAAAAGCAGCTCCACGATTTTCAAGATAGTTAAGCTCCAGAATATCAGGAATAATTGGATAGGGAACTTGATTTTTTAATTTTAAAACAGCAATATATTTGGTAACCTGGTCTAATGCAATGAGTCCTATTAATAGAAAAATATCCAATAAAAAAAACCGTTTTTTCTTTTTACTGAGTGCGTTATTCATACTTGTCCTCCTCGCTGTAGTGTAATTCTTTTACAGCTTCCAGGATATCTTCTTCTGTAACTGTTTTATCTATTACTGCACGTCCTATTTTCTTTAATAAAATAAATTTAAGATGTCCTGCTTCCATTTTTTTATCGGATTTGGTCAAGGATACAATCTCTTGCGGATCAATATCTTCTATTGTAATCGGTAAATTAAATGGCACAAACATATCTCGAATCTCATAATATTCATCACTGCTTAATAATTGATGTTGTTTAGAGATATATGCTGCACCCACACAGCCAAGAGCAACACATTCTCCATGTAACAGGGTGAAATCCTTTGCTTTTTCAATCGCATGCCCTATGGTATGCCCTAGGTTCAGCAAGGCTCTGTCACCTTGTTCTAATGGATCTTTCTCAACAATCATTTTTTTAATCTGATTACTGCGCATAACCATCTCTGTTAAGGTATCTAATTGGCGTTCACCAATCTCATACAGGTTAGTGATCAACCACTCATAGAATACGGCGTCACGAATTAAGCCTGCTTTCATTACCTCGCCCATCCCTGAATAAAATTGTCTATCCGGTAATGGAAGTAAAGTCTCTAAATTGGTGTATACCAAACGAGGCATATGAAAAGCACCAACCATATTCTTGTACCGGTCGAAATCAACACCTGTTTTACCGCCAATACTACTGTCCACCTGTGCTAATAAAGTAGTGGGAATCTGTATGAAGTCAATGCCTCGCAGATAAGTCGCAGCAGTATATCCGGTTATATCACCAACCACACCGCCCCCCAGAGCGATTAAAATATCTTGTCTGGTAAATTTCTCTTCTATTAATACTTTATAGATCTCTTGTACCGTAATTAAGTTCTTACTTTCTTCGCCACTTGGAAAGGTAAATACGATGGAGCGACAATTCAATTTATCTAATATAGTTTGTATGGTATTGGCAAATAGTGGTGCCACGTTTGTATCTGTAACGATACATACTTGTTTTCCTTGCATCTCCAGTGTTTCCAGTTCAGATGTCAGTTCCTCAAATCCATGACTGTATACAATATCATAACTTGGTTTTTTATTCACAGTAATCGGTAAGCGTGTTACCATTTTTTTATCCTTATCCTTTCATGAAAAACTTCCCGCTGGTGGCAGGAAGTTAAATAGTATCACTTAGTTATCTTTTAGTTTAGTTATTCACCGTCGGTACATCAAAAGTGCCGGATAATAAATCTTGAAAGTCTCCTGAGATATCTACACTTGCCGGAGTAATAATAAATATGTAATGTGAGATTTTCTGTAAATTGCCGCTAATTGCAAAGCAGGAACCGGAAGTAAAATCAATAATTCTTTGTGCAACATCCACATCAATCCCTTCCAGATTTAAGACAACGGTTCTATTGGCTAACAAGGTCTCTGTGATTTCTCTTGCATCCTCTACCGAATTAGGTTTGATAACACAGACTTCCATTCCGGAAGCACTTCCGTTTCGTTTTGGTTGTTGTCTCATCGGTGTTACCTTGGCATTGGCCTTCTTAGTCGGTTTGTCTTCCACGATATCGGTATTATCTTTAAGAGTGGAACGCTTTGAGCGTTCTTCTATCACTTCCTCTTCTTCATCCATATACTCATCATCGTAATCGTATTCTTCCTCTTCGTTTAATTTCATCGCTGTCAAAAACTTGTCCATAACACCCATGTTCATTCTCCTTACTGATTTATATCTATATTTATATCCTGTGGTATTTCGTTTTCATAGAGTATCTTTAGAAAGCGTAAGCTTTGTTATCTTGTACCAAAAATCCCTGTTCCTACACGAATTAAGGTTGCACCTTCTTGTACTGCAATTGCATAATCACCTGTCATCCCCATAGAAAGTACATTCATATTAACATTATCAATGTTTTTATGGTTTATGTCAACAGATAAATCCTTTAAATTGCGGAAATATTGTCTGTTTTCTTCGGCATCTTCTACAAAAGGAGCTATGGTCATCAATCCTTGAATACGAATATTGGATAAACCGGCAATTTGGGTTACCAACTGTATGGCTTCTTCTTTGGTTGTACCAAATTTAGATGCTTCTCCGGCAACATTGACTTCTACCAGAATATTTGCTATGATATTTTGCTTTACCGCCTCCTTGTGAATTTCTTCTGCCAAGCGCAAGGAGTCAACACTGTGAATTAATGCCACTTTACCAACAATATACTTTACCTTATTGCGTTGCAAATGTCCTATCATATGCCATCTGATATCTTTAGGCATGAGTTCTATTTTATCCAGTAATTCCTGTACTTTATTCTCACCAAAATCACGACAGCCATAAGCATACGCTTCTTCTAACATCACAATCGGTTTGGTTTTACTGACCGCTATTAATGTGACATTAGCAACATCTTGTCCTGTCATAGAACATGCTTCCATCATATTTTTCTCTACTGTTCTTATGTTATCGCTTATCATAGTAATCAATCCCTTCTTTATTAATCTATTAATTAATATATAAAATCATTCTCGTTGACGGTTGCTGCATCTAAAACAATATGATCATATACATTCAACCCATATTTAGTATCTGACTGTACAATGGCATATTCTTCGTTTTGATATAGGATAATAACCTGTTTAAAGTCAGCATAGCCTTTATTGATATTGTACACGCCGATCAACGTTCCTTTTTTACTAATCGGATATTTCTCTGTAGAATTTGGTTTGATAATATAATCACCGATCCTTAGTACGGAATCATCTACATAATAATCTGTTTCGGTTGAATTATAGATGGTAGTTGGGATAAATTCAGTAGAAACAGTTCCATCTTCTGCATAAGACTCTCTCATAAAACCATCTTTAGTTCCATCTCCACCTTTGGTTATATATTCCGCCGGAATTAAAAAGAATTCTTTTTCCACGACTGCTGAATTAGGTATCTTAAGTCCTTGCTCATCATTGGTAATCATCTCGATATCAACAAATCTATCGGTACAAAAGGTAATCATAGAATTATTAAACTTTAATTTTGCATAAGTCCCATCCGCTAAGGTTAAGATGGTTGCTGTGGCCCATGATTCTTCCTGATTTTTAAGAAATTTAATTTTAACATAAGGATCTTCCGACAAAGCTGCTGCTCTTTCTTCTTCTATCGGAACGATCAAAGACCATTCTTCCTCTAAAGAAAGTTTATAGACAGGATCACCTGTATTTACCAGTTCATTGCTAATGAGCTGATTCTTCTTATAAGTATCTCCCTGAAACATCTCTTTGGTAACTGCCTCCGGAGTCAAAGTCTCATAGCCATCTGTATTATATACAAGGATGCCGGATTGCTTTGCACGTCCAAAATCAACCATTCCACTCACGGTATTGCCGGATAATGTGTTGATATTGTTTAAAGCATTTACATTGGCAAGCTTGAGAACAGTTCCCTTTAAATTATATTTAAAATCATATACTTTTTGGTATTCCTGTGCCTGGTATGCATTACTAAAAGAAACAATCTCAGTTTTTAATTCCTGAAGATCTTCATCCCTTAATGAATTTTCACCAAGGTCTCCATCTGCCTGCATCATCTCAGCCAGCTTTCCACTCTCATCTACCGAATAAATTAAATCTCCACAAGCAACTTTGGATCCTTCTCTTGCATAATAATTTACATATCCGGAATCTGTACTTTTAATTACTTCTTCTGTACGTATGGCTATCCCTTTATAAACATTGGCTACCGATAAAGACCCTGCATTCACTTCATAGCCTCTAATATGTTTATCCGTAAAATATAAGAAGACACAAATAAGAATATAGAGAAAGATAATGCTGAAAATAATGAGTCCAATGTTAATATTTAACGGCTTTCTATATTTTCTTATGTTCCCGGGCTTCCCGGAATTTTGATTACTTGCCAAGGCGATAAACCTCCTGCCCTATAAAAAAGCCCCGGCTGAAAATCCGAGGCTTTTGTATGTATTAAAGAGAAATAATAACTTTTGATTTTAAAACCGACGGTAACGCTTCTTCATCTATAGAGACACTTAATATGAAGTCTACATTAAATTGTTCGCTTATATCATCCAGTTTAGTGATGACAGGAACAATGTCTTTTCCCTCTAAGCATGCTACTGTTAAAAAACTGTCTAAATACATCTGTTGTAAGTCATGATCCTGTGAGATAATACCACAGATAAATCCAAGAAATTCATTACTGTTATCGATTAGATAATCTAATACATTAATTAATCTTACTTTGTTATTAAGTTCATACATATGCTTGGTCGTTTTATCTAAATATACGATATTGCCTGCTACTTGCTGTACTTCTTGATTCACCTTATCCAACAGCTGTTTTGTCTTTCCTTTTCCTTTATTACCTACAATTAATTGAACCATAGTTGAGCCCTCCTAAAGTAAAGTCTTTCTGTTCACACGATACTAATTGTCATGTAACTATATTTATTATAGATGATATCTCCTTAAAACACAACTGTTAATTCTTGATTTCACTTAATATATCTGTCATCTCCTGATATAAAATAGCACGTTCTTTAGAAGATAAAATAACAGAGATATAAGAATTGCCGGCAATATCTTTTGAATAGATAATCAGACAATTACGAGCAGCATTGGTAGTCCCTGTTTTACCGCCCAGTACCGTAATATTATCAGGTGCTTTTTGGCCTCCGTTTAGATATTGATTGGTTGTCTCAAATGATAAGGTCTTTGCGTTACCATCTTTATCCTTATAAGTGGTATCATAAGCAGCAGTCTGGATAATCTCTGTAAATTGTTTGTATTTTATAGCTTCATTGAAAATCAAATACATGTCATAGGCAGTCACATAATGAGAGTCATCCGATAATCCGTGTGGATTAACAAAATGACTGTTCGTCGCGCCAATGGCTTTGGCTTCTGCATTCATCATGTCTGCAAACCCTTCTACACTACCACCAATGTGTTCTGCAATCGCAATCCCTGCATCATTCGCGGAACGTATTAAAAGGGCATGAAGAGCCTGATCAAGCGTGA
Source organism: Lachnospiraceae bacterium (assembly GCA_036652815.1). Lineage (GTDB taxonomy): Bacteria > Bacillota > Clostridia > Lachnospirales > Lachnospiraceae > SZUA-378. The sequence continues at coordinate 18,778 of JAVVVE010000003.1, forward strand.
GGGTATCCCCTTCTTTCAGCCCACATAATTGAGCTCCTGATTCTGTAATATTAACATGAGAAGAAACTGTAATAATATCTTCGGGATTCCCATATTTTAAGGCTACCAGTGCTGTCATGATTTTAGTTAAGCTCGCCGGATATAATCGTTCATGTACGTTCTTAGCATATAAGACCTTATGGTGCTTAATATCAAAAAGTCCTGCTGAGACAGCATCTGTCATATCTACATCGGTACCTTCCAGCATATCCTTGTCTGTCACACACAAATCAGAGGCAAAAGAATCTGCTGTTTTAAGATCTATATCTTCTAGGGTAGAAAAGCTGCTGACCGGCATATCCATACTGTATGCCATAGAAATAGTCTGCTTTCCACATCCTGATAAAACCACAGATAAGATACACAGCATCGAGATTACTTGTTTATATCGAATTTTTTTTGGATGGTTATTTATACATTTCACGCCAGGCCATGTCTCCTCTATCAAGAGATTTAATTAATAGTTCTGCTGATGCTAGATTGGTTGCCATCGGTATATTGTGAATATCACATAAGCGTACTACATGATTCACATCCGGTTCTCTTCCAACAGGGCTAAGCGGATCTCTCAAAAAAATAAGCAGATCTATTTGATTATTCTCAATCTGTGCTCCTATCTGCTGCTCTCCACCTAAGTGACCCGCCAGATATTTATGGACTGTTAGGTTCGTGACTTCTTCTACGAGTCTACCTGTTGTTCCTGTTGCATACAGCTCATTTTTACTGAGAATCCCCTTATATGCAATGCAAAAATTCTGCATTAATTTTTTCTTGGCATCATGTGCAATTAGACCAATATTCATAATAAACCTCCTGATTAATATTTTTTATTACTTTGCAATCGTATATTTAATACGAAACCCATCCCGATAAACATACTGACCAACGATGTTAATCCATAACTGACAAAGGGTAATGGAATCCCTGTGTTCGGTAATACACCTGTGGCAACTGCGATATTTAAGAAACTCTGAAAGCCAACTACGGCAGCCATCCCTGTGCAGATTAAAGTCCCTGCAAGATCTTTGGCTTGCTTTGCTATCATAAGACACTTTAAGGCAATTAAAATCAAGAGAATGATAACAAGACAGCTTCCAATAAATCCCAGTTCCTCTCCTACTATTGAAAAAATAAAATCTGTTTCCGGTTTTGGTATAAAATTGCCATTTTTTACAGAACCAATCACATTATTGTTCAGTCCTTTTCCAAATAATTGACCTGAACCGATGGCAGTAATCGAATTGGCCTGTTGATATCCTTCTGCGTTAGCATACTCGAACGGATGTAACCATGCTAAGATACGCGTCTGTTGGTAGTCAAGGATCAATGTCTGATCCGGCTGAAGAATCATCGTGAAAATAATTGCAAAAGCCGGAATTGCCACGACCAAAATCCCTGCTACTATCTTATAGCTTAACCCTCCAATAAATACAATAGCAGCAAACATCGCAACTATTAGAATACTGGTGGATAAATCCGGCTGATCCAAAATCAAAAGAAGAGATGGCAGTAATAAAAGGACTAATATCAGTAAGGTCTTTAGTTTGTTAATCTGTTCCTTATGTTTCATAATAAACTGTGCATAAAATAATATCAATATAATCTTTGTTACTTCTGAAGGCTGAAATTGAATCCCCAAGATATTAATCCATCTTGTAGAACCACCTACATTAATACCAAAATATTTAACACCTAATAGTAATATAATATTTGCAATATAAAATAGCCAATAAAAATTTAAGAAAAAAGAATAATCAAACAAAGACAGAACGACCATCAAAAATAAACCAAGAATCAAACCGATAATCTGCTTGTTTTGTAAAGATGCTTCTGCACTTCCAACTGATAATATTCCTATTATCGAAATTGCTATTAATAAAAATATTAAACCAAAATCATAATTCTTGATCTTATATCGTTTAAACATTTGAATGGCTCCCATATTACAATAACTACATTACCATAACTACATTACAATAACTTCATTACACTTATGTATGTCATTATACACTTATTTCTGTAGATATCGCAAGTAAACAAATCTTATTATTTCTTTAAATCTAAAATCGGTATATTTGCATATAAAGAGGGTCTCATTACATTTCTTCCCTTGGAATCAGATTTTGTAATCTGAAATTCCATACTTTCTGCATCGATCTTCATGTATTTTGAAATTACCTTTATAATATCTGTTTTAATCATCTCCATCATCTCGGGAGAACAATTGACTCGGTCTGAAATGAGTAGTATCTTTAGTCTGTCTTTTGCCATCTGGCTTGAACTTTTTTTACGAAATAGTTTCCACATAAGTTAACAGCCTCCTTGATTCTTATGAAATGCACCGGAGAATCTATTCCATAATGATTCTTTCCTCTCAAATGCAATAATTGGAACATCTTCTCCAAGAATACGTAAACAAATATTCTGAAAAGCTCTTCCTGCAAGGGTACGGTCTCCCACCAGTGGTTCTCCTCTATTGGTAGAGGTAACTACATTCTCATCATCCGGAATCGCTCCAATCAATGGAAGCGACAGGATATCAACTACATCTTGAATAGACATCATATCTCCTCTGCGAATCATATCTCCCCGCAGTCTGTTAATAATAAGGTCTATTTGTTTAAATTCATTTGCTTCTAACAGTCCAACGATACGATCTGCATCTCTAATTGCCGATATCTCCGGTGTCGTTACCACCAATGCTCTATCTGCTCCGGCTATGGCATTTTGAAATCCCTGTTCTATCCCTGCAGGACAATCCAGGATAATGTAATCAAATTGTTCTCTCAGACTATTGGTTAATTTAATCATCTGCTCCGGAGTTACCGAAGTCTTATCTCTTGTTTGTGCAGAGGGCATCAAGAATAAGCTGTGATATCTCTTATCTTTAATCAATGCCTGTTTAATACGGCAGTTCCCTTCCACGACATCTACCAGATTATAGACGATCCTATTCTCTAATCCCATTACGACATCCAGATTACGCAAACCGATATCCGTATCAATCAAAACGACTTTTTTGCCTAATGCTGCCAATCCTGTACCAACATTTGCGGATGTTGTAGTTTTTCCTACACCGCCTTTTCCTGATGTGACGACAATTACTTCACTCATCTTTTCACAGCTCCTTTAATTATATTAGATGAAATATTTGTCCCCTAACTTATTTATAAAAAATATTCAGTTAGTAATTCTTTGGTAATTGGCTTAATTATAATTTTATCATTTTGTATATAGGCAATTTTAGGCTGTGTTTTTGGTTTCACCGGCCATTTTGCTGCTTTTTCGTTACGGTATTTCAGATCTCCTATCTTGAGTTTTTCGGGTGACATCTCAAGTGCAACTATGAAATGTCCACTTTCTCCGTTCCCTCCTGCATAAGCTTCTCCGTAGAGGCCTCCAAGAATCACGATATCCTTGGTGGATACAATCGTAGAACCGGGATAAACATCCCCTAATATTACAATACTGCTCTCTGTCTCAAGAACTTGTCCATTCTTAAGCGTTCCTTTGTAGAACTGCCCATTATTCTGATCAGCAGGAACATCCAATTGCTGTAAAGCTTTTAGATACATCTGATTCTTTTGTTCATCTTTGCCAACTACGCATGCAATATCAAGACCTGATACCTGGCAAATACAATCTACGATTTGTTTTTCTTCTTCTGATGTAAGCTTCCTTCCTTCCAAGGATAATGCCAATTTAGCATTTTGAAAAAATTTGCCTGATTCTTTGAATTTCTTCTCTACCTCCAATAGGAGTGTATCGAACGCAATTCCTTCTTCCAGAATTACACTTAATCCATTCGGATAACTTTTGATGAGCACCGCATGATTCATTCTTAACTCCTTCCTTAACCTTCCTTTAAATTTAATCGGTTGAGAATCCCTGTGCATCCGGTATCGCTGCATTTCCTGTGATTAAAGATTCTTCATCTTCCAGATTAAAGTAATATTTCATTACATCTCTCGATATCTCCGCAGCATAGTCCGAAGTATATCCAAACGCGATACGGGTAGCTATCGATACCTCCGGAGCTTCATAGGGTGCATAGCCTACAAATAAAGCATGGTTTGCTCTCTTCTTATTCTCTTGTGCCGTACCTGTTTTACCGGCAACATTAACCGCAACATCCTCGTAATATTTCTTATGTTCTACCACTTTACGCATACCTGAATGAATGGCATTCCATGTTGAACTCGATAAATCGATATGATTGCGTATCTCCGGTGTATATTCCTCTATCAGACTTCCATCTGCATCCGTTAATTTATCTAAAAGGCTTAAATTAAAACAAATGCCACTATTGGCAACCGCTGTTACATATCTCGCAAGACCTACGGTCGTAAAGTTGTTGGTACCTTGTCCAATGACAGAAGGAACGGCATATTCGTCTGACACATGTGGTGTGGACTCTGCAATCTCGATTCCCGATGGCTCGGAAAGTCCAAATTGATCTGCATACTTAGCAAGTTTTTTCAGACCTATCTCACTGTTGTAGGCACCGGAAGCATCTAAGCTTAGTCGATATCCCATCTCATAAAAATAATAATTACAGGAATTTTCTATTGCTGCTGACAGATTCATCGCTCCATGTCCTGATTTATTCCAACATTTAAAAGGATCGGTTAATTTATCGTAGGTTCCTGTACAATTTACGGTGTCAAAGATACCTGTTACGCCTTCCTGCATAGCCGCCGCCGCCGATACCATCTTAAAAGTAGAACCGGGAGCTGATAATTGCTGTGTTGCATAATCCCATAAAGGAAGAGACAGGTCAGCCTGTAATTGATTATAATAATCAGAATCGATGGAATTAGCCAACCTATTGTTGTCATAGCTTGGATAAGTAACCATCGCTAAGACTTCTCCTGTATTCACATTTGTTACAACACAAGAACCGGAATAGGGATCCAGTGCCAATTGTGCCGGTGTGATGTCCAGATTTTTAATGCGTTCAATCATAAAATCATACGGAGCAGTTTTCCCGTTTTTGAGCTTATCAATCTCCATTGGACTCACATCAATCAGATTTTGTTCCCATAAAAGGAGACATATTTGTTTGCCACTGATCGCATTTTCCTTAATCATATATTTATATAATTTCCTTGAAAACTCCATATTGTGTTGCAGTTCATCAAAGATATAATCTAAAAGCTTTTGATAAATCTCTGTAGAATCCGAGTATTGACTGTCTAAGTCAATCTTTGTAACATCAATCCAGTTCATTGCAATTGCATGATTTAAAAATTCTTGCAAACTGATGGTCTCTTCTTTCTTCCATGCAATATAGGTAGGATCATCTACATCAATTTTACTGTTCATAAGGATACCATTATTTTCATTGGATAGTAGAGAAACAATATAACTTTCATATACCTGATATTCAGGGTCCAATTTTTGATAAGGGGTGGACAGTTCTGTTAATTCTTGTTTTAGAGTAGCACAAACCTGCTCTTGTTTTTGTAAAAAAGCCTGATAAACTTCTTTCTCGGTAACAGTTGCGTTCTGTTTGGATAAAGAAGCAATATCAAGAACATTATTATTAAATAAGGCAAAGTAAACATCATCAATCGGAATCTTTATTTTACTGGCATCTGCATTCTCTGCCGGAATATATTCTTTAATATTCAAGATCTTTGAGACAAGAATACCTGCCAGTTTTTGTTCTATAATATTATAAACTGCTTTTTGCAGATTCTTATCAATCGTCAGATAGAGGTCACTGCCTGCAACGGGATCAATTTGATTACTGGTCTCTATTGTCTTTCCGGCATTATCCACATAAACCACTTTAGACCCTTTTTTACCCTGCAGCTTGGTTTCCATAACCTGCTCAATCCCGGCTTTACCGATCATGTCATTCATATCATAAGAATCATCCTCTAATTGTAGTTCGGTCAGTTCATCAGTGGATATCTTTCCGGTGTAACCTATAATATGTGAGAAATATACACTATCGACGTATTTGCGGATGGTATCTTCTGCAATAGACACCCCTTCTAAAGAGGTACTGTTCTCCATCACAACAGCTACTGTTTGATCGGAAACATCGGTAGCAACCGTAATGGGAATGTATTTCTGATAACTATTTGCATTCATAGCGTAACGAATACAGGTGACCTTCAAACGTTCCAGCTTTGTATACCCTTCTCCTATCTGAAAAGACTTTCTATCCTCCGGATTACGATATGTTCCGATTCCAAATTTTTTACGGTCACCCAGATAATCCATCACCTCATCGGGGGTTGCTGTTTTCTCTGCATACGTTAATTTATCCAAAGAAGCATGTCCGTAAATATCTGCCAAAAAACGAAGCAGTTGTTTCTCTTTTACGGTAAATGCATAGTTACCGTCCTCATCGATTTTAATATTAAAATCATTGACGATTTTATCTCCATTCTGCTCAATTAATTTAATTAGTTTTCGAATGGTTGTATTTAGATTGGTATTTTTATCTTTTCCTGATTCATAAACATCTTCTAAGGTAACCGAATAAGCCAGTTCGTTATAAGCAATCAGTTCACCGTTACAGTCATATATATTTCCTCTGGTACTTGGAATGCTTTTTTCTTTTCGAATGCTTAATTTAAAATCATTAAAAAACATCTCTCCATTTACAATTTGTAATGTAAAGACGCGGTACAGTAAGATTCCAAAAAGAGATAGGAATACCAATATTAATACAAATAATCTTGAGGTAACCATCGTTATAAAACTATCTTTTAGATTTTTAAACAAATTTCTTGGCACTCCTTTGCTCTATATCCGTAAATCTTTTGTTAATAAACAGAAGGATGGGATATAAAATAATCGTTATCACAACTGTGTATACAATCTCCGGAAGAATAATATGTAAAAAATATCCCATAAATTGAAATCTGCTTCTTAATAAAAACATCAATATATACGTTACCATGCAATACACCACATCGCTGACTGTGATTAAAAACAATGGTAATTTAATATCTTCCGGATAAAATATCTTATGAAAGCTGCCATTGGCAAATCCGATATACATATAAATCAATGCATAGAATCCCAATACATTGCCAAAGAACAAATCAATCAGCAAACCACAAAAGAACCCAATGATCGTACCGGATTTTTGTCCACGCATAAAACCAAAAGAGGATGTTACAATGATAAGAAGATTAGGCCCGATTCCACTAAAATTCAAAACACGGAATACAGTAGACTGTAATGCAAAGCATAGAATGATAATAGCTGTAATCACAATATTCTTCTTCATGAATCATCCCTTTCTATCCTTCTGTCTGCTGCTTCAATTGAGTAATGATTAAGACTTCTTCCAGATGTTCAAAATCAACTGCCGGTGTGACATATCCTGATTTTGTCAGATTATTGGCATCTGTATGAATCTCATTTACATAACCAACTAAAATACCGGGTAAATATTTGGAACTTACTTTAGACGTAACGATCTTGTCACCTACTGCAACAACCCCGGCACTATCTATTAATTTTTGGAAACGAATCAGACCGGACTCCATCAATAGTAAATCTCCTGATACAATAAGACTATCCGAGGTAGATAAAACCATGCCGCTCACATTTGAATTATCATCAATAATAGAAATCACCTTTGCCCAGTTAGGACCTACGGAATCCACTCTGCCTACTAAGCCACCACTTGCCATGACATTCATATCTACGGTAATACCATCTTTGGAGCCTTTATCAATAATAAAAGAATGGAACCAATTACCGGTATCTCTTCCGATAATTCTGGCACCAATCTTATCATATTGTGCATACTGTTCATCTAATTTGTAAAGTTCTCGTAGATTATTCAATTCATATTTTTCTTGCTGTAATTCAGTTATTTGAACAGATAACTCATCCACCTGTTGCTGTAACGCTTGATTCTCTGCGAGTACATCTTTCAGCTGCAGCAATTCATCAGAACGATCTGACAGCCAGCTTCCAACTGCACTGATGCCATTCTGAAAAGGTACGATGACATATCCGGTTATGGTGCTTAAGGATCCATTCAGATAGTCTGTTGTAAAGGTAATTCCCATAACAGCAACACATAAGAAAGTCAGTATAAGCAGAAGATATTTGCTGGGCAATGTGAACTTTTCTCTCTTTTTACGCACAATGGGACTCATTATTTACTCATTCCTTCTATTGTATAAGCAACTGATTTATAATTATCTTCTTTCATAATCTTAGAGACTCCGATTACAACACTCGAAAGTGGATTCTCAGATACATTGACCTGTAATCCGGTTCCCTGACTAATTAATTCGCGGAAATGATTGACCTGGGATGCCCCACCTGTCAGGTAAATACCATGACGATAAATATCTGCTGCAAGTTCCGGCGGAGTTCTTTCTAAGATAACCTTAATATTATCAATAATCATATTAAAGTTCTCATTCAATGCGGTATCTACAATCTTCGTAGGTATCTCTTTTTCCACAGGAAGACCGGTAACGATATCTCGGCCATATACTACTGCAGATTCTTTGGATGCTTCTAATTCATGCAGTGAAATCTTTACTTTTTCGGCTGTTTTACCGCCCACCAATAAACTAAATTCACGGCGAATGGCACTCTTGATCGCCTCATCAAATTTATTACCGCCTACTTTAATTAATTTACTTAATACAATACCACCTAAAGACAAGATGGATATCTCTGTAGTATCAAAGCCAACATTAACCATCAAGACTCCCTGCGAATTTTTCACATCAATACCCATTCCCAGTCCATCTGCAATGGCTTTCTCAACGACCTGAATCTTCTTTGCCTTTACATTGGCATCTTTAATCAAATCATAAAATGCACGTTTCTCAACTTCTGTAATATCGGTTGGTACAGCAACCAGATACTCTGCAGGCTTCAAATTTCCTTTGCTGATATCAGCTAAGAAATACTTTAATAAAGTCTGCATACTTTTAATATCTGCAATCACACCATTACTAAGCGGATAGGAAATGCAAATATTATTGGGTGCTTTCTCATACATCTCAAATGCGGAGTTGCCATAAGCAAATAAATCCTTCTTATTGGCAATTGCAATCATATTTCTTTCAATCATAATGCTGTCTTCTACTCTGCTATAAATCTTTATATTACTGGTACCTAGATCAATACCATATGCATTGTTTACCAAAATAAATATCTCCCTTCTTATAAAAGACCGGTTTCTTTGAAACTTATATATTTGTTATCCCCTATAATAATATGATCTAAAAGAGGAATCCCAATCAATTCTGCTGTTTCTGATACTCTTTTTGTAATAGCCAGATCCTGTTTACTTGGAGTCGGATCTCCACTCGGATGATTATGCAGTAAGAGAATATAGACTGCTTTATTCTTAAGGGCAGTTAGAAAAATCTCACGTGGTGATAATAAAGATGCATTGGAGGTTCCCTGTGATATCACGCAGTCATCTATCATGCGATTCTTATTATCCAATAATACCAAAATAATGTGTTCTGTCTGCATATGTCTTAAGGATTCCATATAATAATCAGCTACGGTTGCAGGCTTGTCCATCTGCAACGTGAGCTGTGCTCTGGATCTGGATAAACGTTTCGATAATTCCGCAATACTCTTAATCTTAACCGCCTTGACTTCACCGATGCCCCGAATCGACATTAATTCTTGTAAAGACACCTGATATAAACCCAGGATTCCTTGTCCTTTATCACTAAGCTGCAATACTTTCTTGCTGATTGCTACTGCATCTTCCCCTTTTATCCCTGTTCTGATAATAATTGCCAATAACTCTGCATCTGTCATACTGTCAGGCCCGTGCAATAAAAATTTATCATACGGTTTATCCTCATTTCCGGTATATGCAAGCTGTTTGGTTTCCCTCATATGTACCCCCGAATATATTCATTTAGTGTATCACAAATCAAATTCAATGTATACCAAAAACAGGATAAATATTTCGACTGCTTCCTACATTATTTTATCTTTATCGCAGATAAATCAGCGGTTACAACCCCTGCATCTACCAAAGACTGTAAGGAATGGAGAATCCCCAGTTTCGCATGCGGAAAGGTTAATCCTCCTTGAAAATATACGGCAAACGGAGGTTTCACCGGTCCATCTGCACTTAATTCGATTGAGGAACCGGATACAAATGCTCCTGCCGCCATAATTACCTCGCTGTCATAACCCGGCATAGCCCATGGCTCCGGTGTAACAAAGCTGTCTACAGGTGCCGCTGCCTGTATCCCCTGACAAAAAGCAATGACCCCTTTTGCAGAACCAAGTTCCACCGCCTGGATAATATCATGTCTGGATTCTGTTTTATTAGGAATCACCGGATATCCAAGATTCTCATAGATATGAGCTGCAAAAATAGCACCTTTTAGGGCAGAGGCAGTAACGGTAGGTGCTAAAAATAGTCCTTGATAAAAAGAACCTAATGCCCCCAGAGAAGCACCGACTTCTTTGCCCAGTCCCGGAGAGGTCAGTCGATAAGCGGCATTCTCAACGCATGCCTTCGTTCCGACAATATATCCTCCAATAGGAGCCAATCCTCCTCCCGGATTTTTAATCAACGACCCTACCACCATATCTGCCCCCACTTCTGCCGGCTCTCTTGTTTCAACAAATTCACCGTAACAGTTATCTACCATACAGATAATATTGGGATTAATCTGCTTCACAAACCGGATTAAAGCACCGATTCTCTCTACTGACAGGGTAGGTCTCGTTTGATATCCCTTAGAACGTTGAATCGTTACCATCCGTGTTTTTTCGGTAATTGCCTGAGCGATATTCGCATAATCAAAAGCACCATCCGGCAGTAAATCTACCTGTCGATAGGTAATCCCATATTCTTTTAGGGAGCCTTTTGACTCTCTGATACCGATGACTTCTTCCAACGTATCATAGGGTTTGCCAACCGGTGACAACAGTTCATCCCCCGGTCTTAGATTACTCATAAGTGCCAGTGCCAGTGCATGTGTTCCACAGGTGATTTGTGGTCTGACTAAGGCATCTTCTGTATGAAAAATATGTGCGTATACTTCTTCCAGAGTATCTCTTCCAAGGTCATTATATCCATATCCCGTTGTTCCTAGCAGACAGGCTTCACTGACTTTCTTTTCCTGCATCGCCTGTATTACTTTTAGTTGATTAAATTCTGCACAGCTGTCAATCTGTAGAAAACGTTCCTGCAATTCTGATAGGATTCGTTCTCCGTATTGATATACCGGAATGCTGATTCCAAGTGTTTGATATTGTTCCTGTAGCATCTATGATACCTCCTCTTCCTATTGGTGTTCGTGTTCATGTTCTTGTATCTGTTTTATCATCTCGTGAATCATCAGGATATCCTGATGCTGATAGGTTCGTTTGTCTATCCAGACAGCCTCTGATTCTCTGCGAAACCAGGTCAACTGTCTTTTGGCAAAATGTCTCGTTTCTTGTTTTATGGCACAGACTGCTTCCTCTAACGTGCATTCTCCTGCCAAATAGTTTAATAATTGTTTGTATCCAAGTCCCTGCATGGACACCGAATCGTGCACACATCCCAGTGCAAGCATCTGCTGCACTTCTTCCAACAGACCTTCTTGCATCATCTCATCTACTCTTTGATTAATCTTTGCATAGAGTGTCGCCCGATCATCTGTTATCACAAAATAATGATATGCGTAGCAGGACTTTTTTTTATGTTCTATTTCATTATGCTCCGATATCTTTTGTCCTGTCAGATAATTAAATTCTAAAGCCCTAATCACTCTTTTTACGTTGTTTTCATGTATATTTGCTGCGGATACCTCATCTACTCGCTGCAGGGCTTCATGTAAATATCGGTTTCCTTTTGTGGTTGCTAGTTGATTGAGCTGTTCTCTTACAGTAACATCTGCCATCTGCTCCGTAAAATCAATATCATAGAGTACTGCCTGAATATAGAAACCCGTTCCTCCTACCAAAATTGGTATGTGATTACGTTTTCTGATTTCTGTAATTGCTTCCTTTGCTAATTTTGCAAATAAAACAACATCAAAAGACTCGGTTGGTTCTAATATATCGATTAAGTGATGTGGAATGCCCTGCATGGATTCTTTTGTTACTTTGGCTGAGCCAATATTCATATGTCTGTATACCTGCATAGAATCGGCGGAGATAATCTCTCCGCCAATAGCTTTTGCCAACGCTATGGATAGCTGTGTTTTACCAACTGCTGTAGGTCCAGCGATAATAACCAAAGGGGTGGTATGTTCCTTCATGACTCTTCTCCTATACAATGCGTTTAAATTTTTTCTCAATCTCGTATCGTGACATTGAGATAATCGTAGGTCGTCCATGTGGGCAGTGATAAGGGTTGTCAAGCTCCAATAATTGATTGAGAAGTTCACCAAACTCTTTTTCTGTCATTGCATGATTTCCTTTGACTGCAGCTTTGCAAGCCATGGATGCCAGTTTATCTTCTATGACTGCCGGTGTTTGTTTACAATCATTGTTCATTAATTCATCTAAAATCTCTTGAAATAGTTGTTGTTCGTTACACCCGTAGAGATCAATAGGCACTCCGCGGAGGGTATAGGCATCACCACCAAAGCTCTCTATTTCAAATCCAAGGGAAGAAAAAGATTCCTTGCATTGTAAAAAGACAGTTTCTTCTCTGCCGCTGAATGTTAAAATGACCGGCGGATTTAATGCTTGTGTAAGAATCTCTTTTTGGGACATTTTTTTCTTTAAAGATTCATATTTTACTTTTTCATGTGCTGCATGCTGATCCACAATAAACAATTTATCACTAAATACTACCAGCCAATACGTGTCAAAGATTTGTCCTAAAATATGATATTGGTTCTGTGCTTCTTTGGTTAATAGCTTATCTTCAAATAGATGCAGCTGCATCGGTTTCTCAACAATAATACTTTCTGTCGGTTTAATTACATTTGACGCTTTTAAAACATTTTTTGGTACTTCAGCACTATTTTCCATTCCTAATATCTTATGAAGTCCTGTTTTTTGCAAGAAGTCTTGCAATTCTTCTTTTTTTGCACTATAGATAGACTCTTCCCGCACCTGTGACTCCTGCAGACGATTCACTTCAAAAGGTTCCGGTCGTTTCTCTATGATGGGTTCTTCCGGTGTATGCGGCTTCGCTCCGGGGGCAACTTGTGGGATTAAATTCGTAGCATGCAAGGTATCTGACACAGCAGTTACGATGGACTGATAAATCATATTTTGATTGGCAAATTTAACTTCAAGTTTAGACGGGTGTACATTTACATCCAATTTATTGGTATCCACAGTAAGATTTAATACTACGAACGGGAATTTATGTTGCATCAGGTAAGGGTGATATCCTTCTTCAATCGCTTTTGCAATTTCATCACTTTTGATAAATCGATGATTTACAAAATAAGTTTCGTAATTGCGATTAGATCTGGTAAAAGTCGGTTTACCGATAAAGCCTTGTATGTTTACTTCTTCGCCCTCGTACATGAGCGGAATCAGTTCCGTAGCGGCATCTTTTCCATAGATTCTATACAGGATCTCATATAGATTACCGTTTCCTGAGGTATGGAACTTTTCTTGATTATTATTTACATATTTGATCGATACCTCAGGTCTTGACATAGCCATATGTTCCATTAAATCTGTAATATAACTGCCTTCCGTCGGTGCGGTTTTTAAAAATTGCCTTCTAGGTGGTGTGTTAAAAAACAAATTACGTACAATCATAGTAGTGCCATTTGGTGCACCGATGTCTTCTAATAATTGTTCGATAGCACCTTCTTGTACATACCGTGTTCCGGTCAATGCAGAGGGTGTTTTTGAGATAAATTCAACCATAGATACCGCTGCGATGCTCGATAATGCTTCTCCGCGAAACCCAAGACTCCTACAGGTAAACATATCATCGATAGAACTAATCTTACTGGTAGCATGTCTCGTAAACGCTAACCGTATCTGATCTTTCTCTATGCCACTCCCATTATCTGTAACACGAATCAGAGAGATACCACCTTCTTTAATCTCTACAGTAATCGCCGTTGCACCTGCATCCATGGCATTTTCTACCAGTTCCTTCACGATACTGGCAGGTCTCTCTACGACTTCTCCTGCCGCTATCTTATCTATCGTTTCATGGCTTAAAACCTGTATGGTATTCATCGGCATCCCTTTCTGTGGCTAAATGCGTAAAACACATAATTTACCAGCGATTGTTTAATTTATTTTGTAATGCATAGAGCGTGTTCATGGCATCCATAGGTGTTAAATTACTCATATCCAATGCTTTGATTTCCATAATCACATCTTCATCCTTCACGGTATCAAATAAAGAGATTTGCTCTAAATCTACTTCATCTAAAGAAGTACTGTGTTTCTTTGACTGTAACGTATGAACTGCAATATTCTGTACCCGTTCTGTGATGTCATTATCTGTTAATTGCTCTACGATCTCTTTGGCACGTTCAATCACCGACGTCGGTACGCCTGCCAGCTTAGCGACTTGGATTCCGTAGCTCTTATCGGCCCCGCCTTTGATGATCTTACGTAAAAAGACAATATCGTCGCCCCTCTCTTTCACGGCAATACAATAATTGTTTACATTATTCATTTTGCCTTCCAGTTCTGTCAGCTCATGATAATGCGTTGCAAAAAGAGTTTTAGCCCCGAGTAGCTTACGATTGCTGATATGTTCGATGACTGCCCATGCGATACTTAGACCATCAAAGGTAGATGTGCCTCTTCCAATCTCGTCTAAGATCAATAAGCTATTGGAAGTCGCATTTCTAAGGATATTGGCGACTTCATTCATCTCTACCATGAAAGTACTTTGTCCACTCGCGAGGTCATCAGATGCACCGACCCTTGTAAAGATGCGATCAACAATACCAATCTTAGCACTTTGTGCAGGAACAAAGCAACCTATTTGAGCCATTAAGACTATGAGTGCTACCTGTCGCATATAAGTGGATTTACCGGCCATATTAGGACCGGTAATGATAGAGATACAATGATTATCATTATCCAGATAGGTATCATTGTCAATAAACATATCATGATTGATCATCTTTTCTACCACAGGATGTCTGCCGCCTTTGATATGGATGATACCATCTTCATTTAAAACAGGTCTTACATAATTCTCTCTTTCTGCCACTAACGATAAGGAAGCAAATACGTCCAATTTTGCAACTGCCTTGGCTGTCATCTGTATGCGGTTCACCTCTGCGGCAATCGTGTCTCTAATCCGACAAAAAGCATCATATTCCAGATCGTATAATTTGTCCTCCGCATTAAGGATCATATCCTCCAGTTCTTTCAGTCTTGTGGTCGTATACCGCTCTGCATTGGCCAAAGTCTGTTTTCTGATATAATCCTCCGGTACCAAGCTCTGATATGAATTTGTCACTTCAAAATAATATCCAAATATTCTATTATATTTAATCTTCAGGTTCTTAATCCCGGTACGTTCACGGTCTGCTTGTTCTAATTGTGCTAACCATTGTTTTCCTTCTGTCTTGGCTTTGCGTAACGTATCAATATCGGTATCATAGCCTTCTTTGATTATGCCACCGTCTCTCAGCATAATCGGTGGTTCCTCTTGAATAGAGGCTGTAATAAGGCTATAAATATCAGACAAATCATCTACTTCATTCTGTATATCCGCTAATATTTTTTTATGAAAGCTATCAAGTACCGTCTTAATATGTGGAAGCATCTCAATGGAATTACGTAGTGCTATGAGATCTCTTGGATTGGCTGTCTTATAGCTTACCTTTCCAAGAAGACGTTCTAAGTCATAGATTGCATTCAGGTATTCTCTGATCTCATCTCTGGAGATAGCATCTAAAGACAATTCTTCAATCGCATCCAGACGATGATTGATACTGTTATGATTTACCAAAGGCTGTTCTATATAGCTTCGAAGTGTTCTTGCACCCATAGCAGTCTTTGTTTTATCCAATACCCAGAGTAACGAACCTACTTTGCGTTTCTCTCGTAAGGTCTCTGTTAATTCAAGATTTCGTCTGGTAGAACTATCTAAGAGCATGTAATTGCCGACTCTATACGGATATAAATGTGTGAAATGAGCAAGCTCTGTCTTTTGTGTTTCATAAAGATATTGCAATAATGCTCCTGCTGCGATCACACCTGATTGAAAGTCTTCCAATCCAAGTCCTGCGATAGCATTTAGCTTAAAGTGTTTTAATAAGATATGTTTGTCGGTATCTTCATCAAAGTAATAGGGTTCCAAAGGATAAATAACAATACCAAGTCTTTCTTTTAAATCCGTAATATCCATCCCACTAACCAGAAAAGCTTCATTGCAAATAATCTCCGAAGGCATATATTTGTATATCTCATCCATTAGTTTTTTGGTATCTTCTACTTCGGTAAGAAAATAATCACCTGTTGTAACATCTGCAACAGAGATGCCGATATTATCCTGAAAATATACAATGGTCATTAAATAATTATTCTTTGATTCTTCTAACCCTTGTATATTAAGATTGGTTCCCGGTGTTACAATACGAACAACCTCTCTCTTTACGATGCCCTTGGCAAGCTTTGGATCTTCTACCTGTTCACAAATAGCTACTTTATATCCTTTTCCAACTAACTTATTCAGATATCCCTCTACTGCATGATAAGGGATGCCACACATAGGTGCTTTCTCTTCCTGCCCACAGTTCTTACCGGTCAATGTAATCTCTAATTCTTTGGAGGCAATCAATGCATCCTCAAAGAACATCTCATAGAAATCTCCCAATCGGTAGAACAGGATACAGTCCTGATATTCTTCTTTTGTCTTCTTATATTGTTGCATCATTGGCGTTAAAGTTGCCGTTACCATGATCTATACTCCTTTTTCCAAATCCGGATACATCATCTCAAAATCCAATAATTGTAAGGTCGGATTCATAGCAGCTTCAAGTGTCAACTGTTCATCAAAACCTTTCACAGAGAACAGATAAATCCCATCCGGCTGTATCTTTGCCTGCTCTAAACAAAATAAATCCCATTCGTAATCGGCATAGGTCGTAATAATACGGGCATATTGGCAGAATCCAACTGCAAGATATCCGTTTTCCCCTTCCATAATAAGGTCAATGACTCCCGCTTTTCCAACCCAGGTACTATTTCTTGCAATCACAAAGGGTGTTCTTCGTTCTTCCGCTTCATGCATTAAGTATTCTACACATACATTTTTGAAATAAATCGAGGTATAAGTTGTAAAATAAGATTTAATATAGGTATTATAATAATCAAGTCCTGACTTGATTTCCAATTCTCCTAAATTTGGAAACACAAATCCAAACCAAAAATGTGCAAAATGATTGCAAATACGATAGATTCCTTTTTGTGTATTTTCTTTTCCGTCGGTATCATAAGAAAATATCTTTTCTACAAATTCTAATTCCATCAGATTCTTAAGATAAACACTAATCTTGGCTCTGGAGAATCCGGTTTCCTTAAACAGTTCATTTAATTTTTGCTTCCCTGACGATAAAGATTCTAAAATGGTATGGTATACACTCGTTTCCCTAAGCTCTTCTGATATCAGATGTGTCCCAATCTGATAAAGCGTTCCTTGTGTGTTAAGTATATTTTTGATCAGATTTTCGGAAACAGACAGCCTGTCATCTATCGACTGTAAGAGCCTTGGTACACCACCCAGTATACTGTAAATCTCTAAGCATTGTATTTGATTGAAATGTGGGAACATACTTCGAATGGATTGAAAAGAAATTTCTTTTAATTTATAAAGAGCAGAAATAGAATAAGCCGATGTTCCTATCTTAGTAATCATACTATTCTCAATCCAGGCAATGGATGAGCTTAACAGAATCCATAAGATTTCTTGTGGTTGCTGTAAATAAGTAACACAGTTTTGCATAAAATCAGGATCTGATTTGACCAGATGTTGAAATTCATCTACAACAAGTACTTTTTTTCCAGTCAAAAAGCCGGTGTTTTTAGCATCCATCCATAAGTCCAATGTTTGCCATAGATTCTGCTGCTTTTGATCGGTACAGGATCTCGCTTGATAATAAAAACAAGGTAAATTTTTTGAGAACTCCAAAGCAAGACTGGTCTTGCCAATACCGGTCTGCCCATAAATAATAACCAACTGACTGCCTTGTACCTCATATAGCTGTTGCAGATATTTAAGTTCCGAGCTTCTGCCAATTAACATGATCACTACTCCTAAACTACATCTAATGGTTCTTTACAATTGACGCTGTAAGATAGTCTCTAATTCTTGTGCACTAACCGGTTTTCCAAGTAAATAGCCCTGAATATAATCACAATTCATACTCTTGAGATATTCATACTGTTCGATTGTTTCAACACCTTCTGCTATCGTCTCATAGCCTAATTGCTGTGCCATGGCAATAATAGCATTTACGATAATACGCGTTGAGTTATCCTCTATTAAAGTATCAATAAATGTTTTATCTATCTTAAGCGTATCAATAGGCAATCCCTTTAAATAGGATAGAGAAGAGAATCCCGTTCCAAAATCATCTACCGATACTCGAATGCCATACTCCCTTAGTTGATGCATCTTATCTATGACATCCTGAAAATCCTCAATCAAAATACTCTCTGTAATCTCCAGTTCAATATCTTTATAATTAATATTATATTTTTTTAATGCGTTTAATAGTTTTGGTACAAAATTTTTCTTTTTATATTGAATCGCTGAAATATTAATGGATAAAACTAATGGATAGCGGTAACGCTCCTTCCATTCTGATAATTGTCTAAAACTCTCTTCAATGACCCAATCTCCAATGGGAACGATTAGATTGTTCTGTTCCGCAATAGGGATAAAGACTCCGGGACTGATTAACATACCCTCTGCATCACGCCAGCGAATCAATGCCTCCACTCCTCGAAGAACACGACTGACCGTATCATATTGAGGCTGAAATACAAGGTAAAAATTCAATTCAAAAACAGCTTCTCTTAATTTATGCTCTATGGTAACATTCTCCAAAAACTCTGTCAGTATCTCATGATCAAAATACTTGATCTTACCTTTTCCTTCTGACTTGGAACGAAACATAACGATCTCGGCATAACTGATTAAGTCTACTGCTGTACTGGCGGCTTCCGGGTACTCTGCAACACCACAGGTAACAGATATGGTGATTTCCGTCCTATCCGCCAAGACAAATGGTTGTCTCACTTTATTCTGAATCGCCTTATAGATATATTCTACACTACTGACATCACTTGGATCAAAGATGGCAATACAGAATAAATCACTTGTAAAATGAGATACAATCACATGCTCAGACTCAAATTCACGTAAGAACTGTCCCAGTAATTGAACCAGTTCATCTCCTACCAACATCCCCATACCATCATTGACCTTATGAAAATTATCAATATCCACAAACATAACACTGATAATATCCTGATTATTGGCCTTTACAATCCATTCAGTTAATACTCTGATAAAATTATTACGATTATAAAGGCTGGTAAGGGTATCATAATATGCCATATACATCAGTTCATCATATTGGGACTTGAATTTCGTAATGTTACGGATACGAAGTACTTTCTCGAGGGGTTGGTTCTCTTCATCATAACGAACCGTTATCTCAAATTCTACCCACAGCTGCTTCTGTGTTAAGAATCCTTCTGCTGAGGTCTGCGATTTTCCTGTTTTCTCATAGAGCAAAACTTCCTTTACATCTGTGTGGTAAGAATCATCCAAACAATAGAGTATCTTTAACACATCTATATATTTTTCTACCGTAAAGTCAAAGAATCTGTCCCAGTTACCAAGTACCTCAATATGTTGATTCTCAAAATGATAAAAAACAAAGGCATTATCGGATGTACTACATATCATTTCATACATGCTGTCTCTTACTGTTAATTTGTGATTCATAGCAGTTAGTAAATCAATCTGATACTGTTGCTCATCCATATAATGACCTCCATTCTTTTTTAATTATAAAATATTGTATTTGATTCTTATTTTTGTGTTATATAACCTTGTGCTTTTAATAATTCAGCACATAAAATAGCACCGCCGGCGGCACCTCTTACCGTATTGTGTGACAATCCTACAAATTTCCAATCATAGATACTGTCTTCTCGAATCCTGCCTACAGATATTCCCATACCATTCTCATAATCCACATCTAAGGTAACCTGCGGTCTGTTATCTTCTTCCAGATATTGAATAAATTGCTTTGGTGCACTTGGCAGATGTAATGATTGCGGTAATCCACTAAATTCTTTTAATTTCTGAATCAGCTGCTCTTTGGTAGGGTGTTTCTTAAATTTCACAAAAACAGCGGCTGTATGTCCATTTAATACCGGAACGCGAATACATTGACAGGTAATACGAGGTGTAGTTGCCGGTTTAATGACTCCATCTTCTATCTTGCCCCAGATACGCAGTGGTTCTTTTTCTGATTTTTCTTCTTCTCCACCGATATATGGAATCACATTCTCAATCATCTCAGGCCAGTCTTTAAAAGTCTTACCGGCACCCGAAATCGCCTGATAAGTAGTAGCGACTACTTCTGTCGGTTCAAATTCCATCCATGCTGTTAATACCGGTGCGTAGCTTTGAATAGAGCAGTTTGGCTTTACGGCAATAAATCCGCGTGTGGTTCCCAGTCTTTTCTTTTGAGATGCAATCACATCCATATGCTCCGGATTAATCTCAGGAACCACCATTGGTACATCAGGAGTCCATCTATGTGCACTATTATTGGATACCACAGGAGTCTCTGTTTTCGCATAGGCTTCTTCAATGGTGCGAATCTCTTCTTTTGTCATATCAACTGCACTAAAAACAAAATCAACCTCAGCTGCGACTTTTTCCACTTCATTGACATTCATTACTATAAGATGTTTTACAGCTTCCGGCATTAACGTATCCATCTTCCATCTGTCACCGACTGCTTCTTCATAAGTCTTACCGGCGGAACGTGGACTTGCTGCAATCGTAGTCACCTGAAACCATGGATGATGCTCTAGCAACGAGATAAATCGCTGTCCAACCATACCCGTACCACCTAAAATACCAACCTTTAATTTTTCACTCATTTTTTTCTCCTCATATTATCTTTATATAGTTTGCCATTCCTCTGCAAGATATGCATGGTGCATGGTAATGACTTGATTCATCGCATCTCTTCCCGGTGCTCCGATGGTGAGACGTTTTTGTACACAGGTTTCTAAGCTGATAGCTGCATAGATATCTGTCTCAAAGACCGGACTGATATCCTGATATTCTTCTATGGAAAGTTCTTCTAAAGAGACCTTTTTAGCGATGCAATATAACACCAGTCTGCCGATTACTTCATGAGCATCTCTAAATGGCATGCCTTTTCCTACCAGATAATCTGCTGCATCTGTGGCATTGGTAAATCCATTCATGGCACTGCTTCTCATGATGTCAGGGTGAAAGGTAATCGTAGCTATCATATCTCTAAATAATGCCAGACAATTCTTTACCGTATCAATCGCATCAAAGGTTACTTCTTTGTCTTCCTGCATGTCCTTATTATAAGCAAGCGGCAGTCCCTTCATCGTTGTCAGAATCGACATCAATGCTCCATACACACGACCTGTTTTGCCACGTACCAATTCTGCAATGTCAGGATTCTTCTTCTGTGGCATAATACTGCTCCCGGTCGAATAAGCATCATCAATCTCAATAAATTGGTATTCATTGGAATTCCATAGGATAATCTCTTCTGAAAAACGACTTAAATGCATCATAATCGTTGATAATGCCGATAGGAATTCAATCACATAATCGCGATCTGCAACAGAATCTATACTATTATAGGTAGGACCCTCAAAGCCAAGGAGTGCCGCCGTATAATTTCTGTCAAGTGGATAGGTTGTGCCTGCCAGTGCTCCCGCACCAAGAGGGCAATAATTCATACGATAATAGATGTCCTTTAACCGCAGGCGGTCTCTCTTGAACATCTCAAAATACGCCCCCACATGATGTGCCAGCGTAATAGGTTGTGCTTTTTGCAAATGCGTAAATCCGGGCATATAGGTATCTACATGTTCTTCCATGATCGTAAGCAGTACCTCTAATAAAGTCTTTACCAATAAATCCACTTGTAAAACTTCAAGTCTTGTATACAGCTTCATATCCAGTGCCACCTGATCATTACGGCTTCTCCCTGTATGAAGTCTTTTGCCCGCTTCTCCGATTCGCTCTGTAAGATGTGCCTCGATAAAGCTATGAATATCTTCATACTGTTCCGTTATGACTAAGGAGCCATCGTCAATATCCTCTCTGATACCGGTCAGACCTTTGACAATCTTATCCTTATCTGTGCAAGATAAAATACCCTGTTTTTCTAACATAACTACATGTGCTATACTGCCTTCTATGTCTTGTCTATAGAATCTTTTATCAAAGAATATAGATGCGTTAAATTGATATACCTGTTTGTCTGTTTCTTTTGTAAAACGTCCACCCCAAAGCCCTGCCATATAATAATTCCTCCGATGTTAAACCTTCATTTGATATTATCATATTCTGAATCCGAATACAAGAAAGTGCACACAATTAATTTTACAAATTTTTACACTAAAATACCAGACGCTCATACTATAGTATATAGTAAGGCAGATTGGAGTATCTCCTATGGAATCAATCCTGCAGTTAAAAAATATCAGTTATGCATATCATAGTCTGAGTGGTGAAATCCCGGCACTCAGTCATATCTCTTTTGATGTCAAAAACAGAGAGTTCCTTGCGATTGTCGGCCCCAGTGGTTGCGGTAAATCAACATTATTATCAATTATTGCAAGATTAATAGAACCGGAAACCGGAACGATATCCTTTGAAAATCCGGATGGATTAATACATTATCCCCGCATTGGTTATATGCTACAGCATGACCATCTCTTTGAATGGCGTAATATCTGGCGTAACATCACGCTTGGGCTGGAGATTAACAAACAATTAACAGAAGAAAAACTTTCCTTTGTCAATAAAATGCTGTCTGATTATGGATTGACACAATTTAAGTATAAAAAACCAAGTGAACTATCCGGTGGGATGCGTCAACGTGCTGCTCTCATTCGAACGCTCGCCATGGATCCTGAGATTCTTTTATTGGATGAACCTTTCAGTGCTCTGGATTATCAGACCAGATTATCGGTTTCCGGTGATATCTGTCAGTTGATTAGAGAAGCCGGCAAGACAGCTATTCTAATTACACATGATTTATCAGAAGCTATCAGCCTTGCGGATAGAATTATCGTATTGACCAAACGTCCCGGCAGTATCAAAAAAGAACTGCCCATTCATCTTACCGTAACCGAAAACACACCGATGCAGGCAAGAAATGCAGTTGAATTTAAAGACTATTTCAATATTCTATGGAAGGAGTTACAAGAATGAGTGAATCCGTTTCTCTAATACAAGCTCAATATACCAAAGCTCATCTACGTCACCATAAAGTGATTCAATATTCTCGCATTGCCATCTTGATTATATTTCTTGCAATCTGGGAACTCAGTACGGATATGCACTGGATCGACGGATTCTTCTTCAGTAGTCCCAGTCGTGTTATTCGCTGTTTTATAACACTCTTGAAAGAGCAACATCTTTTGTCTCATATAGGGATTACACTGATGGAAACACTGATTAGTTTTGGATTGGTAACTATAATCTCACTCTTTTCCGCTATGCTGTTATGGTATTCTACAAAGCTTTCCGAGATATCAGAACCTTTCCTAGTAGTCTTAAACAGTCTTCCCAAATCAGCCCTTGCACCATTATTTATCGTATGGCTGGGCAGTGGGATCAAGACGATTATCGTTGCCGGTATCTCCGTTGCTATCTTTGGCTCTATCATCAGTCTATATGCCGGCTTTAAACAAGTCGATCAAGAAAAAGCCAAACTGATCTATACACTGGGTGGTAATAAACAGGATGTCTTCTCTAAGGTTGTATTACCCGGTTCTATCCCTATTTTGTTTAGTGCTATGAAAGTAAATATCGGTCTGGCTTTGGTTGGTGTAGTCATCGGTGAATTTTTATCTGCCAGAAAAGGGCTTGGTTATCTTATTATCTATGGCAGTCAGGTTTTTCGTCTGGATTATGTCATTATGAGTATTATCGTACTCTGCATCATAGCGATTCTGCTCTATCAGATAATCCAATTATTAGAGCATTATTATAAAAAGCACTGATAATTTGGATAACAAAAAAGTCTATTTACTGTCCCCCCCTGCGGGGTAATCGTAAATAGACTTTTTTGTTATCGTCTTTTGGTGCAGGCAATCGCTAAGGATCCCGGACCAATATGACAGGCAACGCTCAAAGACAAATGATCTGTGAAAATATGAAAACCCGGAAATTCTGCAAGCAATTCTGTTCGAAACGTTTCTGCTGCTGCTTCATTCTGTGTATGTGCAATATATAAATCGATCTTATCTTTATCAATACCACCAAATCGGTTCAACATGTCATTCTTCATCGCTGTTATCATGATGGATTTTGCCTGTGTTGTAGTTCTGGCTTTTGCAAAAGCATCCAATTTATCACCCTGAATCTGTAAAACCGGTTTTAGCTTTAAAATAGTGCCAAGGGCTGCCGCCGCCGGGGTGATTCTTCCGCCCTTTTTTAAATAATATAGGGTATTCAGTGTAATATAGATGCTGGTATTTAATTTTTCCGCTTCTAAAATATCTTTAATCTCTTGTGCTGTTTTACATTCTTGAACTAATTGAATGGCATCTAATACGGATTGCCGCTGTGTCACTGAGATGCGTTGATTATTCACAACCTTTACTCTGCCATGATAATCATTTGATAGCATATGGGCTGTCTCACATGACCCACTTAATCCGCTTGACATAGGGATATGAACGACTTCATCATACTCTTCCAACAACTGATTCCACACCTGCATCACTGATTCCGGACTGGGCTGTGAAGTTGAGATATTGCTATCATTTACCATCGCCTGATAAAACTCAGTTCTTGTTAACGTGATATCTTCATAATAAGTATTTTCATTAATCATAAAGGGCATCGGTAAAACCGAGATTCCAAGCTCTTTCCCCTGTATCTGTGTAATACCGCTGTTACTATCTGTTACAATTGCTATTCCGGGCACAGTCGTTCCTCCTAACGATTCTCGCTACTCTGCGTTTGCTTTTTCAACCTGTGCAATTGCTGCTTTCTGCATAGGAATACGACAATTCTTGTTATTACCAAATTCAACAATAACCGTATCATCTGTAATATCAATTAAAATACCATAAAAGCCGCTACTGGTTAAAACGCTGTCACCGATTGCAATAGATGCCAACATAGCACTGGTTCTTTTCTGTTCTTTCTTTTGTGGGCGAATCATAACAAAATAGATAAATGCAACGATCAAGACAATATAAACCACCATAACAGTTCCTGCTCCGGCTGCACCACCCGGTGCTGCTAACAATGTTCCCATAATTAAATCCTCCAATGATTTCTTTTTATTTGTATTCTTTCTTTGACCTATAGAATATAATACACAAAATTGACACAATCAGCAAGTACTTTCCTCTGTTTTATAAATTGTTCATTTAATTTTTAGATTTCGACTCTGCTTCTCCTGCCTCCATACCTGCTAATTTTTGTGCTTTATAGGTGGTAAAAGTATCATGATCTAAGGCTTCTCTAATCTCTTCCATCATCTTATTATAGAAATAAAGATTGTGAAGCACACAAAAGCGCATTCCTAACATCTCTTTTGCTTTTAAAAGATGTCTGATGTAGGCACGGGAATAACGTCTGCACACAGGGCATCCACACCCTTCTTCAATAGGTGCACTATCTAATTCATATTTGGCATTAAACAGATTCATCTTTCCATGATTGGTGTATACATTACCATGCCTGCCATTTCTGGACGGATAAACACAATCAAAGAAATCGATTCCACGCTCTACGGCCTCTAAAATATTAGCAGGTGTTCCGACACCCATCAGATAAGTTGGTTTATTGATTGGCAAATAAGGCACTGTCTCTTCTATTATATGATACATCTCTTCATGGCTCTCACCAACAGCCAGTCCGCCGATGGCATAACCATCTAAATCCATCTCTGAGATTATTTTTGCATGTTCTATTCTAATATCATCAAAAATAGCTCCCTGATTAATGCCAAACAACATCTGATTACGGTTGATTGTATCTTCTAAGGTATTTAATCTTCTCATTTCGCACTGACATCGTTCCAACCAACGTGTGGTACGTTCTACAGAATTTAAGACATAACTTTTTTCTGCAACACTGGAGGGACATTCATCAAACGCCATCGCAATCGTAGAAGCCAGATTAGATTGAATCTGCATACTCTCTTCCGGCCCCATAAATATCTTATGTCCATCAATATGCGAATTAAAATAGACACCTTCTTCTTTGATTTTGCGAAGCCCTGCTAAGGAAAAGACTTGAAATCCTCCCGAATCCGTCAAAATAGGTCTGTCCCATGACATGAATTTATGCAGTCCACCCATTTTCTTAATCGTTTCATCCCCTGTGCGCACATGCAGATGATAGGTATTGGAAAGCTGTACCTGTGTCCCTATCTGCTCTAAATCTTCTGTTGAAACTGCACCTTTTATAGCGGCAACCGTGCCTACATTCATAAAGACCGGAGTCTGAATCACACCATGTACCGTATGTAATTCTCCCCGTTTAGCACGTCCTGCCTGTTTTAGTATCCGATACATAAAAATACATCCTTTCTGACATAAATATAGTGGATTTCCCTATGAAAATCCACTATGATAAGTATTTTAAAATAAATGAAATGCAGCTCGTCATCGAACTCAAGGAAGGCTCTGAACGAACTCTTCCAACGTAAGACCATGATTCATAATAATCGTTGCTGATTCTTTTCCTACATATCTGTAATGCCATGGTTCATATTCGATTCCGGTGATAGCCTCTTTCCCCTTTGGATATCGTAAGATAAAACCATATTCACAGCTATGTTGTTTCAGCCATTTACCGGCCTCTGTTTCACCAAATTGTTCTTCTAATTGAATATAGCTGTCACATACAATATCAAGAGCCAGACCTAATTGATGTTCACTGGCTCCGGGTACTGTAACCGCCTGTGAACTTATCTTATACGCTTCCATATAGGACATTCCCTGATTCATATAGGCTTTTATTTTACGATTGAACAGGAACTCCTGATGGTTCAAATCACGATAAGGAGAACAGATAACCAGATTAATGCCATCCTGCTTTGCCCCCTGTAGCATCGCCAATAAATCATCTAAGATTCTCGAATCACACTGCATATCATTCTTAATGGTGCTGAGCGTTAATACATAATCATCCGGAATCGGATGCTGCTTATTAATTAAGAGCAATCGCCAGTCATCTTTACTAATCGCAGAGCCTTCTGTCTGATTCAGTGCTATTTGATTCTTTACTATATGCTTGCTGTTCTCGTCTAATATCTCATCTACGCCATAGCGGTCAGCATCGGCACTGCCCTTTTCTGTATCCTCATATCCATCCGTAAAATCCATGTCATTGATCAGTTCTATATTATCCACCATGGAATCTGTAGTCTCTTCCGGAATCTGTTCTCCCAATACCGCAACGTCAATCTTCGTATTCGCCACTGATAAAAAACCAATGGATGCAAAGCTATTGCCCATAAAAAAGAACAACATCAGACAGGTAAAACTAACTATTTTCTTTGTATTACCTACTATTAGTGAAAGGAAATTAAAGAAGCCCAAAACAAGAGTAATAACGATCATCATGGGAATCTTGAGTAATTTATTCTTTTTACCAATCCTAACAAGCCTATTTAGAATCTTTTCCTTGCATGTCTTTTTCATAAGGGGAATAATCCTTTACCTCACTAATTTATTAAGGTTTCTATTAATTTATAATATCACATTATTCTAAAATGTACACTGTTTTTCTGCATTTATACTAATTTTGTTGTCATATGTGCGTAAATCAACTATAATAGTGTGCATTAGAAAGAGCATTACAGAAAGGGTTGGTGTATTATGGCTGGATCATCATTGGGAACGATATTTAAGATTACAACCTGGGGAGAATCCCATGGAAAAGCAATAGGCGTTGTGGTAGATGGCTGCCCTGCAGGTCTGTCTTTATGTGAATCGGATATTCAAGTATATCTGAACAGGAGAAAACCGGGGCAAACAGGTATTTCCACTCCCCGAAAAGAAGATGATCTGGTAGAGATTTTATCAGGCGTATTTGAAGGTAAAACAACCGGAAGTCCTATTTCTCTTCTGGTTCGCAACACCTCACAGCATTCTAATGACTATGCAGAGATTGCATCTTACTATAGACCTTCTCATGCAGATTACACCTTTGATGCCAAATATGGTTTCAGAGATTATCGGGGTGGCGGACGTTCCTCCGGTCGTGAAACAATCGGTCGTGTGGCTGCCGGTGCCATTGCACTATGTCTCTTAAAAACACTGGGGATTGAAGTCTGCGCTTATACACGTTCCATTGGACAGATTGAGGTCGATATGACTCGATTTGACGCTTCTGCTATCCTTGCGACCCCTACTGCCATGCCTGATTATACCGCTTCTGCACAAGCAGAAGCTTATCTCGCAGAGTGCAAAAACAAGTCAGACTCTGCCGGTGGTGTCATAGAATGTGTAGTGACTCATATGCCTGCCGGCATTGGAGATCCTGTGTTTGAAAAATTAGATGCCAATCTGGCAAAAGCCATACTATCTATTGGTGCTGTCAAAGCCTTTGAAATAGGGGATGGTATGCAGGCAGCCACAGCTACCGGCTCTACCAATAATGACGCTTTTGTCATGCAGGACAAGCAGATAACGAAACGAACCAATCATGCCGGAGGTGTTCTTGGTGGCATCAGTGACGGCTCTTCGATTACACTGCGTGCCTATGTAAAACCAACCCCTTCTATTGCCGCTCCACAAAATACAGTCACACAATCCGGTGAGAATATACAGGTATCGATTACCGGTAGACATGATCCTGTGATTGTTCCTCGTGCAGTTGTCGTTGTAGAAGCCATGACGGCTCTGACTATCGTAGATGCGCTGATGCTAAATATGTCTTCTACGCTCAGTAATCTACAGACTATCTACCGTTAGTTTTCTATTAATTTATGCAAAATAACACAATTCGGCTTTTCTACCGAGATTTCTTTTCCATTCATGACGATGAGTCCATCTTTCATATTTACAGTGAAGAATGTCATAGAGTTGGACTCATGATTCAAAGCAACCAAGTGTTTATTATCCGGAAATAATATCACATCTTTTGGATAATCACCACTGATAGGCAGACATAGGATCTTCTCTAATTCTCCATTACGATGATCTATATCATATATAATTACGCTGTTATCTCCTGCATTAGAACTGATTAAGTATTGGTCATCCGCAGACAGATTCAGCGCACTGGCAGCAGAGCCACTCGCATGATATTCGTTTAACGTAGAAACCGTCTGTATCTTCTCAAACTCAGGATTATCATTGACATCTTTATAGCTATATACGTCGATGATATTCTTTAGTTCATGCACAATATAAAGGTATTTTCCATCTCTTGAGAACTTCACATGTCTGGGTGCTGATTCTATCTCACTGTGTATGATATCAACTGATTTAAGCTTGCCTGTGACATGGTCAAGTCGATATACATTCACATGATCCATCCCCAAATCAGCAGCACACAAGTATTTATTATCTCTTGTCATCTTAACACAGCTTACATGTGGTCTGAAATTACGTTCTGCAATACTCCCCAGTCCCTTATGATAGATTTCATCTGTGATATTACCTATACTGCCATCTTCTAATAGACGCAGAACCGTAATCTTACCATCATGATAGCCCGCTACAAATAAATATTCATCTTTATAATCTGTAGATAAATAACATCCCCTCATGCCATTGATAGAGACCCTATTTAATGCTTCTAACGCACCGCCTTTGCATACTTTATAGGCTTCTACTCCCACATCGGTAATGGAATACAGATAATTCTGGTTGTGCGAAATAGTAATATAAGAAGAATTGGTAATCTGTACCTCATCTTTCTCAACAAATCTTCCTTTTTTCATATCTACATCATATATCTTAATACCAAGATTACTTCCCATTGTATAAGTTGATACATAAGCTACATATTTATTTTTAGACATATCCTTAGGCATATTCTATCCTCCACAGCTATATTTATTGATTCACTATTGTTATCTTATCATATCGTTCCCTATTTGTTAATAAGAATTTTTATTGACATTCATTCTATATTTAGTATAATGATATTCGACGTTTGTGTTTACCTATAGTAAACTTTATGTTTATAACAGCTGTTGTTTGAGATCTGTTTTGGAAAGACCGGGTGATCGTGTGAAAATCGGAAGTAAAATAAAGGAACTTCGTATACAGAAGAATTTAACACAAGAAGAACTTGCTGACAGGGCGGAATTATCAAAGGGCTTTATCTCACAGGTAGAACGTGATTTGACTTCTCCCTCGATTGCCACCCTTGTAGATATTCTGCAATGTCTTGGATCTGATCTGAAAGATTTTTTTAATGATACAGAAGATAATCAGATTGTATTTCATGATTCTGATTATTTCTGTAAATCGGATGAAGCACTGCATAATCAGGTAGAATGGATTATTCCCAATGCGCAAAAGAATATGATGGAACCCATTCGTCTGACTTTGGAACCGGGTGGCTCTACTTATCCTGATGTTCCTCATGAAGGCGAAGAATTTGGTTATGTCATACTGGGCAGTATTACCGTTCATATCGGAAAGAAATCTTATGTTGTTAAAAAAGGAGAATCTTTTTATTTTACGCCCAGCACCTCACATTACCTATCCGCACACGCTAAAAGTGGTGCAACTATTATATGGGTCAGCACACCGCCCAGTTTTTAATTTAGTACTATCTATTATACCTTTAAAGGAGTCCTGCTTATTATGAATGAACCATTAATTGACTTAGTTAATATCTCTAAATCCTTTGATTCTACTATTATATTAGATGAATTGAATCTTTCTATCAGAGAAAATGAATTTTTAACATTATTAGGGCCAAGTGGCTGTGGAAAAACAACAACGCTTCGTATCATCGGCGGATTTGAAGTCCCGGATCAAGGACAGGTCATTTCCGGTGGAAAAGACATTACCGGTCTGCCCCCTAATAAGAGACAGTTGAATACTGTTTTTCAAAAATATGCTTTATTTACACATATGAATATTGCCGAGAATATCGCATTCGGTCTGAAGATTAAAAATAAAAGTAAATCCTATATTGATGATAAGATAAAATATGCCCTAAAGCTTGTAAATCTGGATGGCTATGCTTGTCGTATGCCTGATTCCTTAAGTGGTGGACAGCAACAGCGAATTGCCATTGCACGGGCGATTGTAAACGAGCCAAAAGTATTACTCTTAGATGAACCGTTGGGAGCTCTTGACCTTAAATTACGTCAGGATATGCAATATGAACTGATTCGTTTGAAAAACGAACTGGGAATCACCTTTATTTACGTGACACATGACCAGGAAGAAGCACTTACCATGTCAGATACCATCGTTGTTATGAATCAGGGGTATATCCAACAGATGGGTACTCCGGAAGATATTTATAATGAACCTGAGAATGCCTTTGTGGCTGATTTTATAGGCGATAGTAATATTATAGCTGCTACCATGATTCGTGATGAATTGGTAGAGATTCTAGGTGTGAAATTTGCTTGTGTGGATACCGGTTTTGGAGAAAACAAACCCGTCGATGTCGTGATCCGTCCTGAAGATGTTACACTGGTTTCACCGGAGCTTGCTTCCCTGCAAGGAGAAGTTACGCATCTTATCTTTAAAGGTGTTCATTACGAAATGGAAGTTACTGCCAATGGTTTTGAGTGGCTTGTTCATTCTACCCAGATGTCTCAAGTCGGTACTAAAGTTGGTATCCTAGTGGATCCTTTCAACATTCAGATTATGAATAAACCTGAATCCGAAGATGAGGAGGCTGTTGGCATTGAAGAATTCGAGTAAAAAATGGTTATCATCCCCTTATATCGTATGGTCTGCTGCTTTTATCATTATTCCATTGTGCATGGTTTTTTACTATGGATTCACAGACCAAAGTGGTGCTGTTACCTTGTCTAATGTACTGGCTATGTTCTCATTAGAACACCGTAAAGCCTTGCTGCTCTCCATGCTGCTTTCTTTAATCAGTACCGTGCTCTGTATTTTATTGGCTTATCCGTTGGCTATGATTCTGGCAAACCGAAATGTTAGCCGCAATAGCTTTATAGTGCTTATTTTTATTCTGCCTATGTGGATGAATTTTCTTTTGCGAACGCTTGCATGGCAGACTCTGCTCGAGAAAAATGGTGTGATTAACAGTATCCTGACTTGGCTTCACCTTCCGTCTTTAGCAATCATCAATACCCCGTATGCCATTATTTTAGGTATGGTATATAATTTTCTGCCCTTTATGGTGCTGCCTATCTATAATTCATTAAGCAAGATAGACCGCGATGTCATAAATGCTGCAAGGGATCTTGGAGCAAATGGAATCCAGACTTTTTTAAAGATTATTCTTCCTTTAAGTCTACCCGGTGTCATCAGTGGTATTACCATGGTATTTATCCCGGCACTGACTACCTTTGTAATCAGTAATTTATTAGGAGGCAGTAAGATTCTATTAATTGGTAATGTCATTGAACAGGAATTTACACAGACCGGTAATTGGCATCTGGGCAGTGGATTATCTATTGTACTTATGATATTTATTATTATCAGCATCGTAATCTCAACGATTACCGATAAGGAAGGAGATGGCTCTGTTCTATGATAAAAACAGCCTTACAACGATTTTATCTTACTTTAATATTTATATTTCTGTATGCACCGATTGTCACATTAATGGTGCTCTCCTTTAACGCAAGCAAAACACGCGCCAAATGGGGTGGTGCTACCTTACATTGGTATCGTGCATTATTGGAAAACGAAGCTATCTTAAAAGCCTTGTCTACTTCCTTACTCATCGGGATCCTGTCAGCTCTCTTTGCCACTGTGATCGGTACCATTGCAGCCATTGCGATTCAAGGTATGAAAAAAAGAAATCGTGCTGTCTTGATGGGGATAACTAATATTCCGATGTTGAACGCAGAGATTGTAACAGGTATCTCCCTTATGCTGTTATTTATCAGTATTGGTGTTCGATTTGGTATTCTGACGGTTTTGTTAGCACATATTACCTTTAATATTCCTTATGTGATTTTAAGTGTTATGCCTCGATTAAGACAGTTAAATCCAAGCACCTATGAAGCAGCGCTTGACCTTGGTGCTTCTCCCGGTACCGCTTTTTTTAAAGTTGTTTTTCCGGATATCTTTCCCGGTGTCTTATCCGGATTCATCATGTCTTTTACGATGTCTTTGGATGATTTTATTATTACACACTTTACCAAGGGACCCGGACTGGATACCTTATCCACTAAGATCTATACCGAAGTAAAAAAAGGCATTAAACCGGAAATGTATGCACTGTCTACTCTGATTTTTGTTACCGTTCTGGTTCTGCTATTTTTGGTAAATAGAACTCCGAAAACAAAAATGAAACAAATCAACCAATAGATTGGAGAGAAAAATGATTAAAAAACGTACTTCACTACTTCTGCTGATTGCAATGACAGGGATGCTCACGGTAAGCTGCGGACAACAGCAGCATGATACTGACAAACAGGTTATCGTCTATAATTGGGGAGAATATATTGACCCTGAGACCCTTACCATGTTTGAACAAGAAACAGGGATTCAAGTTATCTATGATGAATTTGAAACCAATGAAATCATGTATCCTAAGATTGAAACCGGAGCTTCCGATTATGATGTCGTATGTCCCTCAGATTATATGATTCAAAAAATGATAGCAAATGATCTGCTGGCTGAGATTCAATATGATCATATTCCCAATGCAACTGCCAATATTGATCCTCAATATTATGAACAGTCCAAAGAATTTGATCCCGATAATCGTTATTCCATTCCTTATTGTTTTGGAACCGTAGGTATCCTTTATAATAAGACCATGGTATCAGAGCCCATCGACAGCTGGTCTGTCTTATGGGATGACAAATATGCTGATAATATTCTAATGCAGGACAGCGTGCGGGATGCTTTTATGATTGCTTTAAAGAAAAATGGCTATTCCATGAACTCAACAAATCCTTCTGAACTGGAAATTGCCAAACAAGATTTAATAAAACAAAAGCCACTCGTTCAAGCTTATGTTATCGACCAGGTTCGCGATAAGATGATTGGGGAAGAAGCCGCTATCGGCGTTATCTACTCCGGGGAGGCGATTTATACCCAGCGTGAAAATCCAAATCTGGAATATGTGATTCCAAAAGAAGGTACCAACGTTTGGATTGATTCCTGGGTGATCCCAAAGAATGCACCTAATAAAGCCAATGCTGAAACTTTTATTAATTTCATGTGCCGCAAGGATATTGCCTTGATGAACTTTGATTATATTACCTATTCCACCCCGAATCGTGCAGCACGCGAATTAATAACCGATGAAGAGATCAAAAACTCTCCGATTGCTTTTCCTGTTTTAGAAAATCACCCTGGGCTTGAGACTTATACCTATCTCGGAGAAGATGCAGATACTTTATATAACCAGCTATGGAAAGAGGTTAAATCACACTAATGAAACGTACCTTAACCTATACCATATCACAAGATAAAAATAAAATGCCCATAGACGATTATCTAAAGTCTATGGGCTATTCCAGTCGACTCTTAATTGCATTAAAAAAGATGCCCGAAAGCATCTTAGTCAACGGTGTCTGGGAATATGTTACCACACTTTTATATACCGGTGATATCCTTACGATTCAGCTGGAAGAGACCACATCTTCTCCCAATATCGAACCGGTCGCATTGCCACTTACGATTGTCTATGAAGATGAAGATATCTTAGTGGTCAATAAACCCGCTAATATGTCGATTCATCCTTCACAAAATCATTATCTAAATACACTGGCCAATGCCGTTTCTTATTATTATAACAGTCAGAATATTCCATACACCTTTCGTTGTATCAACCGTTTGGATCGGGATACAACAGGACTTACCATTCTGGCAAAGCATATGATCAGTGCCTGTATCCTATCCGGCATGGTACAGTCGCATACCATCCGACGGGAATACACAGCGATCGTCGCAGGGACTTTTTCTAAAGCAGATGGTTGTATTGATGCTCCCATCGGCAGAGTCGCTGATTCTACCATTGAACGTATGGTAGATTATGAACATGGCGAATCAGCCAAGACTTATTATCATGTAGAGCAGGAAAGCATCGTAGACGGCATTCAGATTTCATTGGTCTCCTTATGGCTGGCTACCGGAAGAACACATCAGATTCGCGTCCATATGAAATATATTGGACATCCTATCTTAGGTGATTTCTTATATCATGAGGATATGCGGCTCATTACAAGGCAGGCACTGCACTCTTACAGACTTACTTTTCCTCATCCTATTACCGGTAAAGAAATGGAATTTATAGCACCGTTACCACCCGATATGAGATTATTATGATATCACTACTGTTTATCTAATCTTTTCAGGGAATCCAACCTTTTTTTGAACCTTACGTAAGGTCTTATTGGCATAATAGTTTGCTTTTTCTGCATTATCCTTGATAATGCCATCCAGATATTCTTTATCCTGTGATAATTCCTTCACTCTTGTCTGAATCGGTCGTAATACATCTACAACAGACTCTCCTACCGCTAATTTAAAATCTCCATAGCCCTTTCCGGTGAATTCTTTTACCGTTTCTTCGATAGAGGTACCGGTACAGGCACTGTAAATATCAATTAAGTTCTTTACTCCCGGCTGTTCTTCACGATATTGTACACAGCCTTCAGAATCTGTAACTGCTTTTTTGAACTTACGGATAATCGTATCCGGATCGTCCATTAAATAGATACTCGCATTGATATTTTCATCCGACTTAGACATCTTCTTCTCAGGATCTTGTAAACTCATAATCTTAGCACCGACTGTCCCAAGGTATCCTTCCGGTATCGTAAATACATCTCCATAGATGGCATTAAAACGTTGTGCAATATCTCTGCATATCTCAAGGTGCTGCATCTGGTCTTTTCCGACCGGAACTACATCTGCCTGATAGAGTAAGATATCGGCTGCCATTAGTACTGGATATGTGTAGAGACCTGCATTAATATTGTCTGCATGCTTGGCTGATTTATCTTTAAACTGCGTCATACGATTTAATTCACCCATATAGGTAAAACAATTTAAGATCCAGGCAAGCTCGGCATGTCCCGATACATGTGATTGATAATAGATGCAGTTCTTCTTTGGATCAATCCCTGCAGCAATGTAAAGCGTTAGTAGATTCCTCGCTTTTTTACGAAGCTCTGCCGGATCCTGTCGAATAGTAATGGAATGCAGATCCACTACGGAATAAAAGCATTCATATTCATCACTTAAAGTAACCCAGTTCTTTAACGCACCCAGATAATTACCCAAAGTTAAGGCTCCGGTTGCCTGCATACCACTAAATAGTATCTTTTTATTGTCAATCATGTGAACTCCTATCTTCTGCTTTTCTTATTTTTATCTCAAAAAAGTGTAACACCCCTATCATTTTAAGTCAAGAGTAATGCATAAAGCCTCTCCTATTAAGAAGCTTTATGCATTCCATTCACTTTATTAGGATTCTTCACACCCACAGGTTCTATCATTGTTTCCGTTACAATTAAAGGAAGGGAAACTCGTTCTTGGTTCCGGTCTCGGTGGCTCCGGTCTTGGTGGCGGACAGCACGGCTGACAACCTGAAGGCTGGCATGGCTGACACGGCTGTTGGCACTGACATGGCTTATGACAACATGGTTTTTCATTGGTATTTCCATTCTTACATCCACATAGTAACATGATAAGTAAAAGATAACTAAAATTCATACAACACTCTCACAATCTATTGATTATCTTAATTTACTTTATCATATGACGAATATACGCAAAGGTTACAGTCTCACCACTATTTGAGAGCATCTGTAATAAGCTTTCCAGTTGTGCTCTGGTATCTTCATGCATCAAGGCATATTTGCTGCCATGATTGTAATAGTTCAAAGGGTCACTATCTGTATAATGTCCTTTATTATAGACTTTAGAAGCTGCGATTCTATCCATAAACATCTCAATAATATATTTGGTTGGCATCGGCACCGGAATACTTCCTTTGATCTGTGTGGTGCTATAATCTACCCAATATTCATAATGATGTTTGTTACGTCCTTTATGATGTAACCACGCTGCCGAATAACCTTTTGCCTCTCTTTCGGCATTATTGGGACTTCTGGTGCCTTGATAATATTTGGCTCCCACAAAAAATTCAGAGGGCATGTATTTTGATAAGTCATGCAGTAATCCCTGTTTATATAACCCTACTTTAAAACAGCCCTGCATGACTAATAATTTATGTTCTGTAATTGTTTTAAAATGTTTCCATATATGCATACTATTTTTGTCCTGACTTTTTATGTTTGATTGTCTGTTTATTCACATGTTGGATCTGCGTACTCTGATAGAGATGGATGCTTCTGGGTGCAAGTAAAACAGATTCCTCTTTCACTGCTGCATCCTGATTACTCTTTGCAGCAGTCGATAAGATCAATTTCCACTGCATACCCTTTGGCAGCTTGGGCAGTGCAAAGCTATGCTCCAGCCAATGCATATTGTACGCAATATAGAAAAAATCATCTTCTGTATTTTGATCCAGCTTTGCATATTTACCACAATACATAATCCCTATATGTCTATTATAATTATCTAAAATGGGTCTCCAGACCTCTTCCCCATGATAAGATAAGTCGGGATATCCACAGGATAACGTATCCATAATACGTAATTCCTGAGGTTGTCTTAATATAGGATGTGCCTTACGGATGGCAAGCAACTGTTTGGTATACGAAAAGAGCTCTGTATGCTTAGCCAAATCATTCCAATTAAGCCAGCTAATAGCATTATCCTGACAGTAAGGATTATTATTCCCTTTCTGTGAGTTACCGAATTCATCCCCACTTTGAAGCAATGGTGTCCCTTGTGCCAATATAACAAATAAAAGAGCATTTTTCATTTGCTGTAAACGCAAATCCTGAATAGACCGTTTCCGTGTCGCACCTTCTACCCCACAATTCCAACTGTAATTATAATTATTACCATCTTTATTATCTTCACCGTTAGCTTCATTGTGCTTCTGATCATAAGACACACAATCCTGCAGCGTAAAGCCATAATAATTGGTAATATAATTAATCTTGGCCTCTTTAGATGGATTTTTCTTCATATAGGTTACAAACTTAGCCAGAGTATCTTCGTCGCTCTTTAAAAATTTTCTGACATCATACATAAAGTCATCTTGATAAGAAGCAAGATTACGATATACCGGTTGTTCCTCTTTTTCATAGATCTCATCACACGGAAAATCATAATATAATAGCTTAGTATTGCTAAATAAAGGTTCTGTTGCAATTAAGGTAACCGGTATATGCTCTCCCAGCAGATGAATCCCATCTATATGATATTCCAAAACCCAATATTTAAGTACCTCCAGGATATAGCCTTGTTTCATATTACTCGGGAAGTAAAACTGCATAATTAGTTCCATATTATTTTGATGTAATTCATGGATTAGATTCTTAAGCTCTATCAT
The DNA here is from genome assembly GCA_036652815.1 of Lachnospiraceae bacterium. Classification (GTDB taxonomy): domain Bacteria; phylum Bacillota; class Clostridia; order Lachnospirales; family Lachnospiraceae; genus SZUA-378. Next base: position 57,557 of record JAVVVE010000003.1, read on the forward strand.
TGCTCCCCGTGAAGTATGTGCATAGGCATAGGATGCCTTGGGTGCAAAATAATATCCCTTCTTAAACCCCCAGTAATTCAGGGAAGTCGAAGAAGCTTCTTCTGGATTCTCTTCACTCGGAATATCTTTATAATGGTCTATCATATATTGAATCGAAGGGTGTTGATTATGAACCTCAACTTCTTCAAATTCATAAGCCGGCAGTAATTCCAATGCTGTAATCCCCAGTTCTTTGAGGTAAGGAATCTTCTGCATCATTCCAAAATAAGTCCCTTTTCCTTGTACTCCGGAGGAACTATGACGCGTGAACCCTCTTACATGGGCACAATACAATACACTATCTTCAAATGGTATCCCCGGATTCTTATCCTGATGCCATTCATAAGTATCCTGATAAAATCCGGATTGTAAGATAGGTGACTTCTTGAAAAATTTACCCCACTGTTCATTACCTATGATTTGTTTTGCATAAGCATCTACCAATACCGCATCATCTGCATAAAAATTATATGTATATTCCTCCGGGTTAATATCTTCCAAACGCCCACAATATACATTTCCAATACGATTTTCTGTAGAAAAAGCAATCCGTTCTTCTGATTCTCCTTTATGATATAAAATGATTCCACATTGTTGTTTTGCATACAATACTACCGCAAAATTAATTGCGTTTTCATAGATACTGGTACCTAATGGATAGGGATTGCCTTCTTTTAGTAATCTTTTCTTTGCCATCGTAGTTTCCCCGTTTCATAACTGTCTTTCAACAGTATATCATAATTATTCTGTTTTTTCACTTGTTTTTGTAGAAGAGTTTCTGTATGATAGACAGTAACTACTTTTATATATCATTTAAGAAAGGATATGGCGATTTATGAGTGAGCAGAAAACAACGATGCCATCCTCAACGGGCGCATTAAACGAGACATCCTATGAGGATGAAGAAGAGATGACTGTAACACTGGAACTAGAAGATGGTTCCGTAACCTGTGCCGTTATTGTGATTCTGACTTTAGACGCACAAGACTACATTGTTTTGTTACCATTAGATGACAACGGTGAGAATGAAGATGGTAATGTGTGGATTTATCGTTATTCAGAAGATGAAAACGATGTAGAAGCAGAACCGGTGCTTGGATATATTGATAACGACGAGGAATATGAACGCATCTGTACTGTATATGAGGAATATCTCGCAGAATCTGAACATGATGAGATTCTATCGGAATAATAAAAACACTGCATCAGGTCTATTGTTGATCTGATGCAGTATTTGATTGTATCAGTTTTTTTAAATATCTGGATGCCTGCACCGGTTCTTCCTTGGTACCGCCGATCCAAAAAAGACATAATCTATCTTTGGCACGTGTCATAGCGACATAGAACAGGCGGCGTTCTTCTTCTAGCTCTTCTTTGGTTTGTGCTTTCTTATGGGGAATCTGCCCTTCATTCAAATCCGGTAAGATAACAAACGGATATTCCAAGCCTTTTGCTCCATGCATCGTTAGAATCGAAACCACATCTTTTTTATTCTTATGATCTCGTTTATCCTCCTCCAAAGCCTTTTCATATACTTCAATATGCTTCATCCAGTCGTTAAGCGTTGCATATGGCTTGGCTCTTTCCTGTATCTCGTCCAATATTTCACGCCATTCCTGCATCGCTATCTTTTGATCCAATGCTGTCTGTTCCAGATATTCCTCATATCCGATTCCTCTGCGGATATAGTTAATCGCAGCATAGGGGTTCATATTACGCAGTAATTTAATATCATACTCTAATTTACGGATTTTCTCATGCATATAAGGCTTATCCTGATAAAATGCCCTAATCGCTTTATAATCAATATGATGTTCACTGACAGCAGCACGACTTAAATATCGTTTTGGCTTATTCATAATACGATACAGGGGTTCTCTGTTCTCATACAGGCTGCATTCAAAATAAGCTCGGATATCTTTGGCAATAAAATGTCTGTAGATACTGGTTATGTGTTCTTTCATATGAAAAGGAATCTTATGTTCTACTAACTGTTCGCTCAGACTCGAGGCTCCATAGTTGGTACGGTAGATTATCGCAATCTCACTAAAGTCATGCTGCGTATGATATTGTTCAATCAACTGTAGGATCGTATCATGTTCTTCTCTTTTGGTTGGAAAGGCATGTAACATTACCGGTTCTGCTCTTTCTGACTGCTTATTGCTCCTTGTATGTTTCACAAATCGATCCTTATTTTCACTGATTACCTGCTGTGAAGCTTGTAGGATAGCATCCGTGCTACGATAATTAATCGCAAGAAATCCTTCTGCAGCATGGTATTCATTTAAAAATCGCTTCATAATCTCCGGTTTTGAACCACGGAATCCATAGATTGCCTGATCATCATCTCCCACTGCAAAGATATTATTACAAGGATGAGCCAACTGCTTCACAATAGCATATTGCAACTGATTAATATCCTGAAATTCATCAATGAGAAGATAACGGTATTGTGCCTGCCACCTTGTACGAATCTCTTTGTTTTGTTGCAGCAGGGTATAACACAGTAACAACATATCATCAAAATCAATCTTATGATGTTGTTTTAAAATATTTTGATAAGTAACATAAATAGTACGAAAAACATCTTCGTCACATATCGTAGCATGATAGTTGGCAATTGATATCCCCTGATTCTTTACCTTTCCTATCTCTGCCAACAGTAAAGAAACCGAATCGTTTTCCGACATTTCCTGTAAAGTCTGTTCCGGCAATTCAGACAACGAAATATTCATATATTCTTGTTTTTCTTGTTCTGTAATGATATTGGAATAAGTAAAATGATAAGCATGTTGAAGAATATGAAAGAAAATAGCATGGAATGTTCCGAATGTAACAGGATAGTAATCGTCTTCCATCAATTTTTGAAAACGTTCCTGCATCTCGACAGAAGAAGCTTTGGTAAATGTAATCACTAAAATATCAGTGGGAAGCACTTTTGCATGTTTAATCAGGTATTGAATACGATGTGTGATAACATAAGTTTTACCGGAACCGGGTCCCGCTAATAATAGCATAGGACCTTCTCCGTGTTGTATCGCAGTCATCTGCGATGAATTCATAGGGGTATCAGGCATTCTGTAATAAAGAGATTCCTGTTCGTATTCGATTTAAAGATTCTTCTTTTCCAAGGATCTCCATAATCTCGGTTGCACCCGCAGGAGTCATCTGCTTCCCGGATACTGCTGTTCGAATAGGCCACATCGCATATCCATTCTTACAGCCTTTTTGCTCCACATAAGATACAATCAACTGATAGAGTGCATCGTTGCTGTAATCCTCCTGTGCTTCTAAGAGCGGTAACAACTCGTTCAGTACTTCCAAGGAAGTCTCTGTATTCGTCTTCATCTTCTTATGGGTGTACATCACAACATCATATTGCGGTAATTTCTCAAAGAAATCAACCAATGCCGGAATCTCCTTAAATACTTCGATTCGGGTCTTAACCATTCCGGCAATCTTTTTAAGATCATACGGTTTGGTAATCGCTTTCTTTAGTTCCGGTTCTGCCATCTTGTAAAAAATGTCATCATCCATCGCTTTGATATATTCACCATTCATCCACTTAAGCTTTGTGTAATCAAAAACAGCCGGCGATTTTGACATGTGATGATAGTCAAATTTATGTACCAGTTCTTCTAATGTATTGATCTCTTCATTATCCTCCGGACTCCATCCAAGCAGTGCAACATAATTAACTACAGCCTCTGTCAAGAATCCCTGCTCGATTAAATCTTCATAGGAAGAATGTCCACAACGTTTGGATAATTTATGATGTTCTTCATCTGTTATCAACGGACAATGCACATACACAGGTATTTCCCAACCAAAAGCTTCATAGAGCCTGTTATATTTAGGCGAAGAAGACAAATACTCATTGCCACGAACCACATGGGTAATGCCCATCAGATGATCATCTACCACATTGGCAAAATTATAGGTTGGATAGCCATCCGATTTAATCAAAATCATATCATCTAATTCCGTATTATCTACCGTGATGTCTCCGTATATCTCATCCGAAAAAGTAGTCGTACCCTCGGTTGGATTATTTTGTCTAATCACATAAGGCATTCCGGAAGCCAGATTCTGCTCAATGGTTTCTTTTGATAAGGAGAGACAATGTTTATCATATACATTGATTTCTTTTCCATCAATGGTGTGATTAAGCGTTGCCAGTCTCTCTTTGTCACAAAAGCAATAATAGGCTTCTCCCTTTTCAATAAGCTTACGGGCATAAGTCAGATACAATCCCTGTGCCTGTCTTTCACTCTGCACATAAGGTCCGACTCCTTTATCTTTGTCCGGCCCTTCATCATGCAACAATCCGGTCATTGCCAGCGTTCTGTAGATAATATCGACAGCTCCTTCTACAAATCGCTCCTGATCGGTATCTTCAATTCTGATAATAAAATCTCCATCTTCATGTTTTGCAATCAAGTATGCATACAGAGCGGTACGCAGATTGCCTACATGCATTTTTCCTGTTGGACTTGGTGCAAATCTTGTTCTTATTTTAGTCATCTTTAATCCTCTTTTTTAGGTAGTCTCTCTATCGCAGCTTCTTTAAATTCTATCACTTCTTTGGCAGCCTTCATCACCGCAATATTGGTTCCTGCACCTGCGACGCAGCCTCCCGGGCATGCCATGCCTTCGATTAAACAGCCATTTTTTTTGCCGGCTTTGGCAAGCATCAGCATCTTCTTACAGTCTGATAAGCTCTCCGCATGTTCTATTTTCACTTCCACATCCGGATAATATTCATGGATACACTCTTCTATCGCACTGGCAACACCGCCTGCAACGCCATATCCACGGCCTGCTGCAGTAGCATCCATCATCTTCTCCATGGTCTTAATCTCATCTACGAGGATCCCTTTGGCTTCAAACATACCGACTAATTCTTCAAAGGTAATCACAAAAGCAACATCGGAACGAACCGTTCTTCTCATCGCCTCTAATTTTTTAGAAGCACAAGGTCCAATAAATACAACATCTGCATCCGGATGTTCTTCTTTAATCTTACGGGCAGTCGCGACCATCGGTGTCAAAGCATTCGAGATATTATCAATCGTCTCCGGGAAGAATTTTTTAGCAAGCATGGACCAAGAAGGACAACAGGATGTTAACAAAAATGGCAGATTCCCTGTTGCCACTTCGTGTACATAATGTTCGGTCTCTGCAATCGCTCCCATATCAGCACCTATCGCGGTCTCATAAACATCTGCAAATCCCAGTTCTTTCAATGCAGCCTTAATCATATCCGGAGTTGCCTGTCCAAATTGGCCAACAAAAGCAGGTGCGACCTGCGCTATGATCTTCTTGCCGGATTGAAGGGCACGGATTAATTGGAATATCTGTGATTTATCAGCGATTGCTCCAAAAGGACAATTTACCATACACTGACCACAGGATACACACAGCTCATTGTTTATCGAAGCTCGTCCTTGTGCGTCACTTTTGATGGCATTGACCCCGCAGGCTGCCGCACAAGGGCGAACCTGATGTGAAATAGCATCATAGGGACAGATAGCTTTACATTTACCACAATGAATACATTTCGACTGGTCGATATAGGATTTACCATTAATCATGGAAATAGCATCCTTAGGGCACACTTCTCTGCATGGATGTGCCAAACAGCCCATGCATTTATTAGTTACTTCATATTGATTCTCAGGACATGCATTGCAAGCAGATGGTATAACCTGCATAAGAGGTGGTTCATAATATTTCTCTGCAATATTGCTCTCTTCAAGTCCCTGTGTTACATGCACAGGTTGATTTTCAGGTCGCAGGGACATACCCATTGCAAGACGTAACCGTTCTCTGACGACAGCCCTCTCTCTATAGATGCTCTCCCAATATTCCGGGTCTACCGTATTTACGATTTTATAAGGCAGTGCCTCCATATCATCGATTAAATTCTTAGAAGTATAAGCCAGATTAGCTACTTCTTTGAATACTCTTCTTCTTGTTTTTTTAACCTGAGTATCAATTCCTCTCATATATCCTCCCTATAATACCATTCTTTCAAAGGTATCTTTTAATAGATACCTTTTTACAACTTTTCTTATTCTGACACATATTTACACTAAAATCAAGTTTAAAAAAGGATACAACCGATTCTAAAAGCCAGAAACGTCATGCACCATGCAAATAATAATTGAAATACGATTACTTTACCGGTAAACTTCCAGGAATTGCTTTCTTTATGAATCGTAGCAAGGGTTGCTACGCAAGGCGTATACAAAAGACAAAACACCATCAGTGCATAAGCATTCATCGGGCCAAACTCCAAACCCATAGTTTGCATATTCTGTGCAAGCATCTGCATCCCGGTATCTGAATTAGCATTGGCTACACCAAACAACACCGCAAAGCTCGACACCACCACTTCTTTCGCTGAGATACCTGCGATTAATGCAACTGCAATCTGCCACATTCCTAATCCAATGGGTGTTAATATCGGCACTAAAAGACGTCCTATGGAAGCACCAAAGCTGGAGGAAGTATCTGTCACACGCCCTGTAAAACCCATATTTAATAAGAACCATATAATAATGGATGCAATAAAAATGGTAGTACCTGCTTTGGTTAAATAATCCTTTAATTTAGTCCATACATAGATACGAATGGTTCTTGCATTAGGTCTCTTATATTCGGGGAGTTCAATCAGGAGCGTGTCGTTATTCCGGCCTTTCTCCCACCGATTCATAACCAGTGCAACCAGTATTGCCAATACCAACCCGATTACATACATAGAAAAAGCAATCAGATATGGATAATGCGGAAAAAACATACCGGAAAACAATACATAGATGGGTAATCTGGCCGAGCATGACATAAAAGGTGTAATAATCATCGTTTTTCGCCTATCATGTTCTGTTTCCAATGCTCTGGTGGCCATAATAGCAGGAACCGTACAACCAAATCCCAGAATCATCGGCAAAAATGCTTTGCCTGACAATCCAACCTTACCCATAATACCGTCCATCACATAAGCCACACGTGCCATATATCCACTGTCCTCTAAGATAGCAAGTGCAAAAAACAGGATCGCAATATTGGGTAAAAAAGTCAAGATACCACCCACACCGGCTATAATACCATCTACCACCAACGATACCATCCAGTCGGAAGTGCCTACCGATAGCAAAAATTGATTTACTCCCGTAGAAAAATAATGCAATACAACTTCAAATACACCTTTTAAAGCATCTCCTACTGTAAAGGTCAAAAAAAACACTAAACCCATGATTAGGAAAAAAATAGGAACACCAAAAATAGGATGCGTCAGTAATTTATCAATTTGATCTGTTCTTTGTACTTTTTCATTTCGATGAAACAGTACCTCATCTACAATTGTATCGATATATTCATATTTACGCTGTATAATCTGTTTCTCGTAGTTCTTATCCGCTATATTGACGATCTCAATCGGGTGTTCATTCCTGACATCTTCGTCATATTCTAGTAATTTAATCGCATGCCAACGCAAAGAAGCATGCTTGGGATAATGTGCACCCAACATAATCTCCAGTTTTGCGATCTTATCTTCAATCACATCTGAATATTGCACGATCATGCCTGTTGGTCCTTCCTCATAGTGATGCACAATCGCATGAGACAGGATATCGATACCGGTTCTCTTAGCTGCTGAAACCGGGACTACAGGTATCCCACCTAGCATCTCAGGCAGACGGTGTAAATCAATCTCAAGACCTCTTTCCTTGACAATATCCATCATATTAAGTGCTAAAACTACCGGTTTTCCAAGCTCTAACAACTGCAGTGTCAGATATAGATTACGTTCCATCGAGGATGCGTCTAGGATATTTACAATAACATCTATTTCATCATCCATAATGCATGCTCTGGTAACTTTTTCTTCTATTGTATAGCAGGATAAGGAATAGATGCCGGGGGTATCCACGAGATGCATCGTAAATCCTTCATACGAAGTCTCCCCTTCCTTTTTCTCCACCGTAACGCCTGGCCAATTAGCTACTTTTAATTTAGAACCTGTCATCGCATTAAATAATGTGGTCTTCCCACAATTAGGATTCCCAACAAACGCAACTCTAATCTCTTTATTCATGCAGTGAGTCCTCCGCTTCTTCAATCTCAATCCCTGAGGAGATGTGTTTTCCAAGTGCAAGCCTGGTTCCCCGTACCATGATAATCAATGCTCCATTTTTCTTTCTCGTTAGGATATGAAGAATCGTTCCGTCATTTAATCCAAGTGCTTCTAATCGCCTGGTTATAGTCTCTTCAACGAATACTCCTTTGATCACATAATCCCTCGCTGTCTTCGCTTCGAATAGTGTCATTGTTCAACTCCATTTCCATTTTATAATAATTTTTTAAAAGCAGCTTCTGCCATAGGCTTTGCAAAGTAATATCCCTGAATATGGTTACAACCCCGCATTTTTAAATATTCATACTGACTTTGTTGTTCTACTCCCTCTGCCGTAATACTGATATCCAATGACTGTGACAAACTGATAATGCCATCGATAATCTTATTACCACGATGATCTCCTATATTATCTACAAAGCTTTTGTCTATTTTTAGTACATCAATAGACAGATTCTTCAGCATAAGCATTGACGAATATCCTGTTCCAAAATCATCTAACAAAATAAGGAACCCTAATTGATGCAGGCGATTTAAAACATCGAGAAGCAACGCTTGATTATCGCTGATCGCACTTTCTGTAATCTCTAACTGGATATAGGATATCGGTATCTGTAGCTGCTCCATATAAGTTGTGTATTTTTCTATAAAATCCAAATCATAAATATGCATCCTTGACAGATTGACCGAGATCGGTACCGGTGTAATACCCTGATCCATCAAAGAACGTTGGAATCTGCATACTGATTTAAACACATAGCTATCGACTGCTGTGATAAATCCGTTTCTCTCAAATAATGGAATGAAATCATTCGGTGGAACCAGCGTTCCATCTTTTTTCTGCCACCGAACCAAGGCCTCTGCCCCTTCGATTTGTTGCGTATCTGCATTATATTTAGGCTGATAATAGACGATAAATTCATGGTTATTCAATGCATCCTGCATGGTAGCTTCTATCTCTTTATCATGATAGATAGATTCTTTAATCGCTTCATCATAGAAGGCATAGAAGATATCCATCTTACCTTTTACTGTCTTACGAGCCAGTCTGGCTGCATCTATGAAAGAATCCTGTGACTGTGTTTTATTCATAATCTCATGAATCCCAATAGCCGGCACTATCCTGACTTTATTATTATGTCTAATATAATAATGCTGCAGCTGTTCACATAAATCATCCAGGCGTTCTCTTAGCTTTTCTTCCTCATCATAAAATACCAATGCCACAAATACATCCGCAGACTGATGTGCATATAATTCATCTTTTTCTACCCAGGTTGATAATATATTCCAAATATAGCGAATCAGATTATCTCCTTCCCGGTATCCAAAAGCATCGTTAATAAATTTAAAATCATCAATATCCAGATTCAGTATCGCAGCTTTACGAGTCACATCTGCCAGGACAGCCGGAAATTCTTTTTGAAATTTTGCATAAGAATATCCTCCTGTCAATGGATCAACATACGCAATATCCATGATGATCTGTCTGTTTTTCCTCTGTGTGATTAGGATATAGCCTAATGTCATAATAAAAATAGCAAGCAGCGATGCACTCAATGAATATGTTTTATACATAACCTGATTCATCTTCTTTTCCAGTACATCGGCTGAGATTACGGTGATGACATTCCAATCATTTACGCCAAGTGGTGCATAATACATATAGCGATATCCGTGGTTATTAAATTTAATATATCCCTCTTGTCCCTTCTGCAGATGTTCCCTTAAGGTAGCCACTTCGTCTTTATTATTGCTGTCCAAAGTTAGCATGGAATCAAATAAGTTCTTCATGTTCTTATAACTCTTTGGATGACTCGAATCAATAATACAAGTACCCTCTCGATTAACCAGATACAGATATCCCTCTCCTTCAAAAGTCGGAACCGCTAATAGGTTGCGTAGATCATTGCTGGCATAGGTCGCAAACAATACCCCAACGATATGATTATCTTCATAGATCGGTGTACTATAAACATTGATACTCTCGCCACCGATTCTATCAATCAGCGTATCTGATATGGTGCTTATTCCCTGCATTGCATTTTTAAAATAAGACCGATCTGACAGATTCATAAATTGTTGATCGGTACTATAGGCATCTCCATTCGGCAGGATAATACCCATTCTCTTAAAATGGTAACGTGCACAGGTATCATCCAGACCATCTACTGTCTTTTGGTAGTCTTTGATAGGTAGGGTACTGATTCTATCTGATATTTCCATCAGCAAATCTATTTTACCTGCTATCTTATTTTGCAAAATCGCAACACTCTGATTCGCAGATTCTTTCAAGGAAGATATAATCTCGCTCTGGAAACTTCTTTGCAAGGTATTAGAATATATAACAAGTGCTATAAACATACCCACTGCCAATAAGAGTGTAGTTATTATCCCTATATATATCTTATGATTATTATTTTTACTTTTATGTCTATGTCCATTATTATATTGTATCTTCTCGTTGGTCATTGGCTGTCTCATTTCTACTGTTTATTATCTAAATTGTTTATTATTATAATCTTTTTTCATACTCTTTCAGTATACCATTTTATTCCTCTTTTTCATAGAAAAAATGATGGATTATATTTATTTAATAAATTTGCACAACAAAAAGCAGTCACTGCTCTAACTATAAAAAAGTTAGTGTAGTGACTGCTTTTTTGACAAAATTAATTATTGATAAATTTCTCGTTCTCATTATTCCAACTATACAGTTTACGTATCTCCGCTCCAACTACTTCTGACGGATGTTCTGCAGCCAGTTTCTTCATCGCTTTAAAGTGTGCCTGACCACCCGCTTCTGACATATCCAGCAAGAAATCTTTTGCAAAAGTACCATCTTGAATATCTGACAAAATCTTTTTCATAGTCTTTTTGGTCTCAGGTGTAATAATCTTAGAACCGGTGATATAATCACCATATTCTGCTGTGTTTGAGATAGAATATCTCATTCCCTGGAAACCGGATTGATAAATCAAGTCTACGATAAGCTTCATCTCATGGATACATTCAAAGTAAGCATTCTTAGGATCATATCCACCCTCTACCAAAGTCTCAAAGCCTGCCTGCATAAGTGCACATACACCACCACACAAGACAGCCTGTTCTCCAAAAAGATCTGTTTCTGTCTCTGTTCTAAAGGTAGTCTCAAGAACACCTGCTCTTGCTCCACCGATTGCCAGTGCATACGCAAGTGCCATATCCAATGCTTTTCCACTTGCATCCTGCTGTACTGCTACCAAACAAGGTACTCCTTTTCCTGCCTGATACTCACTTCTTACAGTATGTCCCGGTCCCTTAGGTGCAATCATCGTCACATCTACATTCTTAGGCGGAATAATCTGATTAAAATGAATTGCAAAACCATGTGCAAACATCAGCATATTGCCCTCTTCTAAGTTGGGTTCAATATCTTTCTTATACATAGCTGCCTGTTTCTCATCATTAATTAAAATCATAATAATATCTGCAAGCTTTGCAGCTTCTGCTGCTGTATATACTTTAAATCCCTGCTCTTCTGCTCTTGCCCAGGATTTAGAACCTTCATAAAGTCCAATAATGACATTGCATCCTGATTCTTTTGCGTTTAATGCATGTGCATGTCCCTGACTGCCATAACCAATAATAGCAATTGTCTTACCTTCCAATAATGATAAGTTACAATCTTCCTGATAATAAATCTTTGCCATGTTCTTTTCCTCCATTTAACATTATTTTAACTTTCTTATGTAGCTGTTATCTATAACTGCAAGGTTTCCCTTCGTTAATCTTCTAACCACAGGACTTTGTCTTTACCACGATGTAGTCCTGCAATCCCTGTTCTTGCTATCTCTAAGATGCGATAGCCTTCCAATAACCCGATAAAGGCTTCTATCTTTCCTTGATTCCCTGTTAATTCAATCACAAGAGAACCGGGTGCCACATCCACTATATTAGCTCTAAAGATATTCACAACTGCTACCACGGATTCTCTTTGCTCCGGTGTTGCCTCTATCTTTATCAAGCATAATTCTCTATATACACTTTCATCCGGCTTTAATTCTCTGATATTACGAACATCGACCAGCTTGGAAACCTGTTTCTCTATCTGATCGAGAATCTCATCATCACCGGAAGTCACTATCGTGATCCTGGTAAATCTGGGATCTGCAGTAACACCTGCTGTAATACTCTCAATATTATATCCTCTACGGCTAAATAGCCCGGAGATACGGCTCAATACACCGGATGTATTATCGACTAATAACTGAAATACTTTTCTATGCATAGCGTTCTCTTCTTTCCTATTCCTTGATTCGTTTGTATTTTAGCAAGAATTATCGGATTTGTCAATAAAATAGTGATGAAAAGGCTGCTTTTTTAGTCACTATTACCATAAGTTATTCTTTGCATAGCTTATAGTTATGATAGCTAGCCTTGCAGGGTATCTTTTATGGTGTCTTTTATCATATCATTTATGCATCGCTTTCACTGCATTTTGTTAATGCAAGCGTTCCTGTTCTTGCCACTTCTACGATACTGATTGACTGAAGCATATTGAGAAAAGAGGTAATCTTCTCAGGCATATCACAGATTTGAATCACCATATGATACTTAGAGGTATCTACAATATCAGCCTTCATGACCGCACAGATCTCCAGGATATCTCTTCGATTCCCTTTGTTATATTTGACCTTTAAAAGCATTAATTCACGGCTGATGCTCTGTTCTTCATTAAATGTTTTTACTTTAATGACATCTAATTTTTTATTTAGCTGCTTTTCTATCTGCTCAATCGTACGTTTATCTCCGCTGGAGACGATCGTCATACGTGAGATCTCCGGATTATCAGTTTCTCCCACTGCCAAGCTGTCAATATTATAACATCTTCTTGAGAACAGTCCTGCAACTTTACATAACACGCCGGCTCTATTTTCAACCAATACAGAATATATTCTCTTCATATCCAATCTACTCCTTCCAGATTCGGGATTTTACTTTGTAGTATCCATCGGATCAAGGATGCATTCCATCAATGCAGTCGTATCCTCCCTCAAGAACTCTTCTATGACCTGTTCTATCTGTTCCATATGATGCACTCTGGTAAAAGGCATCTCATACGCTTCTGCTAATTTTTCCAGATTAGGATTGCCGGATAAATCTACCATCGCATATTTCCCTTGATAAGTCCGCTCTTGATATTCTCTTACCAGTCCAAGATACTGATTGTTAAATACAATCACTTTTACCGGAATCTTATTCTGTCTTATCGTGGCAAACTCCATCATGGACATCTGAAAAGAACCATCGCCGCATACTGCCACCACCTGCTTAGACATATCTCCTCTTTTGGCTCCCATCGCTGCCGGAATCGAATATCCCATCGTACCCATGCCGCCTGACGTTAAGAATCTGCCATCTCTGACGATATAATTATCACAGGACCACATCTGATTCTGCCCCACATCTGCCACATAAACCGCATCCTTCTTCATCTTATCGGATAGAATCCTAATAAATGCTGCCGGATCCACATAGTCCGGATTCGGGACTCTTATCGCTTGCATGTTCTCTTTATATTCATTTAAGGTCGCTATCCATGCAGTATGTTCGCAAGCTACCTCCTGTTCCAAAAAATCTCTAAAGATATGCTTCACATCCCCTACCAAGGGAATGGTAGCACCTACATTTTTACCAATCTCTGCCGGATCTACATCAATATGAACCAACACTTTATTTTCCATGATAAGATCCGGTTGACTAATGGCTCTGTCTGCTACCCTCGCACCCACCATAATCAAGAGATCGGATTCATTCATAGCTCTGTTGGCATAATTTTTGCCGTTATTACCCACCATCCCATAATACAGCTTGTGTTTGGTAGGCATAACACCGATCCCCATCAAAGTAGAGACTACCGGTATCTCATATTTATCTACAAAAGTCCTTAGTTCGTCTACACCGTCACTTAAAAAGACACCCCCGCCTACGCATAAGATAGGTCTTTTGGCACGTTCCAGCTCCTTCATAACATTTTTAATCTGTACAGCATGCCCATTTACAGTAGGCTTATAGGTGCGTAGATTAACTGTTTCCGGATAAACAAAATTCTTTAATGCAGCGTTCTGGATGTCACTTGGAATATCAATTAAAACAGGCCCTTTTCTGCCACTATTAGCGATATAAAAAGCCTCTTTCATCACTCTTGGAATATCAGCTACGCTCTTAATTAAATAACTGTATTTTACAAAAGATTCTACCGCTCCTGTGATATCTGCCTCTTGAAATACATCACTGCCTATGAGTTCACTCTCCACCTGACCTGTAATACAGATAAGCGGAATACTGTCTGCAAAAGCAGTTGCAATCCCTGTAATTAGATTTGTAGCCCCCGGTCCCGATGTGACTGTACAGACTCCCACTTTTCCGGTCACACGTGCAAATCCACTTGCCGCATGTGCCGCATTTTGCTCTGTTCGAACCAAGATGGCATCTATATCCGTCTCCAGCAAACTATTATAAAAAGGGCATATCGCCACACCCGGATATCCGAATATCACAGATACGCCTTCCAGTTCCAGACATTTTACCATTGCATCTGCACCGTTCATACGATTCACCAACCTTTTCATTTTTGTGTTTCATTATCACATTTACCTATTCGTATGTCAATAGAAAACAATCTGATTTTTTCCATTTTCTTTTGCACGATAAAGTGCTTTATCTGCCCGCTCTACAAAAGAAACCAATGTGTCATCTTCTTTTGGAACTGCACAATAGATTCCCTGTGATACCGTAACATAAGAAGATATCTCACTATATGTATGAATCAGACGTAAGTTAGAGATATCTCTCCTAATCACATTGGTAAGGGTACTCACTTCCTCTTTGGTGGTGTTAGACAGTACCACAAGGAACTCTTCTCCACCATATCGAATCGCTGTGTCTAGCGGATGAGTCACATTCTGTCTGATGGTCTGGGCAATCTCATGAATCACCTTATCACCTGCCACATGCCCGTAATTATCATTATAGCTCTTAAAATTATCAATATCCAGCATAACCATAGCTACCATAATCTCTTTTCGAATCGCATTCTTAAAGATACTTGGGTATAATTCCAATAGATAAGTTCTGTTATTCAATTGGCTCAGGCTATCCGTATAAGCTAATTTCTTATAGGCATTGGCTTCGATGCTGGCCTGATAATAGCGGATAATCTCTTCCATCATCGAATATACCAGGATAAAGGTAAAGAATAAGATCCCTATCCGAAAGAATATAAAAGGATCTCCCGTATTGGTCAGCATGAGATTACCAAATAAAAATCGAGCCATATCAATGGATGCAAAGAACATAAAAATAACAATGGCAACCATCGAAAACAACGTTTGTCTCTCTTTATATTTGATATAACAGTAAATATTGCTGATTACGATCCACAGAAGCACCAATGCACTCACTTGAATATAAATAGCATAGCTACGATAAATGCCAAAAACATTGGTAACCTGTAAAATAAGTCTTATCACAAAATGCAAGGTATAGAAATAAATCAAAACATTATAAACCCGTCTCATCCATCCCTTAAAATTATCGCGGAAAAACATCAATAATGGAATCGGCAACAAAAAGACACAAAATAGAGTCAGATAGATATTGAATTCAGGATTGCTCATCATAAATTGTCCCAATTTAGTCTCACACGCCGACCATACAGCCACAATCATCGAAAAGATACCCACATAAAATAAATGATTGGAAGTGCCTATCTTGTGATGCATATAGACACATAATAAGACTGTGAAAAATCCAATAATAAGAATAGCAAAACACATAATGCATGCATTTACACTTGGTTCAATATGTGCAATCGTCAAATCATATTGATTCCCTATCTTCACCTCATTCAGCACACCGCCATAGTTATCGAGTGGAGAACTGTAGGTAATACGGAGCGTCTGCCCTCCCACATTGGCAGGGATCCGAACCAAATGATAAAAAGGTGGCGGTGCTATTTGAAAATACTTACCGCCCTGTGTATAATATTCATAGATCAGCGTATTATCCAAAGAAACCTGCACCGATTGCCAGGAAGATTGTAATGCCAGATAAAATTCATTTCCTTGATTACAATTCTGCGGAATCACCTTTGTAATCGATATTTGGTCATCCGCCTTTGTCTTTATAACACGCGGAAGTGTGATTAACTGGCCGGTTGATTCCACTCTCCAATTTTCATCAAAGGTTTGTGCCGCAAGCGTTTCTACTTTTGGTGCCGCACTATTGGGAAATATTTTTAATCCAAGCAGAAAAAGAAGTGCAATCGCAAAGATAACAGCAAATAGCACTTGTGGTCTGATAGATCGATAAAAGAAAGCTATGATTTTCTTTTTATTCTGTTTAGACTTTTCTTGGTTATTTGTCGTGATCATCGTCCCGCTCCATCCTGATCTATAACATAGCCACAAACTGATTCGGTGGAAGTGGTTTCGCAAAATAATAACCCTGCAAATAGTCACATCCCAGTTCTTCTAACTTATCCACCATCTCTTTGGTTTCCACGCCTTCCACTACGATCTTCATACCCATATCCTGAATCATACGAATACTGCTATGCATGGCTATCATCGCTTTGGGATTGTTAAAGGATGACCACAGAATCGATTTATCGATCTTGACAATCTGGAATGGTAAATCCAGCATATAGCTGATATTAGAATAACCCGTACCATAATCATCCAGTGAGAAGCGAATCCCGTGATTAAATAACTTATGCATATTAATGGACAACATCTCTATATTGGATGCCGCCGCTGTTTCTGTAATCTCAAAATTAACCTGATTACTGTCAATATGATATTCTTCTATCACCTGTAATAATTGAGAAGCCATCTCTGCCTGCATACATTCCACAACTGAAAGGTTGACTTCGATATATTGAATCCCTCTTTTATAGATCTGTTCCTGCAGTATAAACTTGCATACCTCACGGAATACAAAGTTACCAATCTTAATAATCTTACCGGACTGTTCTGCAATCGGAATAAATTCCTCCGGTGATACCATTCCCAGTTTCTCATCAAACATACGAACCAACGCTTCTGCGGCAACAATACTTTTTTCCTGCGTGTCGTAGATAGGTTGATAATATACCTGCAGCGTTCCTTGTGACAGTGCTATATCGATGGCTCTCTCAATATCTGCTGTCCTTTGTTGATTGGTAATATCCAGTGCTGTAATGGGATAGACACCCTTTATCTGACTGTTGTCTTTCTCGGATAAACAATCCATATAATCAAATACCTGATCCACGTTTGAGATAGGATTCTTTACCTCCATGGAAGTAATGGCAGTTTCTATATTGATACTTAAATCCTCCCAGGTCCACTTCTCCATAAAGCGTTGATTAATAATCGAAGCCTCCGCTTCTGTAGCTTCGATGTATTTTTGCTCCATCATAATGCAGAAGTGCCCTTTTCCAATATAATATACCCTGTGTCTGCGGCTGAGATGCTGCAGATACACTGTGATTTGTCTAAGATAAACTTGCGTTAATTTAAAGCCATAGCTTCGTCTGAAAAGTTCAAAATCACAGATAGCGACCCCTATGATATATGCTTTTCGTCCGGCAAACAAGACCTTAGAAACATCCGATGCAAACGTTGATTTATTTAAAGCACCTGTCTTGGATTCTAACAACTGCTCCGGTTTTGCAATATGAAAAAACAGCCACATTAAGCTAATGGAAACGCCATATGCTTCCACCACCAGCTGTGGGAAAAAAAGTTGTATGACTGATGTTATAATAGGAATAATCGGAAATAAATACAGCGAAATTCTACGAGATTTATCGATTCCTTTGCCATATTTTTTAATATAAAGAATGGAAAACACACAGCAAATCAGCGTGGTAACATAAAGAATCCACAATGCCGATCCTCGGTGATAGATTCGTCTTTCGTCAAAATAAAAAATACATTTGTTGAATATACTAAGCAGAAATACTAAGACATCCGTTATAATAACGGCTCCCAAGGTATAGATGGTACCATCTTTCAGTACATAGGTTGTATCCGTTATTGTGATAAGATATACGATATACAGAATCATAAGTGCATTACGAAATAGAAAATAAAACCACTCTATCATATACAAAATAGGAAGATAAAATAAATATGGATTGGTCTCTGCAAAGACTACTAAAAGATCAAGTCCAATCGATATGACCGAAACCCACACTAAAGCCCTCAGCATCACATTCTCTGCCGAAGGATTTTGGTATCTAAGATATAGGGTAAATAAAATTAATAGTACATTAATTAGAGCAGCTATATCAAAAAATGCATTGCTTCCCATATTGATCCTACTTTCATAGGTTACACCTTGATGATTAAATTGGTTTACAATAATATAGTATCTGTTTTTTCGTATGAAGTCAAGTTACTTTGCTTGATAAATTGATTGATAAATTTATGTCAAATCATACTCGCAGCATGCGATACCCTACTCCGACATGCGTCTGAATATATTGTGGTGAGGAAGCATCCGTTTCGATTTTTTTGCGAAGCGTAGCCATAAATACACGCAGCGATGAAACATCGTTTTCCCATGCACTTCCCCATATTTCACGCGTAATAAAAGCATGGGTCAAGACCTTTCCCACATTCTTTGATAAAAGAGACAAAAGTTTAAATTCAATCGGTGTCAAATGCAGTTCTCTATCACTCATATAGGCACATCCAGCCGCATAATCAATCTTTAATGCTCCATTGGTAAATACCGCATTATGTACATTTTCATTACTTTCTACATAATTCAGTCTACGAAAAGTAACCCGTAATCTTGCAAGTAATTCTTCCACTGAAAAAGGCTTGGTTAAATAATCATCGGCACCGGCATCCAAAGCATCGATTTTATCGGTATCTTCGCTTCTGGCACTAATCACTATGATGGGCATCAAAGACCAAGAACGTATCTTCTTTATAATCTCAATCCCATCCATGTCAGGAAGCCCTAAATCTAACAATACAACATCCGGATTATAAGAAAGAGCCTCTAAAATAGCCGTTTCTCCGGTAGCTGCCGTATGGAACTTATAATGATGTGTTTCCAGTGTGGTAGAGATCAGGTTACGGACTGCTGCATCATCTTCAACAATAAGAACTTGTGCTTTATTCATGTAGGACTACCTCCTTAGCAGGTAATGTGAAGCGAAATATCGTACCATGTGGTTGGTTATCAAGAACCGATATTTCTCCACCATGTGCCGTAATAATTGATTTACATAACGCCAGTCCAAGACCTAGGCTTCTTCTGCTATCGGCTATCTTGGAAGTCAATGTATAAAACATATCGAAAATCTTTGCTTTCGCTTCCTCCGGGATGCCACCTCCGTTATCTGCTATTTCTACGATGACCATGGTTTCTGCCTTTTCCACCCGAATCGTAATCTTAGAATGTTCCGGCGTATACTTGATTGCATTGTCTACCATATTGATAATCACCTGCACGATCAGTCTCGCATCCATGTTAGCCATAATAAATTCATTCGACTGCTCTACGACGATGGTATGTTCTATACTTTTACGATTAATGTGTAATAGAGCCTCCGTGATTACCTCATCTATCAGTTCCGGATTCATCCGCAGGTTCATCGTACCATCTTCAATCCTGGTAACTGACAGCAGATTCTCAACGAGCGTAATAAGCCAAAGCGAGTCATCATAAATATCGGTATAGAGCTGTTGTTTTTTAGCATCGTCTATCGCATCAGCGCTTGCCAGTAAGATCCCTGCATTCCCGGAAATAGAAGTAAGCGGTGTACGCAAATCATGCGAAATGGCACGTAGTAGATTGGCTCTGAGTTGTTCGTTTTTAGCAAGAATCGCACTTTCTTCCCGTTCTCTAACTGCCTTTTCATTCTCCAGTGCCAATGCACATTCTCCGAGGATAGATAACACAATACTGTGTTCAAAGGAATCCATGGGTTCTTTTGAAAGTGCAATCCCCACTACCCCATATACCGTATCATTGACCCTGATTGCCAAATATAGACACTTGGCACTGCCCAGAGTATTGGTGGTTGCCCCTGCATGTTTGTTATTCTTGTAAACCCAGGCAGCTACTGCTTTTTCATTATCGCTCATGTATTCTTTGGCAATCTCTTGCTCATTGACGGTAAAAACAGAAGGTGTCATAAGTTCTTTATTCTCTGCCAGATAAAAAATTATATCCTTCTTTAATAACTTTGTTAATTGATTGGCAATAACTGTTACAATCGCTGATTTTCCTTTTCCCTTTTGCAACAGTTGATTTGTTTCCAATAATATCTTAGTTCGATAAGCAGTTTCTGCTGCCTGCATGGCATGTTGTTTAATCTTGGCAGCCAGTGTGCTGGTTATAAAAGCAGCCATAAACATAACAAAAAACGTAATCGGATAGTCATTGTCATACGCATTCAAACTATAACGTGGATCCGTAAAGAAAAAATTAAATGCCAGAACGCTTACAAAAGAAGAAATTAAACTATATGGTTTTTGGGTCGTAATAATCGCTGTAATTAAAACACTCAGGATATAAACCATAATAATATTGGATTCTGAGATACCAAAGGAATAAAACAATAATCCAAGCAGGGTTGCACCGGTAAGCATTAGAATACTTTTTATGATATCCGAAAAAACAAATTGGAACGTATCCTGTGTGGATTTCTTATTCTTAAATTTAGGTGTTTCTCTATCCGGGATAATATAAATATCCAGATTCGGAGCTGCTGCAGTTAGCTTTTCAGTCAGTGTTTGTTTATTCCAAAAATATTTTCTGGTCGCATTATTTCTTCCCATTACGATCTTTGATACACCGGAAAGTCTGGCAAATTCTGCAATCTGTAACGGAATATCATCCCCATAAACAGTCTCAATCATCGCACCAAGCTGCTCTGCTAAATGTATATTTGCACGAAGCCTTGCTTTATCGACTTCACTCATCACAGCATACTCTGTAGTTTCCACAAATAATGCCGTAAAACTTCCTTTAAAAGCCTTTGCCATCCTTGCCGCAGTACGGATGATCTTGGCATTGGTTGGAGAAGAAGACAGACATACCAAGATATGTTCATCTGTATAATAATCATTTGCCTGTCCTCTGTCAACATTGATTTGACGTACCTTTTCCGACATCCGATTCACGCGGTCTGCACATCTTCGTAATGCGATTTCACGCAGTGCTGTTAGATTCTTAACATCAAAAAAATTACCCAAAGCTCTTTGTGCTTGTGTCTCTCGATATATCTTACCGGCATGCAGACGTTCGATCAATTCCTCCGGCTCAATATCAACCAATTCTACTTGATCTGCATCATCAAATAATCGATCCGGTATCCGCTCATGGACTGCAACACCGGTAATCGATGCAACCATATCATACAAGCTCTCTATATGCTGTACATTAACCGTGGTATAGACATCGATCCCTGCTTTTAATAACTCCTCTACATCCTGATAACGCTTCTCATGACGACATCCCGGTGCATTAGTATGTGCTAATTCATCCACAAGAACAAGCTTGGGATTGCGCTGTATGGTGCTGTCAATATCAAATTCATGAATCATAATCCCTTTATAAACAGTATTTAACACTGCTATCTGTTCTAATCCGCTTAAAAGTGATATCGTGGCCGGTCTTGTATGTGGCTCCACATAACCGACTACCACATCGACTCCTCTTCTTTTTACCGAATGTGCTGCTTTTAACATCGCATAGGTCTTACCGACACCGGCAGCATATCCAAAAAAAATCTTTAGATGTCCGCGGTTCTTAACTTCGGCTTCTTCTTTGATGCGTTTTAATATCTGTTCCGGATCCTCTCGTAAATCGTCCAACGTTATCACCTCTCATTCGATTTAAAAACCGACTAATTTGGAAACAAAATCATTATAACATAAGTAACTTATTCTTTGCTTGTTTTTATAAAATCCCTTCTAACATCAAATTAACCTGTAATACATTGACTGTTTTTTCACCAAACACACCTAAGAATCTCCCCTTAGTGCATTGCTGAATAATATGATGAATGTCCTCTTCACTCAGATGATTGGCTTTAGCCAGTCTTGCCACTTGATATTGTGCCGCTGCAGGTGAGATGTGCGGATCCAGTCCGCTTCCCGAGCAAGTCACTAAATCTACCGGTATCGGCGTATCCTTCATCTGTGGATTGGCTTCTCTGATGACCTGAATACGCTGTTGTACCAGTTCACTAAATTCATCACCGGATGGACTTAAATTAGAAGGTGACGCATAGCTGAGTCTTTTTCCTGTTTCATCTGTAAAGGTAGTCACATCTAAGTTAGTCATACGTCCCCACATATGTGAGTCCCCTGTAAATTGCTGTGAAAGCAGTTCACTTCCATATTTTTTTCCATCTACTTCTATTAAACTCCCATTTGCCTGACTCGGAAAAACAAGCTGTGCAATGATTGTAATAAATGCTGTATACAAAAATCCACAAATAACTGTCATAATCAATAAATAGATCACAGCTTTTCCAAATGTATTCTGTTTCATATAAAATACCATCCCTTCTTATACTAAATGCGTTGCTACCAACAGCACATCAATGATTTTAATACAGATAAAAGGTGCAATTAATCCACCGACTCCATAGACTAATAGATTACGCTTTAATAATTGTCCTGCGGATACTTCTCTGTATTTCACTCCTTTTAGTGCTAGCGGAATCAATGCTATAATAATGAGTGCATTATAGATAATAGCTGACAGCACTGCACTTTCCGAAGAATGTAACCCCATAATATTAAGCGCCGCCAGTCCCGGATAAAGTGCCATGAACATCGCCGGAATAATCGCGAAATATTTAGCTAAATCATTGGCGATGGAAAAAGTCGTAAGACTTCCCCGTGTCATGAGGAGTTGTTTCCCGATGCGCACAATATCGATTAGTTTCGTTGGTGAGGAATCTAAATCAACCATGTTGCCGGCTTCTTTGGCGGCCTGTGTTCCTGTATTCATGGCAACTGCAACATCTGCCTGTGCAAGTGCCGGTGCATCATTGGTTCCATCCCCTGTCATCGCTACCAGATGTCCTTTTGCCTGAAAATCACGAATCATAAATAGTTTTCCCTCGGGTGTTGCTTCTGCAAGGAAATCATCTACCCCTGCCTCTGCTGCAATCGCTGCTGCAGTCAAAGGATTATCTCCTGTAATCATGATAGTCTTAATCCCCATCTTACGCATATCCGCAAACTTTTCCTGCACACCTTGTTTGATAATATCTTTTAAATGAATGACACCCAATACTTTATGATTCTTTGCTACCACAAGTGGCGTACCACCCTGTGCTGAAATACGTGTTACAGCTTCCACACATTCCTTACTATAGATTCCACCATTTGCAAGGACATACTCTTTGACAGAATCAGCAGCTCCTTTTCTGATTTCATTGCCATCATAATCTACACCACTCATTCTGGTTTGTGCTGTAAAAGGAATAAAGGTCATATTCTTATCGGAAAGACTTCTTCCTCGTATATTAAATTGCTCCTTGGCTAAGATCACTACGCTTCTGCCCTCCGGTGTTTCATCTGCAAGAGAAGATACTTGTGCCGCATCTGCCAATTCCTGCGGGCTCGTGCCATCTACCGGGACAAACGCACATGCCTGACGATTACCTAATGTAATCGTACCGGTCTTATCCAGCATAAGAATATCAACATCACCGGCTGCTTCAATTGCTCTCCCACTCATCGCTAATACATTGGCCTGATTAAGACGGCTCATCCCGGCGATACCGATTGATGATAATAAAGCACCTATCGTCGTAGGGGCAAGGCAAACCAAAAGTGCCACCAAGGTCGTAATCGAGATGTTATCCACAACACCTGCCTGCTGTGCCGAAAATTTGGCAAACGCATCAAGCGATATCGTTACTAAGATAAAGATAATAGATAATGCAATCAGAAAAATCTGTAATGCCACTTCATTTGGCGTTTTTTTCCTGGAAGCGCCTTCCACCATCGCAATCATCTTATCTAAGAAGCTCTCTCCGGCTTCGCTCGTAACTGTCACAACGATCCAATCAGATAACACGGTAGTTCCGCCTGTCACAGCACTTCTGTCACCACCGCTTTCTCTAATGACCGGTGCTGATTCTCCTGTGATTGCACTTTCATCCACCGATGCCGCCCCATCAATCACTTCTCCATCCGCAGGGATTTGTTCTCCTGCTGTTACAAGGATCAGATCTCCTTTTTTTAAGAGTGCAGAAGATATTTTAGTGATTTTATCTTTTTGATCCATCGTGGGAATCTTATGTGCTTCTACATCTTTTTGAGCTGCACGTAACGAGTCTGCTTGTGCCTTACCTCTGCCCTCTGCAATCGCTTCCGCAAAATTAGCAAATAAAACAGTAAACCATAAAATCAAGGCGATCGAAAACGTATATCCTGTAGAAACATCTTTGATTCCAAATAAAGCAAGCACCCACAAGATACTGGTTAAGATTGCAGAGAGATAAACAAGCATCATAACAGGATTCTTTACCTGTGTTTTTGGATTTAGTTTAGTAATCGATTCTTTCATTGCTCTGCCAAACATTTTTTTGCCGGCAAATGCTTTTCCTGTATTTGTATCCATCTATTGATACCTTCCTTTCTATATGAGGATGCTATTGTAAAAACTCCGCAATCGGTCCCAAGGACAATGCCGGGAAGAAACTTAATGCACCAATCAGCAATACTACAAAAATCAGTAAAAAAACAAATAAACCATTGGAAGTGGAAAGCGTACCTTCCGTAACTGCTAATTTCTTCTTGGAAACAAGACTGCCCGCAATGGAAAGAATACCAACAATCGGAACAAATCTTGCAAATAGCATGACAAATCCCAATAATACATTCAAAAAAACTGTATTTGCATCAAATCCTGCAAATGCAGAGCCATTATTCCCTCCACAAGAGGTAAAAGTATATAACAATTCAGAAAATCCATGTATGCCCTGATTATGTACACTATTAGCAACTTCAGGAACCAACGCTGCGATTCCACTGCTGACCAGAATAGAAACAGGTGTAGCAAGACAAACAATAACTGCCCATTTCATTTCATAAGGTTCTATTTTCTTACCTAAAAATTCTGGCGTTCTGCCTACCATCAATCCGGCAATAAATACGGTCAAAATAGCAAAACCAAGCATGCCATACAGTCCACAACCGGTACCTCCAAAGACAACCTCACCTAACTGCATCTGGAGCATCAAAACCATACCGCCCAGAGGGGTATAACTATCATGCATCGAATTAACAGAACCATTGGAGGCCGCTGTAGTAAAAGCTGCCCATGTAGAAGAAGCTGCGATCCCAAAACGTGTCTCTTTCCCCTCCATATTACCACCGGCCTGTTGATGAGTCGTAATATCCACAGCTCCGTCTTGCACTAACTGAGGCGTTGCTCTCTGTTCCATCAAACCGATGACAGAAAGTGCTAACAACAAGCATAGAAACATTGCCATAAAAATTGCAATTCCCTGTTTTTTATTATTGATATTTCTGCCAAACGTAAAACACAGTGCAGCCGGAATCAAAAGGATGGAAATCATCTCCAGCATATTGGTAAATGGACTTGGGTTCTCCAAAGGATGAGCTGCATTTACACCATAAAAACCGCCGCCGTTGGTACCTGACTGTTTAATCGCGACCTGACTTGCCGCCGGCCCCAGGGGAATGATCTGTTCCGTCACTATTTCAGCATCAGGAATCACCGTTTTGTTGATTGTAACCGTATTTTGTTCCAAATCAATGTCAGCACCTTCCAGTATTTCTCCTGCTTGATTCACTGCAATCGGTTCCAATAAGGAGACTGTCTCTGCCGGTCTTAATGTCTGTACCACACCACCTCCGACCAGACAGAGGGAAAGTATGATATTAAACGGAATGAGCACATAGAGAATGATTCTGGTCATATCTACCCAAAAGTTACCCAGTCCCTCGGATTTTACCTTGATAAATCCTCGAATCAGTGCAAACAGTACTGCAATACCGACTGCCGCCGATACAAAGTTTTGAACGGTAAGTCCCATCGCCTGTGTAAAATAGCTAAGTGTACTTTCCCCACTGTATGACTGCCAATTGGTATTGGTAATAAAACTGGCTGCCGTATTAAAAGATAAATCCCATTTTACCCCTTCCAATCCCTGTGGATTACCGGGCAAGATGCCTTGTATCATTTGCATCACAAATAAGAAAACAAAGCTGACTCCAGAGAAGAATAAGACACTGCGTAAATATTTCTTTGCATTCATTTCCTCCTCTTTTTTTACACCCATCAACTTATAAATAAAATTCTCACATGGAACTGCAATCTTTGTTAAGATCGTTTTTTCGCCATTCATAACTTTACCTATATATCCGCCCAGCGGAATTGCCAGCCCCACGAGCACTGCCAGATAAAGTAGATACTGTATCCTTGTTTCCATCATAACTCCTCCATTTCTTATCTTAAATTCTTTTTCATCTTAACTTCTTTTTCATTTCACCTTAGTCTAGCATGAGATACTTTAAGGTAGTGTTAACACCTATGCTTGTGTATTAAGATTATATAAAGAACAGAAACTATCCAATAACTACATTAAATCCAACCGCATACCCATGCAATCGGGAGCATGATGGATAAGGTTGAGACCGACACTGCCAGTAACAAGCTGATCGGCATACATACTAGCATGGTAAGAAAAGTAATATTTGGATGCTTCAAAGTGATGTCTTCTATTTTAATTTTAATGTTCATTTTAATGTTTCTCATGATTAGTTCCTCCTGTTTCTATCTACAGTATAGAATTGCCCTTATTAAAACGGTAAAAGTATCCTGGCGATACTATTAAAGTCATATAAAGATAGAATCCGTTATTGTTTATTTTATAAAAATCCGCTATACTATATCCAATTAAGCATGTATACAAATAGAAAGTGAGGACAAATCTATGAATCCAAACAATACCAACCGCAAACCATCTTTTCTTTCCTTTGAAGTATTTCCTCCTAAAACAGATGAAGATTTTGATTCCGCCTATGAGACTTTAAATGCTTTGGCTAACTTAAACCCTGATTTTATCAGTGTGACTTATGGTGCCGGGGGTAGTAAATCCAAAAAAACAATAGAAATAGCTTCCTATATCCAAAACACACTGCAGATTGAAGCAATTGCACATTTTACCTGTGTTGGATCTACAAAAGCTGATATTATGTCTGTCTACCATGCATTGCAGGAAGCCAATGTATCTACCGTCTTGGCTCTGCGCGGTGACAGACCTGCCAATATGAGTGATGAACAATATAATGCCAGAGAATTTACCTATGCCTCCGATATGATTACCTATCTCAAAGAGCATACTTCTCTTCGTATTGCCGGAGCATGTTATCCGGAGAAACACTTTGAAGCAGTTTCTAAAGCCAGCGACCTTGCTAACTTACAAAAAAAAGTAGCCGCAGGGGCTACCTTTTTAATCACACAACTATTCTTAGATAATGAATTTTTATATCGATTCTTGGATCGTGCCAGAGAGATTGGGATCACAGTCCCTATCTGTGCCGGTATCATGCCGATTACATCTGCAAAGCAACTGGGTACTACTGTTTCCTTATCCGGTTCCAGTGTTCCCAAAGAGTTGGCTGACCTCATCGCTACTTACGGTGATAATGCTGTAGATATGCGTAAAGCAGGAATCGATTATGCCATCCGACAGATTCTGGATCTACGTGCCCATGGAGTAAACGATATCCATCTCTATACTATGAACAAAGCCAAGATGGCAGCAGAGATTGTGGCAGGGATATAACCTATTTTGCCAATGCCATAGATTCTTTTTGTGCATAACTGTCTACATTATCATGATAATAATGCAATAAGAGCCCAACGACTCTTCCATAACTAAGACTTCCATCTTCAATGCCATTGACAATGAGATTGGTTTCGATAAATTCTTCGGACAATTTCTTGACAGTGGCTGTTTTAATCACTGCTTTCTCTTCTACTTTTTCCCATGCTTCCTCAGTTAAAAACACATTATCTCGTTTGACTTGTGGTGAAATCGATACATGGGCCTGATACACCTTACGATTCTGATAGATTGAGTCATAGAAATCATGATCAATATAGTTTAATACACTTAAATATCCGCTGTACTGAAAATAAGGATCATCCGATTGTACACATGCCATAAATCCAATGAGATTAGCCTCATCTTCATAGATAAATCCTTTCACATGAGCCAATTCATGACAAATCGTAGCCGGCACATTCATACGATACATCTGCGCATTATAATTGGCTTCCATCGAAAACGGAAAATAATAACCTTTCATATGCTGCTGACTTAAGAATCCTGACGTGGTGATTTCTTTTGGTGTCGGATAAAACCCGCTCAATTGTTCATACTGTCCGCCAAGATTCTGCATGGCTGTAATCGCAGTCTCATTCATATCACCGGAAAAGATAACATTGCCATATTCATCTCTTTCCAAGGATAATGCCAGCGTATTTACTTTTTCAACCATATAATCGCGTAATAAAATCAATTCTTCTAAGGTATACTCATCTGCCTTAGTTTCCATATATTTTTCTTCAAAAGTAGAACAATGATAGAGAATAAAACAATTACATGTCATCACTGCAAATAATACAACCACCGTCCATGCTACCCCTTTATAAAAAATAGTACAGATTCTTTTCATGGTATGGCGTAAATTGGGGCGAATAGCTATCAAATAAAAAACAGCCGCAATGAATCCCAGTATGATAGCTGCCACTATCAATACTACTCCCATTACGACCATAATTTCACCTACTGAAAATGACCACAATCCATTTATCCGTCCAATGGTGTTTACCCATAACGGAAAGATATATTGTACATAATAATCACAGAATGTTGCACTGTTCCAGGCAATGATATTCACAAGAACGGTTCCAAGGAAAATCGCCAACAGAATGAATCCATTTCGTTTTCTCATTCACACCCAACTCCTATTTATGCTTTCTTTTATAGTAGCATAAACATGTTACAAGAGAATGAAGGAATATGAACATTCTGTAAACTCTTATCTGCTACTGTTTACAATTAGCATCCCCCGAACAGATAGGAACTATGCGATTTTTTTTGCAACCACCACAAACCTGCCATTATCTTCCTGATAATCACAGGTTGACAGGGTAATCAGCGAATCCCCATAGGCCGCTGTGACTCCGGTATCATACAAAGATAATGCCGCCATCTCATTCATATTGGAATAGAACTCTTCTTCTGTAGGTGCATCTACAAATTGGTAATATTTAAAAACAATCTCTTCTTCTGAATATAATTTAGAACGAAAAACATACATAATCTGATACTGTCCCTCTTCATAGATGGTATCAAACTGAATCATCGGATATTTTTCATAGAACTCTGATTTGGCATATCTTTCCAGTGTCCCAAACATCTTGCCTGATTTCATATTATGACCATATATAATCAGATTCATACTTGGCTTCATGGCATCACAGTTCTTATCCATAAAAATAGAACCATTTTTATCTTTTTCCTGCGAATAGTTATGATTCAGATAATATTCCTGATTCACGGACTGCATGACCGGATAATCAATCTCTGTTCCTTCTATCTTAACCCAGGCAACCAGACTTTTGTTTTTATTATATAAAGTTTGATATTTTTCAAGGATAGGTTTTGGTACACCCTGTTCATCTACCATAACAGGAGTCGGGTTATTGAGCACCTCACTATGCTTCAAATCTGCCAGTTGACCAAAAGCACTGTCTGAATGATCTGCGATATAATAATAAAAGATAAAATATCCAATACTTGCCACTGCTATCACGCTTAACGCTATCAGCATCCATTTTCTTCTGGATTCTCTTTTTTTAAGCTGTCTTTGCACTTCCAGTTCAAAAGCTGCATCATGCTCTTTGCTTGCTGCCATCTTAACTGCGGTACCTCCTGTCACTTACTCTACTATCTCACAAAAAAGTATACCATATCCTTACTTCAAATTGCACAAATTTTTCTATCTCAAAATATTTATAGATTTTAGGAAACATTGCCAAGCCATCTTACATACTATAAAGCATAATAAAACTTTGGAGGCCAAACAATGAGTGATTTAACAGCTTCTCACTGTGGTTGTAACGAACGCCCACCGGAAACTAATAATGGTTGTGGCGGTATACTCTGGATAATTATTCTTTTATCTCTCTGTGGCGGCGGTAGTGGTAGTGGCGGCTGCGGCTGTGGCGGCGGTATCGGTAATATCTGTGGTGGCGGTGGTAATAGCGAAGGCGGATGTGGCAGTATGCTCTTCCTGATCCTAATCTTATGCTGCTGTGGTGGTGGCAGCGGATCTATCTGCTAAAACTATCCATTCAATGTACATTTTACAGAAATAGGCTTCCCTGTGGAGCCTATTTTCATGCAAGTCTTCATATTCCAAGAGGTACTCTCATAGTATTAGATAGTTCATTTTGTATAGGAGGGAGACACAGATTACCTTGGAACAACAAGATTCTGATTATGTAATTTCTTTTGATACACTTTATACCAACAACCACATACAGATGTTAAAGGTTCTGGAACACTATCTTCCGAGCAAACAGCGAAATGAATTACCTGTCTTAATCAAATATATGGAATTACAATACACCATCTCTCATTGCAAGCAATACAAAAGATGTGAGTCCTTGTGTGCGAGTTCCGAGACTGCACTTGATATACCCTCGTTACTCCATGACATTCTCTGTTATTGTGATGAATCAGAAAAGAAAAAAGTACAACAATTCTTAGAATTGACACAGACAATGCAGATGGTCGAAGACATGCAGCGTTTCTCATCCATGATGCCAAATGGAGAAGGCAATGATATGGCTCTGTTACAGAGCATGTTAAGCCCCGAGCAAATGGCCATGTTTGAGATGTTTCAGGACACCAAAGATACAGATACTACATAATAATGCGTCACATAACAGGAGGTATTGACATGGATCAAACAACATGGATGAATCATCCACTGCTTGCGGATATTCCACAGGAAAAATTGAATTTTTTACAGCAACTCGTCTTTGAAAGTGAACATCTGACTGCTGAACAGCGTATGCCTTTTTTCTTAGCTTTGGCATCCAGGTCCAGACAGGCACATATTCAATTCACCGAAGATGAGATATCGCGCATCATCTCTATCTTAAAGCTTAACAGCACTCCTTCTGAGATTGCCAAGATGGATCAAGTACTAAAGATGTTTCGCAGCCGATAATGAGTGCTCTTATTTCTGCACAAGATTAATGATTCTTCCGGGTACATAGATTTCTTTCACGATAGTGCCGGTTAATTTATCGGCAATGGCTTCTTTTCCGGCTGCAATCGCATCTTCTTTACTAAGATCGGCCGCAACCATGATGACAGCTCTGGTCTTTCCGTTGATTTGTACGGCAATCTCTTTTTCTGTATCTGCCATTGCCGACTCATCTGCGGTTGGCCAGAGATTCTTAAATACACTTTCCTGATGTCCCAGGGCACTCCACAGCTCTTCGCTGACATGTGGTGTAAAGGGTGCCAATAAAATCACAGCAGTTTCCAATGTCTCCTGATCGACACCACCTTGTTTGGATAGTTCTATTAATTTATTATTATATTCCATAAATCCTGATACTACCGTATTGAGACTGAAGCTGTCCAATCTGGTGGTAATATCATGAATCATCTTATTGCGTACCTTAATCATCTCGGTGGTTGCGGTGATATGTTTGTCTTTATTCTCCATCACCAGATTCCAAAAACGATTCACAAAACGATAAACGCCTTCAATTCCTCTATCATCCCACTCAGAGTCCAGCTCCGGCGGTCCAACAAATAATTCATAGAGACGCAGGGAATCACAGCCATAATCTCTGACTAAATCATCAGGTGATATCACATTCCCTTTTGATTTACTCATCTTAATACCATTTTTACCGGTAATCATGCCTTGATTAAATAATTTAATAAAAGGTTCGTCAAAATCAATGACACCTATGTCACATAAAAATTTTGTATAAAATCTGGAGTATAACAGATGAAGTACAGCATGCTCCACCCCGCCAATATACATATCTACCGGTAATAAAGCATCTGCTTTCTCACGGCTTACCAATTCATCCTTATTATGACTATCTACATAGCGTAAGAAATACCAAGAAGAGCCTGCCCATTGCGGCATGGTATTGGTCTCTCTTTTTGCAGGAGCACCACAACAAGGACACGTGGTATTGACCCATTCTTCTATATCCGCTAATGGAGATTCCCCGGTACCTGTCGGTTGATAAGACTCTACTTCCGGCAGTAACAATGGCAGCTGGTCTTCCGGTACCGGTACGCATCCACAAGTAGGACAATGGATAATCGGAATCGGTTCTCCCCAATAACGCTGTCTGGAGAATACCCAGTCACGTAACTTATAATTAGTAGTCTTATGTCCAAGGCCTTTTTTCTCTATGATCTCGGGTGCCTCTTGTTTGAGCTGAGAGGCATCCATGCCGTTCCATTCTCCTGAGTTAATCATCGTACCTGCCACTTCGGTATATGGCTCTGTCAGATTTTGAATCTCTACCCCATCTTTTGCAATGACCTGTACTATCGGGATATGAAATTTAGTTGCAAACGCAAAATCTCTATCATCATGTGCAGGAACACACATAATAGCACCTGTACCATAATCAGCTAATACGTAATCTGACAGCCAGATAGGTGTTTTTGCCCCATTAAGTGGATTGATGGCATAACTGCCTGTAAATACACCCGTCTTTTCTTTTCCCTGTAATCTGTCTACGTTAGACTTCTGTGCTGCATCATTGATATAACGCATCACATCTGCCTGCTGCTCCTTCGTAGCGAGCGTAGCTGCAAGAGCATGTTCCGGAGCCAGTACCATAAAAGTAGCACCATATAAAGTATCCGGTCTTGTTGTATATACTGTAATCTTCTCTTCTCTGCCATCTACGGCAAAGTCAACTTCTGCACCATAAGATTTACCGATCCAATCTGTCTGCATCTTTTTGACCTTATCCGGCCAGTCTAATTTATCAAGATCAGCAAGCAGCCTGTCTGCATACTTTGTAATACGGAGCATCCATTGCTTAAGATTTTTCTTGGTTACTTCTGTACCACAGCGTTCACACTGTCCATTCACGACTTCTTCGTTTGCCAATCCTGTTTTACAGGAAGGACACCAGTTAATCGGCATCTCTTTTTCATAAGCCAGTCCTGCTTTAAACATCTTAACAAAGATCCATTGAGTCCATTTATAAAAATCAGGATCCGTAGTATTCACTTCTCTGTCCCAATCATAGAGTGCAGCTATTTCATTGATCTGTCTCTTAATATTAGCTACATTCTCAGCTGTCGATTTCGCCGGATGTACCCCCATCTTAATCGCATAATTCTCTGCTGGGAGTCCAAACGCATCCCAACCCATAGGGTGGATAATATAGTGCCCATGCAATAATTTGTATCGACTCCATACATCAGATATCACATAGCCTCTCCAATGTCCTACATGCAGACCATTTCCGGATGGATAAGGAAACATATCCAGACAGTAATATTTGGGTTTTTTACCATCATCCACATTCACGGGATGTTTTTCCCATTCTGCACGCCATTTTTGTTCTATCTCTCTGTGATTATATGGTACTGTTATTGCCTGTTCCACTGTACTGTCCTCCATCGTAGTAATTATTTATTTCTTTCTATTCTAATAAAATGTTTACTTTCCTATCTTGCGCACCGGATTGAGTCCGAGATTATCCATATACTGTAGGGTAATGGAATCCTCCGGTTGATAACGAACGATGGATATCAAATTCGCATCCGACATATCTACATCAAAAATATTCTCAGATCCTGCTATACAGATATAATAATGTGTCATTCCTTCTATCACAACCGGTGCAATATTCGTGATCTTTCCGGTAACTGTCTTTAATTCAGAAGCATTCTCGCTGGTGATGCCATTGGTAGACAATAATTCAATATACTGTTTCTCGCATTCCTTCACCGTATCTCCGATAGCAACCCATTGATATTTCTCTACATTGACCATAGCATATTTCTTTACCAGTCCCGCTGCATCCTTCAGTGCCATAAAATAAGTTGGCTCATTCGATACATTGATCAGCAATGGGAAGGTGGAACGATATCCCAGATTCTGTACCTGCCCTTCCGCAGATGACATCGCAGAGTCTTCGATGGCTCCTTCTATCTTATAGAATCTTGTCTCCATCGTTCTCTGATTCATCAACACAAAGCCAACATTGGACTGATCCCCACTGACAGAAGTTACCCCTGTATAGACCCAGACATCATCTTCCAATGCAATATAATTATAACCGTTCGTGGTACGTAAACAATCTTTTTGTCCTAACACGCTGTTCCAATAGCCATGCTTCAAAGAACCCGAAAAATCATAGAGAGATACCAGTAGCTCTGCTGAATATACTTTATCAATCCACTTTGGTACATCCTTGACCTGATAATCGATACATTCTCCTGTAATCGCATTACACAGCACTACATTACCTATCGTCTGTCCACCGAATAAACCGATGTTAAATTGCTTAACAGGACATACCCAGTAAGGGGTTCCTTCATCATCGATCTCAAAGAATATCTGATTGTCAAAGATATAGGTCGGATAATTGAAGCGTAAATGTCTGTAAAGATTTCTGTTGAAAAGTTCTGACTTGGAATACTTGATATTCTGTTCCAATTTCACGCATTCTGTATCCTGCGTCGTCATATCAATCATCATATATGCCGGAATCCCTTTGCTCTGGTTCGTCAGCCATTTAATCTGATTGGCATAGACTAGCGGCGTAACACGCACCGGTCTGTTCTGATAATTAATCTGTGTATAATCACTGCTAACTTCAAACTGTGATACCATATCTACCATACTACCCATCTTACGATTGCCAAGCAGTGCGGCAGAGTCTCGATCCAACAATGGAATGGTATTAAAATCCACTTCTTTAATATCATCTGTAAAATTACGTTCTTCTATCTTCAGTAAAGACTGATATTTCTTCGCATTTACAAAAGGAGAAGACAACACGGTACCCACAAAAAATACAACTACACAGAGACCAAATAACACCAATAATGCTTTGATGGATTTTGGCAAAACCATGTTTTTTAAATCAATATTAATGCCTTTTACACCAACCACAGGCCCCTGTTTCCCAAGCTTACGAATATAGAGTGCTGCAATAACAGCCGCAAACGCAAATAAGAAAAACGACCAAAAACCACTCGAATGGATATTAATCGCAGGTAGGGTGATATAATAGTAAATAAAGGCAACCACTGCCACTGCCACAACGCCAATTACATATTTCATTCCTTTTTTCATACTAAAAGAACCTCCCAAATGATATTCAATGTTATTAGAGTACCATATTGGAAAGTTCTATTCAATGACTTTTTTATTAAATTCTAGGATTCTTCTGTGTTATCCACTAATTTACTTGCTCTTTCTGCTACTTCTTTCTCCTGTACCTCCGCAGGAGCCTGCTCGTAACGGCTGAACGTATAGCTGAAATCACCCCTGCCACCGGTCATAGAACGGAGTTCTGTAGAATATCCATACAGGTTCGTCATCGGTACATCTGCTTCCACAGTCTGTTTTCCACTCGTCGTTGGATTCATCCCAAGCACTCTGCCACGACGTTTGGTTAAATCGCCCATAACATCTCCTGTATATTTATCAGGTACCGTAACCTTAATATTTACAATAGGTTCTAATAGAATCGGATGTGCCTCCATAAATCCTTTTTTAAATGCCTGAATCGTTGCCATACGGAATGCCTGTTCCGAAGAATCTACCGGATGATAAGAGCCATCATATAAGATACCCTTAACGCCTACCACCGGATAAGCAGCCAGCGGCCCTTTGACTACGGATTCTGCCAAGCCTTTTTCTACTGCCGGGAAAAAGTTCTTTGGTACTGCTCCGCCTACCACTACTTGTTCAAACACATATGGCGTCTGCAGCTCTCCTGATGGCACAAATCTCATCTTAACATGCCCATATTGTCCATGACCGCCTGATTGTTTTTTATATTTATATTCTACATCAGACTCTTTTAAGATCGTTTCGCGAAAAGCCACTTTTGGTTTTGATAATTCGATTGTTACCTTATATTCATTCAACAGCTTGCTTGCAACGATCTCAAGATGCTGTTCTCCCATCCCATACAGTAAAGATTGTCTGTTCTCAGCATCACTCACTACTTTAAGCGTCTGATCTTCATGTGTCATCTTCTGTAAAGATTGTGCTATCTTATCTTCTTCTCCCTTATTCTTAGAACGATATCTCATATAAGTATAAGGAACAGAGATCTCCGTCTTACCATATTGTATCGGCGTTGCCTTGGTCGATAATGTATTGCCGGTTCTGGCTGCTGTCAATTTTGCCAACGCACCGATATCTCCTGCATGGATCTCAGGGACTTCAACCGGCTTGTTTCCGCGTAAAATGTATAATTTTCCTACCTTCTCTTCTATGTCTTTTTCATTGTTATAGATCAAATCATCTGTTTTTAATACCCCGGAGCATACCTTGACCAACGAATATTTGCCGATAAAAGGATCTACGATCGTCTTAAAGATATACGCTGACTTTGATTTGGAAAAATCATAATTGGCTTCAAATATTTCACTTGTTTTAAGATTAATACCTGCTTTTTCTCTATTCTCAGGACTCGGCATATATTTAACGATATCATCCAACAAGGTGTAAACTCCCTGACATAAGGTATTGGAACCCATGGATATCGGCACGATATTACCTTCATTGACATTAGTACGCATCGCAGCACGGATCTCTGCCTCTGAAAAGGTCTCTCCGTTAAAATAACGTTCCATCATATCTTCACTGGTCTCTGCCACTGCTTCCATCAATACATCTCTGCATAATTGTAAATTAGCCTTGCTGTATTCAGGAATCTCACATTCTACGACTTCTTTGGAAACCCAGCGGAATCCGGCTTCTTGAATGACATTAATATATCCTACAAATTTTTCATCTTCTCTGATAGGTTGATGAAAAGGAGCGATCCGCTTCCCATACATCGCTGTTAAGTCTTCCACGATCTGTCTGTAAGAAGCATTATCATCATCCATATTGGTTACATATATCATACGTGGCAGCTTATACTTCTCACACAGCTCCCATGCTTTCTCTGTCCCTACTTCTATCCCTGATTTCCCTGATATCACAATAATCGCTGCATCTGCTGCACTGACTGCTTCTTCAACTTCTCCTACAAAGTCAAAATAACCGGGTGCATCCAAAATATTAATCTTAACATCTTCCCATTCAATCGGTACAACAGAAGTGCTGATAGAAAACTGTCTTTTCTGTTCTTCCTTACCGTAATCGCTAATGGTATTACCATCGGTAATCTTTCCCATCCTCGATGTAACACCTGATAAATAAGCCATTGCTTCCACTAAACTCGTCTTACCGCAGCTTCCATGTCCCAGTAAAACAACATTGCGAATCTTGTCTGTTGTGTAAACATTCATGTTTATTTCCTCCGCGTACTCTTATTTTAGATATTAGGTATATTTTACTAAATAGTAAGACTTTTTACAAGCATTTTTGAGCATTTTATGCAATCGATTTATGATAAAGTTATTTTTTAATCTTAGATTGACTTTCGCACTTTAAAGTGCTATATTAATTTAGATTTACAAATACAAAGTATGGAAAGGTATGGATAAAAAAATGATTATTGTAATGAAACCAAATGCATCCGAAAAAAATATACAGACCATCATCAAATACATCGAGGGAAATGGCTTACAGGCTCATCTCTCCAAAGGAACTGAGGTTACCATCATCGGTATCGTCGGCGATAAATCAAAGATAGCTACTGAAAACATCATGATCTATGAGGATGTACAGAAGATTGTACCTGTGACCGAGACCTATAAATTAAGCAATAAGCAATTTCATCCGGAACCATCCGTGATCCCTGTAGGTACTACTGTCATAGGTCCTCATACCTTGACGATTATGGCAGGGCCTTGTGCCGTCGAATCCAAAGAACAGCTCCTAAGCATTGCTCATGCCGTCAAAGCAAGTGGTGCTACCATATTGCGTGGCGGTGCTTATAAACCAAGGACCTCTCCTTATGCTTTTCAGGGCCTAGAAGAAGAAGGTCTGCGCTATATGCAGGAAGCCAAACAGGAAACAGGTCTTGCTACCATCTGTGAAGTCGTTAGTTTGGATGCCATTAATGCTGCTGTTAAATATGTAGATATGATCCAGATCGGTGCCCGCAATATGCAGAACTTCTATCTTTTAAAAGAAGCAGGACGCTCAGGACTGCCTGTTTTATTAAAGAGAGGCTTGAGTGCAACCATCGACGAATGGCTAAATGCCGCAGAATATATTATTGCAGAAGGCAATCCCAATGTTGTATTATGTGAAAGAGGCATCCGTACCTTTGAAACAGCCACCAGAAATACACTGGATATGAGTGCGGTTCCGGTATTAAAGGAAAAGACACATCTTCCAGTCATTGTAGACCCTTCCCACTCCACCGGCGCTTACCGTTATGTTCCTTCTATGGCAAAAGCGGCTGTTGCCTGTGGTGCAGACGGTCTTATGATTGAAGTACATAATGACCCTGCCAATGCACTGTCTGATGGCCCTCAATCCTTAACTTTCAAAAAATTCGATACCCTATGTAACGAATTACATCCTTTTGCAGCACTGGTTGAGCGTACCTTTTAACAAAGCTGTCAAAACAGCAGATAGGAATATAGATGAGTATGACTACTTATGGTTTTATCGGTCTTGGATTAATCGGTGGCTCTCTTGCCAAATCCATCAAACGTATCTATCATGAAGATGCCCATATTATGGCTTATGATATTGATCAAAAAACTTTATATGCAGCACAAAAAGATTGTGTAATCGATGTCATCTGCACCAGGATCGATGCTGCCTTTTTGGACTGCGCTTATATCTTTTTATGTACACCGGTTTCCATCAATCAGCAGATTCTGCTTCAATTAAAGCCTTTTTTATCCGATACCTGTATCCTGACAGATGTAGGCAGTGTAAAAGCACCGATTCATCAGATGATCAGTGCCTTACAGCTTGACGCTCATTTTATTGGTGGACACCCTATGGCAGGCAGTGAAAAAAGCGGTTATTTGCACTCCGGTGACAGGCTCATTGAGAATGCATATTACATCCTAACGCCTTCAGACAGCGTACCGGATACCTCTATCAAGGCATATCGTACCTTAATCACTGCCCTAGGGGCGATTCCACTTTTGCTGACTTATCAAGAACATGATTATGTAACCGCTGCAGTCAGTCATCTTCCCCACGTCATTGCGGCTTCTTTGGTTAATCTGGTTCATGATGTGGATACAAAAGACGGCATCATGAAGCTGATTGCAGCAGGTGGGTTCAAAGATATCACCCGCATCGCTTCTTCCTCTCCTGCTATGTGGCAGCAGATTAGTCTGCTCAATCATACCAATATCGAATCTCTCTTACAGGATTATATCGCTTCCTTATCCAAGATAAAGGATGCCTTGCGTTCACAAACCAAACAGCCACTGTTTGACCTCTTCGGCGATGCAGAACAATACCGCAGTTCTCTCCCCGATCAATCTGCAGGCCCCCTCAAAAAACAATATCTGTTCTATGTAGATATTCCGGATGAAACAGGTGTCATCGCAACGATTGCCACCATCTTGGCATCCCATCAGATTAACCTTAAAAATATCGGTATTATTAATAACAGAGAGTTTGAAGAAGGAGCTCTTCGGGTTGAATTCTATGAAGAAACAGCGATGTTTGATGCCGTAACGGTCTTACAACATCATAACTATTCGATTATCGAACGAAATTAACGGAGGAAAATCATCGATGCAGGTATCACAAGTACAACGCTTACAAGGCGAAATAACTATTCCCGGAGATAAATCCATCTCACATCGTGCCGTTATGTTTGGTTCTTTGGCCCATGGGACAACTGAGATCACTAATTTTCTGCAAGGTGCAGATTGCCTTTCTACGATAGACTGCTATCGACGTCTGGGTATCGAGATCGATCATACCCCCGAGCGCATCCTCATCCATGGACAGGGTCTGCACGGTCTGCATGCCCCTACCGGCGATCTCTATGTGGGTAACAGTGGCACGACCATGCGTCTGCTGACAGGTATTCTTGCAGCACAAGCTTTCCCTACTACCTTAGATGGGGATGCTTCCATCCGAAAACGTCCTATGAAACGTGTCATAACCCCATTATCTTTGATGGGTGCCAATATTACAGGTACCCACCAAAGCGATTGTGCTCCTTTACAGATAACAGGGGCTCCTCTGCATGGGATACAATATCATTCACCGATTGCTTCGGCACAGGTAAAATCTGCGATCTTGCTTGCAGGACTCTATGCCGATTCTAAAACCTCCGTGACAGAACCTTATCTCAGCCGTAACCATTCTGAGATTATGCTGAATTACTTTGGTGCCCATGTGGTAACGACAGATACCACTGCTACCATAGAACCTCTCCCTAAGTTGACCGCTCGTAAAATAGTAGTGCCCGGAGATATTTCTTCTGCAGCTTATTTTATCGCTGCCGGACTGATTACCCCTCATTCTGAGATTCTGATTCGGGGAGTTGGCATCAATCCCACCAGAGATGGGATTCTTACAATAGCCAAAGCAATGGGTGGTGATATCACCTGTCTTTCGATCCGTGAAGATTGCGGAGAACCGACTGCTGATATTTTAGTTCGCTCATCCATGCTCCACGGTGTCTTAATCGAAGGCAGTGTGATCCCAACCTTAATCGATGAGTTACCGATTATTGCTATTATGGCAGCCTTTGCAACCGGCACTACCGTAATTAAAGATGCGGCTGAATTAAAAGTAAAAGAATCCAACCGCATCGATGTTATGGTCGCAGGTCTCACTGCTATGGGTGCCACTGCCTCTGCCACCGAGGATGGTATGATAATCGAAGGTGGTTCTCCGTTGACCGGCGCAGTCATTGACAGTCATCTTGACCATCGCATCGCTATGTCCTTCGCCATCGCCGGATTAAATGCAACAGGTACTACACAGATCAAAGGTGACGAGTGCATCGCCATCTCCTATCCCGGATTTCAGAGACAGCTGGCACAATTAGAGCAGCATATAGGATGAGGGAACGTTTACATAAGTTTATGTTCCATGCCATCCGGATCCTGTGCAAATTGAATCGCTTCCTCACGATCTATTTTACGTTCATAATATAATTGCATGATAGCATCATCCATGGTAATCATACCTATCTTGCGATTCGTCTGCATCACAGAATTAATCTGATGTGCTTTTCCCTCTCGAATCAAGTTCTTAACCGCATGATTGGAGTGCATCACTTCAAATGCCGCCGCACGTCCCTTCCCATTGAGTAAGGGAATCAATTGTTGCGAAATAACAGCCTCCAATACATTCGCCAGCTGTACTCTGATCTGCTGCTGCTGATGTGGTGGAAATACATCAATAACACGGTCTACCGTGCTGGCTGCCCCTATTGTATGCAAAGTCGATAAGACAAGATGTCCTGTCTCCGCCGCCGTAATCGCGACACTGATCGTCTCATAATCTCTCATTTCCCCCACTAGAATCACGTCCGGATCTTCACGCAGTGCAGCACGTAGCGCATTGGCATAATTCATCGTATCGATACCGATTTCTCGTTGATTGATCATCGACATCTTATGCTGGTGCAGATACTCTATCGGGTCTTCCAGGGTAATCACATGTGCATCCCTGCAATTGTTGATTTTATCTATAATAGAAGCTAGTGTGGTTGATTTACCACTTCCGGTTGGCCCCGTTACCAAAATCAAACCACGTTTTCTCTGATACAGATCTATCACCGAAGCCGGTACCCCCAATACCTCCGGAGACGGTACCACTGTATCGACCAGACGAAAGGCAATCGCATAAGAGCCTCTCTGTTTATAAACATTGACTCGATAACGGCCAAGGTCGCGAATAGAATAGGACATATCATATTCCCCGCGTTCCTCCAGTGATTCATACTGCGTTGGTGTCATAATCGATTCCACCAGTGCCTTGGTATCGGGCGGTAACATCCTCTGGAGCTCCATCGCTATCAAACTGCCATTGACACGCATCTTTGGGGGTATCCCCACTGTGATATGTACATCCGATGCTTTTGCCTCCTTGGCTATCTTTAGTATCTCATCTATCATTGCCATATGCTGTACCTATCGTCCTTTCTATTTTGGTGCCTTTATTTAAGATCCAATAATTGTGTTTTAACAATACCCAGTTTGGCATAACTTTCATCTGTAGAAGATTGCTTTCCATTCAGAGTATACGTTATCTTTGAACCCACATAGATATTGACACTATCCTCTCCCCGCAATGCCAGTTTTTCTGTATCCAAGGTAAGACGATATCTGGTATTGTTAGAGATTTCATAAATATTGGTTAATGGAACCTGTTGTTTTAGATCGAACACTTCTTTGATCTCACCATTTCCCAGCGTTAATTGTTTTAAGTAGATTTCACTTCCGTTTACAAAGGTCTTAACCGCCCCCGGAGTTCCTTCTGTGACCTGCATATAATAATTGGCTCCCAAGACTTTACTTCCCTGTACAAAACTGGTATCCGTCACATCATAATACAGGATGGCAGTATCATCCAGAAAAGCACCATTGTCACCAATCGCCACATCAAATGGCAGATACATATAGTCTATCTGTGCTGCCGTCAGCTCTGCATTCTCCTTATAGGTCACTTTAGGCGGATGAATCCCTGCATTATAAGCCGCTACCATCGTATTTACAAACAGTTTCAATTCTGTAATATCTCCAGTGGTATTTACCGCAGAGTGTCCGACCCCCGAATAGGTAACATTTCCCTTATTATAGATATAATAATTGTTGCGTACATTATTAGGAGTTGCACGGTATAGATCATCCCCTAATTTATTACCATTGTTATTATGCGTCGCATTGGAGATACAGTACCACACTACGATATCATCATCTCTGATCTCATCCTCACTGTCGGTTTCCAGATTGAGCTGATAATACTGTGCATGCGTATCCGCTACTTTAAAAGTATCCGGAATCTCAAACGGATATTTGGTGATCTGCCCCTGATTCACAGCAGATACATAGGTATTATGATAATGTCCCTCCAATCGATCCCATACCCCCGGTCTTGTAGAATGAAGATAGGCATTATCATTGGTTCCATATCTAGTCAGTGTGTAATCATTATATCCCTGTCTCGTGGCATATACCTGATTGGATGCCGGGTCACTCTTAGCCACATTTGCCTTATCATATTTGGTATCAACGACTTCCTGCCCCTTTATTTCACTTAAGATGCCATATCGATCCATCCCGACCACATCACGAACATAGCGGTTGAAGATACGTCCCCACTCTGTACTCTCTGTAGAATTATTAAAAGATGTGGTATCATGCGTGAACAAGACACTACGTCCATCACTGATATAC
This sequence comes from Lachnospiraceae bacterium, assembly GCA_036652815.1. Lineage (GTDB taxonomy): Bacteria > Bacillota > Clostridia > Lachnospirales > Lachnospiraceae > SZUA-378. The sequence continues at coordinate 101,332 of JAVVVE010000003.1, forward strand.
TGGCGTATGGCTTTGGCTGCCGCTTCAGTCTGTTTCTCGTTGGTTTTACGTCCTCCGAACTCAAACATATCAACAAATCCTATAATCAGCATATCGTATTGATTGAGATACGTGGAATATGCTCCTATCTGAGTTCCGTCTATCGGATTGTCCGTTTTAATATAGTTTTCTGCTGATATCTGATCCATTACGATATTAAAATCTTTCAATTGATTAAAGACCGCCGTAACATTAGGACTCTTAAGATCAAGTTCTGTCCTTCCCGCTCCACTGGTAATCTGTAACACATGTATCGTTTGTCTTTCTACCGAGCTAATCGGTATGGCTGAATATCCATTGATGGCTTTTCTAATCAACGGGTTATCATTCTGTACAAAGATAATCTTCCAAGGGAGAACACCCACATATCCGGTCGGTACTTGCCTGGATATCCGATAGTTCTTACCTGCAACCAATTCAAATTTACCATCTGCGTTACTACTGATCGGTGCAAAGCTGCCATCCTTGGATTCGGATATGTTGAGTCCTGTTATCTCTTCTTCTGTAGAGAATCTTCCATCTACATTGGTATCGATATAGAGCTGTGCGTGATATTTGGTATCTACGATACTGACGGAGGCATCATTGCGTAATGCCACTTCATAATTCAGATAATATTCTCCATTCTCAGGTGTTAGATATTTGTTTCCTGCAGTCTCCTCATAAGGAGTGGGAAGCATCGAGGCTGTGACATTGAGTTTAGACAAGTTAAGATAAGAAGCCAGTACACTTTTTGCTCCCCACTCCGTACTTTCTTTAATAACTGAATCAATATTGACATTCTTTCCGAGATATTGTTTCTCAATGGCATATTGTGCGACCTGATACATATTAGAAGCTCTATCGATTTTAGCTTCATTAACCTGATACGTTTCAAACTTTGCTTTATCTGTCCAGCGATAAAATCCATCTGCAAAGATAATTGGATATCCTGCATCCATAAATTCTTTTAGATCTCTTGCCTTATCCGGTGTAATATCATTGCCGCTATAGCGGTATTTGTCATACTCAGAGTTTCCGGATTCCCCTGACGGATTATTTGGCAGCAGGAGTCCATGCAATGCTTTCTTTTGCTGATACATAGGATCATACTGATTATAGGACGGAATAGACACCCTGTCTCCCACATGACTGTAGACCAATCCATTCATCGATGTGTCATTATACACTGTGTTTTCTGTTTTTTCGTTCTTATTAGATGTGGTATTCATCGTCGTGGTATCGAGTCCCATATAGATCAGATCATAGTTCTCATTCAGATCTTCAATCTGTCCGATAAATTCTCCTGTATAGGTCTGTTCCAGATGGACCTTTTCAGGGGCATCTTTGAACTGGGTTGCCCAATCCCGGGCAATTCTATCCGGTGTCAAAAGATTATGGTTTATCTTATGAAAGGTAACAGTTCCTTTTTGTATCCCAATTGTCTTTAGGTCATTTTCACTATAATATTCAGAAAAACTATAACAAGGTTCTATCTCCAACACTTTGATCTCTTCTTTGATGATATTACGCTGAGAAGCATAATTCATAATGTAACGAACCGCTGTTGCCATGGATATCCTGGTATCTAAAAGTGGTTTCCCTGCTACTTTTCGAAAGAAATTCTCATGTGTAATCTCTTCTGCAATCGCTTTAAAACCATAGTCTATCTTCTCTGTACTTAACTGGTTTGGAAATTCTGTACTTACAAAAGGAATTTTGTTATCATCATAAAGCAATACACTTTGGTTGACATAACCATTCTTGCCGGTGGCATCAGACGTGAACTCTTTCTTTCTATTCGCTTGCTTTGTTTGCCAATAGGCAGAACCTGTAATCGAACCATCCCAATTATCCTTCAATTCGGTAAGTTTTGTTTCCTGATTGAGTTCTGCAAAAGAATCCTGACGCAATATAATCGCTAATTTAGACAAATTAGCTGTATTTTCTTCTGTTGATACCTTGGCAGAGCGATTCCAGATAACAGGCAACTTCTTTTTCATAACTTCTCTAATAATCCTGAGTGCCTGATCTTTTGCTATATCTTCCGGATAACTCCCTCCCGCAAAATAGAGCATCCCAACTTTACTCAAATCATAGCTCGATAATTCCGAGAGCGTTATCGTCCTACAATCAATCACTACTTTACTGTAGTCCTTTGAGTCTCTGTCAAATGCATACTGTTTGAGCCATTCATGGTTCGTGATACCACCCACTTCTCCATTTTCATAGAATACACTTTCATAAACAGAGGCTGTATAATCACTCTCCCAACGCATACTTTTAAGATCCGTCGTAGTTCCCTGATAAGTAGCTTTATAGTAATATTCTTCTCTTCCGTCACTGAGTTTAACAAAATGATCGGACGCTAAACCCGTATAATTGGTTCCACTCTCCTTTTCAGCCAGCGGTTTATACCATTGTGTCTTTGCCAATCCTGTACCATAGAGACGCTCTGTCTGTGCTGCTTGATAGATATAATAAGTGCCGGATGCATCATTACGGGTAAGGGCAGCCGTGACATAAAGAGAAAGCTCTGTATCGGTTAATGTATTCAGTACTGTCTTAGCTTCTGTTTTTCCATCAGACCCTACATCAGGCGTCCCATCATGATCCGTGTCAACTGATTGGTCAACTTTCTTTGGGTTAAATACTATATTTTTTCCGTCTTTTGTATGAATATATTGAAAGTCGGCTCCGGCTCCTGCTCTTATCACAGGTGCCAGTGGCAAAGCATTGTCGGAAACACTGTCTTTCGATGGTGTCGTGCTCTCAGCAGAAGTACTCTCTTCTGACGGTGTCTCCACAGACATACTTTCTTCTGGTGGTGTGGTGGTGTCCTCTGTGTTAGCAGCATACGGTTGAAAGATAAGGTCTGCACCGGAAGGTTCCTGGGAATCACCCACCGACTCCCCTTTGGATGGATGTGATGCAGATTCCGATTTTGATTCCGATTCTGTTGGCTTAGCTGTGGCAGATTCTGTCGATGCCACTGTGGATGGTTCTGTTGGAGTCTCTGTGGATGGTTCTGTGGGTACCGCTGTAGATGGTTCTGTCGGTTTAACGGTATTGTCCGAGACGCTGTCCTGTATCTCATTATCGTCTACCTTATTGTCCGAGACACTGTTGTCCGAAACACTGCCTTGGATCTGATTGCCCGACACGGTATCGATGGGCTGACGAATCCCGCCTCTGCCTACCGCAGTCGAACAGATCTGTCCGTAATATTCATATTGTCCCCCTGTCGTCGATGTCGATTCTATTTCTTTCAATAATAAAGTGCCTGCCGGAAGACTGTCTAAGTCTACCGTTGTTATTAAATGATCTTTCAAATCCAAATCAAATTTGTAAGCATTGCTATAAGCCGTTGCTGTCTGTGTCCCGGAAGTCGAACTTTCCGTTAGTGAAACGTGCCTATCTGTCGGACTCGCAGGGTTTGCAGCTTTTGCAACATTTTGTATTCCAAACGCATACTCCCCTTTTTCACCCACCTCGAAGTCTATATATCTCCTGTATTGCTGCAGTTTTTCATGTTTTGGATTGTTAGCATCATATAATTCATATTGGCTGTCAACTGTTTTCCCCCAATATTCCCCCGTTGCATCCGGGATGAATCTACCGCGTATCTCAACTTTGTTCATCGATACGGTATTCCCCGATACGGTATTTCCCGATACCGAAAAACATTCTTTGTACCGATCTATTTGAGCAATCTTTGTATTCTCTTTTCCAAAGCTGTCCGAAGCAAGCAGCTGTTGTTTGCCAAGCGTGGGTAATAGTTTTTCTCTTTCTTCACGCACCGGCATATCTTTGATGCTCTTGCTATTGGATGCCGCCGGCTCTTCGCCTTCCACCAGATAGCCAAAAGAACCTTGTGTCTTATCCGGCACTACCTCCAGGATCACATAGGGATTATGCTGGCTGTTATTTGCCATAATGGTCTCAACCCCCGGCAGTGTCTCTTTTGCAAGCACAGGAACAGGCTCACTCCATACCGATAGACAGAGCAAGATGCCTACCAAGAGAAGTGAGATGACTTGTATTCCTTTTTTACCGGTTTGATTTACGTTCATGTGTTTACTCCTTACTGATTCCTTACGGCCTATAGCTATACCGTACATATACTTTCACTGCTTTTGAAGCTATATTAATTGTACTATTTTCGAGTCCAGCAGATGCCTGGATGGTAAAATAATCTACCCTTTTTTCATCGGGAAGGTTATTATTCCACAAATTCAGTTCTTTTTTTCCATTTTCCGATAATGCGATCTCAAAAGATTGCCACATTAAATTTTTTATATCCATCTTTTCATATACAAATTTATTCATTTTTACGTCTGTTTTGGTGTATGGTGTAATGATCAATTGCTGCATATGATACTGCTTGTCTAATGATTTCGGGTCTATATTGACATAAGAGATGGTACCATCCACATGGGTATCTCCCCATTTGATTGATTTTCTATCAGTCTTTAAATCGATTGCCACTTTCCCGATTGGAATCGTCTGCGTTGCCGTTGCTGTTTTCCCCGCTTTATCGGTCGCTGTCACCTGTATCGTTATCGTATAGGCACTCTCCCATGGGACATCCATCGCACAGCTAATCGATGCGTGCTGCTGGTTCGCTTGCTTAATCTTAATCTTATCGGAGGCGATGGAACCATAGTCTAGGACACTCCACCGATATTTGTTTGGGTTAAAGGGCTGTACACCCTGCGCTTTAATCGACTGTGTTTCACCACGATTTAACACGTTTGGGTATTCGACGATCTTTACCTGTGGTGCATCCACATCAGGCACGTCAGGCATTTGTAAACCGCTTACCGGTAAGTGGTATGTATCTATTATTATTTTATGATTGGCATCCCATCCTTTTGTGGTTGCCTGAACGGTTAAAGCAGAACCATTTGCCCTATGATCTACTGTCAGGGTTCCGTCGGATGCATTAAACTGCCAACCCTCTGTTTTATTAGATGTTTCTGTACAAGTCCAAGTAACCCCTTTTTCGGCTGGCATCATGGCATCTTCTCGATAATAGTTAAGGGTGGCCCGGAACTGATACGTTTTCTTGCCACCTTGTTCCGATGTCGTATGATCTGTTTCTGCCGGAGGTGTAACAATCGCCATGGATCTCACATAAGGAGGGATCTCTTCCTGCAATACCTGAATCGTCATGGTATCCTGTTTCGTTGTATCTGCTACACTGATGGCGGATAACGTAAGCGTCGTTGACTTTTCAGTGGGTGATATCTGTACCTGTCCTTGTTGCGTTACCGAGCTGCCCGTTCCTGTCCCGCCATTGCTCCCTGTCAATTTCCAGGTGACTTCTTGACTGGCACCAAATTGTACCTGCACATCCGCCGTATAAGCAGCCTGCTTTCCAATGGCGATCTGATCCACATCGATGGACACACCATCTTTCTTAATCGTTACACTTTTTACAAAAGAGTCCTTTTCTATGGGATCCTTGTCGTAGATATGATTCAGGTTATCACTGACCACAACACGATTGCGCAAGGTAATAGCCGGCATGGTCTTATATTCTTTCACCTGTGTGTGAAATTGCATATATAATACCAGTTCTCGTTTATGCATATTGGCAAGATTAACATGGAACTGCTCCAGATTCGTCGCTAACAGATGTGTTGCATTTATGGTTTCCGGTTTGACCTCTGCCTGTGTCAAAAAAACTTGGGTCGCATAATACAGTTCTTTCGTAGCGGGATCCCAGCGGATCTTAACCACCGGATATTGATAATTTTTAGTGGTCTTATCATAAATTTCATTATAAATAAGAAGCACATGTTGTATTTTCCCTGCATTGTTTGGATTGGAAGCTACTAACTGTGCTTCAATCTTCGCTTCGCTCTTTTCGGGATCCGTATCATCTACCGGATGAAACTTATGATTCACATCTTCTAATCCATATGCCACTCCTCGATTGGCGTCGATGATCAAGTCACGCAGCTGGTTGACAGATAATTGTGCCTCATATTGCAGGTCTACCTCTTCATTCACATTGGTATAGGTTCTTGAGCCTGTCGTCATAAATCCCATAACAGCCAAGCCCACCACTCCCAAGATAGCGATTGAAACAACTAATTCAATTAAGGTAAACCCCTTGTTTCTGCTCATCTCTTTACACCTCTCTAGGATATGATGTGTTTGCCTGTTTCCGGTATCATTTCGATGGTATACTGTTTGGTTCCTCTTGCAATCGTGAGTGCTGTACAGTAAGCAGCGGTTTGGGTATCATTTATCTTAACCGCTTGAAAAGCTCCTGTGCTGCGATGGAATCCTATGGTAATCGATTTGCCTACATCGATCTGCCCGGTAGAACCCGAGGTAAGGGTATAGGTAATCGTAACCGTATCTTTTCCAATGAGTTCTGTCTGTATCACCTTGGAGGTTAAGGTCGGATTCGTTACCTCACCTGTATAATAATATTCCACAAAATCTACATAGTATTGTTGATCACTGCCTCTATAGATGCGTAATTCTTCTGCATCCTTGCTTAGTGCATTGGTTTTGGCTAGATTCAGATAACCCTCTAGCTGTTTGGCGCACTTCTTCGCATCCAGTCCAAAGATCAGTGAGACAGATACGCTCATCAGACCGGCAAGCACTGTCATAATCGTGATGACTATGATGATTTCTACTAAGCTGAATCCTTTGTTTTGCTTCATGTAGACACATACCTTTCTATTCCTTGGACCAATTTTCATATACGATCAGATCTTCAAGCTGTACTGATTCCGTAGCTGTCACATCGTCTTTATCGGAAATATTTAAGAACTCTGCACCGTCCCATAAGAATCCCATCAGATTATAGACCTTACCGTCCACTTCTGTGTGTAATTTGAGTGCGGCTTTGACATCTGCCTCTGCACTTTCTACCAATACATTGTCTGCTAACGTAATCTTTTGATCGGTTAGGATGAGACCTTTATAATTCTTGTTGACCACCACATCACCCGTGGCAATAATCAGATGAAGATTGGGATCTCCCTTATAAACATAGGCCTCTCTTCCTGCATTATCAACTAAGATGCCGGATATTGAACGTTCTGTATCGATAAACTTAAACTGGCGTGCTGTGTCTCCATGTTGGTCTATAAATTTCTTTAAGGTCGCACTGTCTACCAGATTATCAAAGACAATATTCTTGGTCAGATCGGTTTCTTTTAGATTGGTAAGCTCTGCATAATTCGTCACCAGTTTGGTACATAACGCCTGAAACGTCTTATCATAAGTCATATATTGCGAGATTAATTTATTCTCTGCATCTTCTACCGTATTACTCTGTAAAACAGACTGCTTTTGTGTTTGATTATAGCGAAGCATATTCCCCGCTAATTGCACCCGCACCATATCCTGTGGATCCTTCATCGTAATACCATTGGTATAGAAATCCATATAAGCATCTATCTTGGGTACCTGGATGCCATAATAGTCTCGAAAGAAACGATTGGAGGCTGCTTCATCCGCAAATGTCATATAGTAATAGACCATCGTGCCGCGACTACCCTGTGCAAATACTTTTTCAGCCTGTGGTATACTGCCCTGATACTTGAGATAGTCAGACAAAGGATGCCCTAATTTATCAACTATAAGATCGGCTTTTAGTTCCTGATATTCATCGGGGTGTTTCATAATCTCCTGGTACTCGGCTGCTGTCAATGGATTTTTGCCAAATTTAGATTTTCCATTTCTAACCCCCAGACATTCTGCGGGAATCAGATACATCAACTGATTACTTTTCACGGATACCGATTCTCCGGTCATAACATTCCCGGTATGTTCTACCAAGGAACTGCCATCACTGCCCTTTACCCCCTGCGTTCCAACATAAGCGTGCCCTGCCAGTGTTACCATCTCTGCTTTTTCTAAATCTAAGATCGTATCGGTTCCATTGATGAGGATCGCACTACTCTTATCTGCATTCTCTGCCAGATTTCCATAGCCATTATAAGTCCCTTGGATCACAGCCTGACTGCCTCTGCCTGTAAGATTCAGATCATCTGCGATATTGCTCTCACCTTGCAATGTGATCTTGGCAGGTACGAGCGTACTACCGGAAGCTACTTGTAGATCCGTCGCCCATAATTGACTCTTTTTATCTACAAATAATTCTGCATTCTCTAACGTTACGTCTCCCTTTACTACGATCTGTGATCCACCCATCAAGGATAATCGCAGCGGGGTAGCCCCATTCCCTGTTACCTTAACCGTAGAAGCATATAGATTGCCCTTCACTTCATTGGTTCCCAAAGTCCCTGTAGATAACCCTTCATCTGCCACCAGACTAAAGTTAGTGATATCGGGCAGCACGGTATTGGAAGCAAATCGCAGCTTCGGTAATGCTAATTTAATATCTGTCTGAATGATGGAAACATAACCAAAAGCGTCTTTATAGTATACTTGTAGATTCTTTAAGACGACCCCTTCTTCTTCATAGGTTACCATCGTCGGGGTATTGGTACCGGTGGAAACAAGAGCCCCATATCCGGCATCCATAGTGCCGACCCATTTGGTCTTTTTTAAATATCCCTGCAACGTAGTGAGATCATATTGTGTATGGGCATTCTTCCCCAAAGCATCCCAGATATATGTGAAATATAAGGATTCCATCAGGTCATTTTTCTTGGTAATATCATAAGAGGAATAATTCTCCAGTACTTCTATATAGGCTTCACTAATCGCTTCTGAGACTACATTTTGCAGCCCGATGCTGATCTCATCCATCGCCTGCTCCGCAGTGTAAAAGCTGTCTTTTGTTCGCATGTTTGTTTGTTTCATCTTATAATTAAGATAAGACGTCGTCATCACGAGGCTCCCAAGAATCGCAATAAAAGTCATCGCAATCAGCACCGATATCAACCCGGAACCGGTATTATTCAATTTACGATGTTGTTTTTTAAGATTCTTATTTAACATCCTGACCTGCTTCCTTTCTGTGATGACACTAATCCATCTTTGTGCCTTCTAATGTGGCAATCGGCTGCCCTGCTCTGCTCACCGTTATCTTAATGGTATAGATTCTATTTTGCTGCTTTGTATCGTTCAATGGTTTTCCATCTGCACCGCATGCCTGTAAGACCTGTTTTGCCACATCCCCCTTCACTGACGAAGTCCCATTTTTCTTAGCATAAGTAAGCTTACAGGTAAGTTTTTTTGCTGCATCATGTCGATTGGTACGAAAGGAAATAGCCGCTTTTGTATCCGCTGTAATGCTGCCTTTTGGATCCTCCAGGATATGATAATCCGGACGATAAGAGGTGTTGAGCAGATCATCTGCCGACTTCTCCTGTACCAGATAGCAGTTGGTCACAAGATTCCCCGAATTATCGACGATAATGGTGTCCTGATGTCCCTTTTTTGCTGCTTCATATCGTGGCATATACATGAGATAAACAGCTGCTAACGGTTTTTTGGATTTTGCATTATCAAACAATTCTTTGGTCACTTTTTGTTTTCTATGTTCTTCTCTTACCACACGATCAGTTCCTTTCCATTCATATTCTATCGTCATTATGACTTTACATAAATGAATCGTCTCATGCTCTTTATTCTGTGTGGTACCTTTATCCAGTAACGTAATCGTGATCTTGCGGTCAAGATTCTCTTTGAAGAACGTTTCGTCTTTTTTCTGATACCGAATCGGGTCTATGGCGTAGGCCTCTGCACTCCAACTGGCATATTGCTCATAGATATTGTCATCCTGTGTCTGGTTCATCGAATAGATCGCACAATCTGACATGGTAATCGCATCCACATCTATGACTCTCTCAGCATTCTCCTGTGCATATACGGTAGGATCCAATTCTACCAATGCAGTAAAATCCTCTGCACGAGACTCCCCAATCTGGGCAGCGGTAATCGGGATACTGACCAAACCGTCTGTATTTACACTCCCGACATACTTGGCCAATGCATCCCTTACTTCTAATTCTATAAATTCTTCCATTAGATTCTCTGCGATGGTAGTTCCCTTCATCGTTTGCTTTGCTTTGCCACTGATTCTGGCAGAAGAGATGAAGCTCTGTAACAGTGGTACCACAATAATCGCAAGAATCGTAATGGCAATCAATAGCTCTATCAAAGAGAATCCACCCTGATTGGTACTACGGTCTGCTCTATTCGTTCGCTGTATCTTCTTCGGCTGCCTGTGCATCGTCCTGAGTCGTTGTATTCTCTGCATTTGCATCCCCTTCTTCTGTCTTTTGCGTCACGCTTTTTTGCATCACATCAACAGAATGGAATAAGTTATCAGTTCCGATAGATACCGGTGGAATAGACGCCGGCTGATATTCTTTGTTGATGCCTTCCAGATAATAAAATGACATCTGCATCGTTCCTGCCAGATTACCGGTCTCCGCATCAAATGCCAGTTGTATCGATTCTATGCTTTTACGACTCTCATCCTGATAGATATGCTTTAGAATATTTTTCATCTCGGTATAGGTAACGATATACCCACAGTCGACCTTTTCTCTAAATAGCCGCATCCCATCCTGATTTACCATCCCCGGCATAGCAAGCTCCGGTGCATTGGCTGTCTGTGCATCTGCATCAGGTGCTGCTACGGTTCCGCCTTCCTCTGCGGTAAGTGCTGCATCGGCTGCTACTGCTTCCTCAGACACTGCGGCCGGTCTTTGCGTTTCTTCTACTGTTTCCTCTGCCCCTTGTTCAGGCAGTACTTCCTCTGCCGGTGCCATATTGATATATTGCAAATTCAGATTGCCATCTGACTGATGTTCTAAATCTGTCAGATACATAATCTCATCTTCTTTTGTCAATCCGGTAGCATACTGGTCGAGCATCGCCTCTACCTCTGTTTTCATCGTAGCGGAAGTACTCGTATAGCCGTCTTGTTTCGCATATAACTGTTCCATATAAGTCACTTCATCTTGTAACGCTGCATTCGTAAGCCGCAGCGACTGCGTCGTAGTCTGTAGTCTCTGAAAGAGAAAGAAATAGGTACAGAAAACTAAAAGGATACCAAGAAATGCAAGTAATGTTTGTTTATCTTTTTTTGATAATTTCATGTTTCTATCCTCCTATTCTTCTGCCTGCGTCGTTTCATCTGCATCATCTGCCTGCGTCGTTTCTTCTGCATCATCTGCCAGATATGTTTTATAATATACCGTCACGGTAAAGACCTGTTTCTCTTCTCCGGTATCCAGACTCTGCTTGGTAACTGCATCTAATGCAACATAGGAAACACTGTCAAAGGTTTTGAGCATCGTAAGCGTCTGTGCTACGGACTCCTTGGTATCCGCAGTCATCTCCATCCTGATGCTGTCAGTCGTCGCATCCAGATTTAAAAGTGCGGTATTCGTCGGGATCTTGGTCTCCATCTCTGTTAAGAATGCCAGCAGCCCTTCATTATGATTCTTCGTTAAAACATGCAGTTCTTTGAGTTCTTCATATTGTTTTTTATAAGTCGAATATTCCTGATACATGGCTTCTACCGGTTTGAGTTCCAATGTTCTGGTCGTCAGATCCGACTGCTGTTTACGCTGTATCAGATACGGGACTACACAGAGAACAGTCATAATCAGTGAAACAAGAATACACCCTACCAAAATAAGATGAGACATTCTGGCAAAGTGTTCTTCTTTGGTCTCTGTTTTCTCTCCTTTGATTAATGTTTTCTTTTCTTTCAAGCCCGATAATAAATCAATCGGAGCAAAAGTTGCGCCGATACAGGTTAAGTATAGACCATGATCCTCTTCTGTTGCTTTTTTATCGAAGGAAACACCTTCTATTTTATGGATTGCATTGATCTGACTGCCTATCTCATTCGAAAGGAGTTGTTCCAGTCCCATAAAATTACTGCCCATCCCAAAGAGATTGATCTGCTCAATCGGATATGCCTGATTCTGTGAATTATAGTAATCCATGATTCTGGAAATACCACCAATGATATAAGAAAAGGCCGCTGTAGCTTCCTGGCGTTTCTTAATGGCATCCTCCTCTTCCATCTCCGGATGACTATGTTCCGGCATCGATATCCATGGATTGATACAGAGGGTATGTTCCGATAATGCGATGGCATCCAGATAGGACATCTCTTCGCCTGATGGTTCACTAGACTGCAGTAGATGATAGACATCTTCTATCCCATATCCTACCATCCTGGTCAGTACCACATTGGCATCTCTTAGAATCGTTACCAACGTTGATCTTTCATCTATCTTAATAATCAACTGCGTGCCTTGCTTACATTGTTCTTTCACTGCCTGAAAAACACTGTTACCGGTATAATCCAGTGCTGTCAGATTCATCCCAAGTGCTTTGGCAAATTCTTTATAACTGTTAATCAGCGGATTGGGTACTGCCAACACCAATAGTTTATATTGCTGATTACCCTTGTTATCTGCTTCTGTCCCCAGAATATGATGTGCAAACTGATATTTACTGACATCGATTGGAAAATAATCCATCGCATTGGATTTGACGATATTCGCAATCTTATTCTCTTTTACCAGTGGTATCGTAACTTCTCTGGTCGCTATCTTAGAGGAGTTGACTGTAGCGATCATGTTTTTGGCTTTGATCTTACGCTCTGCCAAAGCTTCTCGGCATTCCTCCAAAAAATCATCCTGCAATACGATGGTACCATCTTCTAAGACGCCCTGTGGTGTCTCCAGCACAAAGCTCTGATATACTTTGGGATTCTTGACATGGTAATCCATCTCACATATCTTAGTTACGGAATATCCCATCTCAATACTGATGACTCTGTTTGCCATAATAATCTTACCTTTCCCTTTGTTTTATCTATTTTACAAAAACAGACTTACATACCACTGTATCAGAGGTTCTCCCCACAACAGTGCTATCATGACGCCGATAGACAAATAGGGTCCCATCGCCAGTACATGATCTGCCTTGCTGACTGTCATTCGAATCACATGTATCACCGAACCGATCACACAGCCCAATAGAAATGCCAGTATAATCAGTCTCCATCCAAGGACAAGTCCACAAACCGCCATCAGTTTCATATCTCCGCCACCGATGCCTCGTCCTTTTGTGATCCATATTATAATCTGTAAAAAAACACTCACTGCAAAAAATCCAATGATATAGGTCGAAAAATGTGGATACTGCAATGCCATATGGCATAAGCCCAAGCATCCTATAAAAATGTTGATTCCAAAAGGAATCTCATATGTGCGGATATCTATCACACTCAAGGTCAGTAACGCCGATGCAAGCAAACAATATAAGACGGTTTCCACCGTACCTCCATACCGCATCACGATGATAAGATATAAAATCCCATTCATCGCTTCCACGATCGGATATTGAATGGATATCTTCTGCCTGCATTGACGGCATCTGCCTTTTAATACAAGAAAGCTAAATAGTGGTACGAGGTCGTACCACTTTAGCTGATAACCGCATTGCATACAATGCGATCTGACTGTTACTATGTTCTCATGGTTTGGTATTCGGCAGATACATACATTTAAGAAGCTGCCGATTACCAATCCATAAAGTACAAATACTAGGTAAAGAAAATAATTTGGTATCATAGGGGGAGGTGTCCTTTACTTGTGGTGCATGGTGCAAGGGGTGGTAAGGGGTTAATCAACGTATTTTCCGGTTAGGATGCCATCAGCCGTTGTGTCACTTGTAACAGTAATACTTCCATTTGTTTCAACCTTAATAGTTAATACAACTTTATTTCCAGTAGTTGTCGTCCATTTAGATGATTTTAATGGTAATTTATCAAGGCCAAGCCCTGCTGCGTTTAATGCTGCTATTGTGCCTGTGTCTGTACACGTTGCCGTTGCACCCGGGTTTAACGTAATCGTAGTGTTTGCAATTTCAGCAGTTGTTTTCATCGGATCTGCCGCATACACCTGCAATGCCGTTACGATGGATGCCACGTTCTGAACATCGGTTGATTTTCTGGATCGTTCAATATACTTGAAGAACTGTGGTGCCATAACACCTACCAATACTGCCATAATCGCAATTACGATAATTAATTCCACTAGGGAAAATCCTCGGTTATTTCTTTTTTTCTTTTTGTTCATGTTTTGTCTCCTTTTTTCTTCTTATTATAATTATTATTTATCTTCAACACTTCTGCCCCTATTAACAGAAATGTGTCATGATCCTATGTCGCATAGCGTTAGCTGTAGGTGCCGGTCAGGATCTCGGGTGCTCCGGGACAAGTCATGGTAAATTGCCCCTTTGCATCTACCGTTACCTCTATTACGACCTTTCCATCCGCCGTCCATTTAGAAGATTTTAAACGCAGCTCATCCGGTTTCAGCCCTGCTGCATTCAATGCCAGATACATACCGGCATCGGTACTCTCTGCCTTGCCATTCGTCGTTAACGTAATCGTACCGGTTGCTAATTTATCTTCTTCCTTTTTTATCATCGGATCCGCGGCATACACCTGTAAGGCAGTGACGATGGATGCCACATTCTGAACATCGGTTGATTTTCTGGATCGCTCGATATATTTGAAAAACTGTGGTGCCATCACGCCTATCAGTACTGCCATAATCGCAATTACGATGATTAATTCCACCAGGGAAAATCCTCTGTTATGGATTTTATTACATTTTTTATTATATTTATTATTACATTTCATTTTGCCTTTCCTCATTTCAGTATGATTACAAGGCATCGAGGCCTGTGTACATCGACATCATCGGTGCCATAACTGCTGCGATCAAAAGTCCTACGATAGCGGCCATCACGATAATAATCGCCGGTTCCATCGCTGCCATCAACGACTGCGTCGCTGTCTCTACTTCTTCATCATAATAATCTGCCAGTTTATCTAACATATCCTCCGTGGAGCCCGCTTCTTCTCCGATACGGATCATATGATACACCATGGGTGGGAACAGACCACATTGTTCCAACGGTGTCGATAGTGGAAGTCCTCTTACGATATCGGCTTTGGCATCTACCAGAGCTGCTTTAAACAAAGCATTATCCATCGTTCTGCCTGTGATCTCAACCGCTTCCACGAGTGGAACACCGGCTGCCAATAAGGTGCTAAGTGTCCTTGCCAGTTGTGAGGAGGCTGATTTGACCGTTAAGTTCTTGAAGATAGGGATTTTGAGTGCCAGCTTGCTCACGGTTAATTGTCCGATATCTGTTTTCGTAAAATAACGAATCCCCACAACAACCGCCACGAGCAACGGAATCAACAGGAACCAGAACTTTAAGATAAAATCACTGGCTGCTACCACCGCCTGTGTAATCGCAGGTAATTCCATATCCATATCCTTGAACATATCTGTATAGTTAGGGATAACAAAAGCAAGCATCAGGATAACCACTGCTACTGCCACGATGGCAATCACACAAGGATAGATCATCGCTTTCTTTACCAGTGCTTTTGTCTTGGCTGCCTTTTCAAAATGAATCGCCATACGTTCAAAGGCAACATCCAGGCTACCGGAAGATTCTCCGGCCGCAATCGTTGTAATCATCAGCTTGGGAAAGATGTCTTGGAATAAATCAAGACTGCCCGAGAGCGTCTCTCCTTTTTCTACCCCTGCCTGAATCTCTTTGATGGCTTTGGCTAATTTTTTATTCTCTGTTTGATCTTTTAAAAGACGAAGTGCTTCTAAAATCGTGACTCCTGCTCTGGTCATACTGACAAATTGTCTGCAAAAGATGCTCAAATCTCTGGCGGAGACTTTTTTACCAAATCCCAAAGAAATATCTTTATTTAATGCATTCTGTTCTTTGATGCTCACCGTCAAAAGTCCTTGATGTTTGAGTCCTAAGCGGACAGCTTCCTCCGAATCTGCCTCGATACTTCCTTTACTCTCTTTTCCTGCTTTATCTACTGCTATATATCCATAGGTAGCCATGTATCAACCTGCTCCTTCCGATGCTGTCTGCATTTATTCTCGGCATATTCTAATTGTCAAAGGATACTTTCTTCATCTCTTCTATCGAAGTAACCCCCAGTAACACATAACGGGTCGCACTCATACGCAGGGTACTCATACCATCCTTTAATGCCTGTTCTTTAATCTTATCGGCATCTTCGTTCTTAGAGATTAGATGTCTTAATGCCGGTGTGATCTCCATCACTTCATAGACCCCGATACGTCCTTTATATCCAATGTTATCACATTTACTGCATCCGCATGGCCTGTACAGCATCTGTGGCTGTGTGGATGGTATGCCTAATAGCTCTTTCTCATCTTCTGTCGCCTCACTTGCCTGCTTACAATCAGGACAGAGTCTGCGAATCAAGCGTTGTGCGATAACCCCCACCATAGCATCTGCCAGCAGATATGGTACGATCCCCATATCTACCAGTCTGGTAATGGTGCCTGCCGCACTATTGGTATGTAAGGTGCTGACTACGAGATGTCCAGTGATGGAAGCCTGAACGGCAATCGTCGCTGTTTCGGCATCTCTGACTTCTCCTATCATAATGATGTCCGGATCCTGTCTTAAGATCGAACGTAGGGCAGTCGCAAAAGTAAGGTCTGCTTTGGTATTGACCTGCACCTGATTTACCCCGTCAATATTGGCTTCGACCGGGTCTTCGACCGTGATGATATTGACTCCCGGTTTATTTAATTCACTTAAGGCTGTATATAGCGTCGTCGATTTACCACTACCGGTAGGTCCCGTAACTAAGATGATCCCATGTGGATTGGATAGCATGTGGTCAAATGTAAGGAGTTCTTCCGGTGCAAATCCAAGCTGTCCCTTTTCTTTGGTCAATGCTGACTTGGATGTGATACGAAGCACTGCCTTCTCGCCAAACACAGTAGGCAGAATGGAAACACGGATATCATATTCCAGTCGGTCTACGACATGGGTGATACGTCCATCCTGTGGCTTTCTCTTCTCCGAGATATCCATACCGCCTATGATCTTGATTCTGGCGATAATGGCCGGTAATAAGGTGACGGCATAGGTGTGTTTCTCATAGAGCGTTCCATCAACACGGTAACGCACTCTGATCTCTTTTTCCAATGGTTCTATATGGATATCGGATGCCAGTTGTCTGACTGCCTGTTCTAACAGACTATTTACCAATTGTACAATCGGTGAGTTGTTGACATCCTCCGAGGTTACATCGGATTGGTCTAATTCAATCTCTTTTTCTTTGGAATATTGATCAATCGCAGTCAGTACATCATCTTGTCCATAATATTTATCAATCGCCAGCATGATGCTTCGTTGTGTTGCGACCATCGGTTCTACTTGCAGGTTGGTAACGATCGTGATGTCATCGATTGCCATCATATCCATAGGATCTGCCATGGCAACACGTAAAACATTGGGATTCGTGGTCGAATACTCACATGGGAATACGATATGTTTCTTTAATAGGGAGCTGTTTAACAAAGACAGGATCTCATCTGATATTTGTCTGCTTTGCAGATCAACTAACTCATAATGCAGTTGTTTACTAAGGGCTGATGCGATCGCCTCTTCTGTCGTAATCCCTTCATCAGACAGCGTAATTCCCAGTTTTTTACCTGTCTTTTTCTGTATCGCTAAGCCTTTTTTCAGATCTTCTTCTGTAATGACGCCATTATGAATCAGCACATCGCCCAGTCGTATCTTTTTTCTTGTAAAATCCATCCCGATTCAAACCTTTCCATCATACTAATCGTAATATATGATCTGTTGTGATAAATAATGCTCTCGAATGTATCTTTTTAGTATACCTTTTTTTGCGATTAGATTCAAGTCTATTAAGATTTATTATGAAAATAATGCTTGATTATAGTCCATCAAAAAAAAGTGGTAAAGCCTTACTCACTCGGCTTTACCACTTTTGATAGCTGTTATAATGCTTTTAATTTTGTTTCGTGAATATTTAAGTAAATGTCCTGCATCTCTTGTTTTGCTTTAATATCGCTTGCTAGTTTAACTGCTTCATGCAAGTTTCTGGATAAATCAAGATGTCCTTCGGCTACACGTTGTATATTAACACGGATTTCATTTTCAATGGTTAATTTTGTAATCGTGATATCGCGTTTCATTTCTGCCATATCCTGTCTTACTTCTGTAATATCCTGTCTTACTTCTGTCATATCCTGTTTCATTTCTGTCATATCCTGTTTCATTTCTGCCATATCTGTTTGTACTTTTTGCATATTGGATAATAACAAATCTAGTTTTTCGCTGTCTGTCATGATAATACCTCCTTTATAGCCCTTCCCTGCATCGATGTAATAATCATAGCATATGGGTAATGTAATGTCTACTCTTCCAGCTCATATATCTAATTTATCTCTTCCCCTTTAAAGTAAGTACATTCTTTATTTCCGGATAGATCCATGTACTGTCATGGCGATTAAAAATCGCGAATTTTTTTCCATCATCCCACCAAATATAACCCAATTTATTAGTTCTGGCAGCCTCCGTATAAAAGGTTGTCCATGCAAGACGATCCTGTAAATTATTCTTATCCATACATGCAAATTCACTAATGATTACCGGAATCCCTTTTCTAATAAATCGTTTTTGTAAAAAAGTAGTAAGTTCGGTTATTTCTTCGGTATCTTTTATTTCTTCCCGGCTCCAGTGTCTCGTTCCCTCTTCCTTTTGTGAAAAATCATAAGAACAATAGGCATGTACGGATACTATAATATGTTTATCGTTTGGGGGAAGTTCCAGTGCTTCAAGTGCATCTACCATGCCACTGCTGCCATAAGCAGGCAAAAGTAAATAGCGCGTTTTATTTTCACCGCCTGCTGTTCGAACGGTCTCTACAAAAGCCATATTAAGTCGATTTACTACCTGACGCATTTCTGCACTTCCGCCATTCCACTCTAATTCACTATTGACAAGGCGTGGCTCATTCATGGATTCAAATAATAAATGTTCTCCTACCTTTGAAAACTTTTTTGCTATTTGCTGCCACACCTTGCAGAGTAAACGTGTGGTTTCTTTTTCCTTTTCAAGGGTAGGTATCACCCATGATTCATGATGCACATCTAAAACAACATACAGATTCTCTGCAATTGCTTGTAGTACAACTTCATGCACGCGTTCTAGCCAAGCCGAATCAATCGTACCTTCTTGATCAAGATGTTCCTCCCATGACACCGGAATGCGTACCGTTTTAAAACCCGCTTCATAAATTGCAGCAAACATTTTTTGTGTAATAGGCGGATTACTCCATGCTGTTTCATAATAAGCTACATCTGCATCTTCCTTATATTCTTTTACATTCGTCGCATCAAGAGAATTTCCCAGATTAATACCTACTCCCATTTCTGTTACAAATCGCACCGGCTCACCTATTTTCCATTTTATCGCAACTATGATTCCGATTAAAAAAAGCAGCAGTATAATTACAACTTTTATTTTATTTTTCATATCTTCTCCTGTTGTAAATACCCTATGAAAGAAGTTGTGTCTCATCAAATTCCTGTGCTTCCTCTGTTTTCTTCGGTGCATCTATTTCTTTTGACACTTCTTGATTTTTGATTTCAGTTTCATACTTATGCCATTCTTCAAATACCCATTGTTCTAAAAAAACCATTTGTGATTTATTTAGAGCAATTTGTGGATAATTGACAAGTTCATACAAGATTAATCCATTCTCTAATCGATGACTAAGTTTACACTTTAATTCCCCTGCCTTATCTAGGAGTAACGTCATTTTATCCGGTACTTCTGATTCTCCCGGATTGATTTTTAAAAATTCATAATTAAAATCAACTACTTGATAGGTCTTACCTGAGGTATCCATAAGCTGTACATTCATGGGCACACGGGGACGACAACGGTTTTCAAAAAATGGGGTTGCTACACGTCTTTTTACATTAATACGCAAATCATCAAAGCTTCCGCTATTGGATTTTATATGTAAGGGCAGCGTTGCTACTCTATCGTAGATAATCTGTAAATATTCATCATAGGTATCTTCATAGCTGATAATGCGAAATGCATACTTCCATTTATTTGAATTTTTTTGATAACTGACGTTAGCGATGCTTCCCTTTAACCTCGCTGTATAGCGCTCTGTTTTGACTTCCATAAGATACCCTTGTTCATTATCGAAATCAACCGGATTATCTACTAATAAAGAATAACCCGTTTCGGATACATCCCCAGTAATACAATTAATTTGATATCGATCTCTAGCCCGTGTTGTACAAGGTAACTGAATCATTGCACGTTCGTTTTTACGTAAAATATTACGTCCAATAATAAAGAACGTAGACATACACAAGGTATACAGATTTACAATCAGCCAGAATAATACCACCACCGGTCCCATATTACCACTGTCCAAAATAATGATCAAACATCTTATGATACCAATGATCGATAAGAGACCTAATAACGCAAATGGAATAAGATGAATGATATAGTTTTCTTGCTTTTCCGGTCCTTCCTTTTTCGTCACTTTAAATTTTTTCATTTTAATGCCAAACGTTTCCAGTAAAACCGGAATGATTAGATAAGGGAAAAGGACGGTTTCATAAATACTGGTCCACTTGGTACTCCGTATATTACGGCTAAGCATCCGTAAGGATATATTGCTCGTAATATACATTGGCAGCCAAAATATTAAAATTTGTAATAAATCGCATTTAATGACTGTGTAACCAAAAGTAGCATACAAAATGGGGGACATAAAATAAATCAGACGCTTCAACGGCACATACCAGTACCACTTAGATGCCCAATAATTCATTCTCTGTGAAAAAGTAAGTCCTTTTGTGAAAAATACATGCAATTTTCGATTTGTTTGAATCACTCCACGTGCCCAACGGATTCGTTGATCGATTAAGCTTTTTAAATCCGTAGGAGAAAGACCGGAGGCTAATATTTCATTCGTTGCATAACAAATATACTTTTTCTTTTGCATTAAAATACCCGTTGCATAATCTTCCGTAATGGTTTCTGCATAGAATCCACCGATATCCTCTAAGGCACGTCTTGAAAGCATGGTATTAGATCCCCCATAAATAGGACTATTTGATTTATTTCTCGAGACTTGGATGTCACGATAGAAAAAATCCTGTTCATTTGGAATGCGTCCTTCTGAAAATAAATTAAATTGAAATAAATCCGGATTATAAAAATGTTGCGGAGTCTGTACAAAACCAATATGACGTTGGTCTTTTTCCTCTTTGCCTGCATTTTCCATTTCTTGTGCTACAAAATAAGGAACTGTATGCATTAAAAATTCATGTTGTGGAATCATATCCGCATCAAAGGTAACAATTAAGGGGGATTTTGTTTTTCCCAATGCATTATTAAGATTTCCTGCTTTTGCATGTTTATTATCTTCGCGATCAAAATACCGGATTCCTTTTTTTGCAGCAAGTGCCTTGACTTCCGGACGATGTCCGTCATCACATAGATAAATATGTACCTTGCTTTTATCCGGATAGTCCATATAAAGGCATCCATTAACCGTCTTATAAAGTAAATCCGTTGTTTCATTATAGGTCGCAATAAAAACATCCACATCCGGATACGAATCCATCGGTATCTCTGGCAGTGAAATATTTTCCACTGAATTCATATTAAAAAAATGAATCATTGCCTCAAACATTCCTAAAAATTCTACGATAAACAACGCAAGTCCTGCCGTAATAGAAACCCACCCATATTCAAATGGCAGCGTATAGCAGGCTCTCCAAATAAGATAGATTACGGTAAAAATTGTGTTAATCATAAACCATACCCGATATCGTACAGGACTTACTTTTGTTTCCTTATTGCTGTTGTTTTTCTTTTCCATATTTTATTTCCTCATTATTTCCCTCATTATTTCGCACTATCCTCTTCCCTAATTTGAAGCTCATTTCCTTCACTTATAAAGGATTTGTTTTGTTCCTTTGTATAAAACAATTGTGTCTCTAATAATTTACATGTATTTGTAATCGCTTCATCCGCCTGCGCAGCGGTCACAACTGCATATTTTGGATGTAATAATTCCAGCAATGGTTGCGATAATCGATTGGAACGTCCATGATAAGCCACTTGATACAAATCAACCTGTGGCAAATGATACTGCAATAACTCTTCCGTTCGCTTTTTTTTCGCATCTCCCGGAAAGAACATGTTCACTTTCTGATGCGTTACCAGCACTGCTAATGAGCTGTTGTTTTCATCCGAATATTGCTTTTCTAACGGTGGATACACCAACACCTGCATCCCTCCAACCAGCAAGCGTGTCGTATGCATTGGATAAAGAATCGCTATTTTTTTTTGCTCACATTGACGTATCAGTGCTTGATTTTTTTCATTTTCATAGGATTGCAAAACCACTCTTCCCACCGGCACCTTTTCTAAAATAGCATTGGCTCCACCAATATGATCCTTATCAGAATGTGTTATCACCATATAGTCTAATCTTGTAACTCCATTCTCTTTTAGAAAGTTCAAAATATATTCGCTATCCTGCTCTTCTCCGGTGTCGATCATCAACGCCTTATCCCCTTGCCTTATCAAAGTGCAGTCC
Source organism: Lachnospiraceae bacterium (assembly GCA_036652815.1). Taxonomy (GTDB): domain Bacteria; phylum Bacillota; class Clostridia; order Lachnospirales; family Lachnospiraceae; genus SZUA-378. The sequence goes on from JAVVVE010000003.1 coordinate 123,806, forward strand.
GCATCCTCGGTAAGAGAAAGGCAATCCACTATTACAGGTTGTTTCCATGCTTCAACATTTGAAAACTGAAATGCTTCCACACATACAGCACCTAGGAGTGATAAAAATAAACCCCAAGCAAGAACCATTCCAATCTTTGCTTTCATCTCTCTTACCACCCTTCTATTCTTCAAAAAATGCAAAGGAAGAATCTTCTATGTTCTGTGCATATACTTCTACGATAACGTAATCATAATTATCTATGTTTTCTCTAATAAACTTTTCATAGTTCATTTCCGGATTTTGCTTTGTATTTGCCCAAACCATTTCTATTTCACTACTTACCATTGCTAAAAATGGCGCCATGGTAGAGAAATAAGAATCCCTCAGTACCAGGAATGATGGAGCGTCCGGATTTTTCAGATTCGTCACTTTATCATGTTCCTGGCAATTTTCCAGATAGATTTGGCTAGGTCCACCGGCATAGATATTGGTATCGTTTAAATGTTCTAATAGCATCAGTGTTTGATCAAATGTTCCCTGTCGTCTTTGGTCATTTGCATAATCTTCGTAGATAAATTCTGTGTTAAATTTAGGATATAGTATGTTGAAATCATCTAATCCGCTATATCGATATCCTGTATTTTTCCCCATGGAGCCTAACATAGTCTGTGGAAAGTTTTTCTGTTCATACTGCTCCAAATTAAGATAATAATCCTCCGGATCCAAATCCTCTCCAAATTGTTTTTCTATTTCCCGCACCAGTGCCTGCGTTCCATAAAATCCGCCTAACGGAGTCCAATGATGATCGGTTTTAAAAAAGAGCTTGTCATACGGTTCTCCCGATTGTTTCATGGGAATACGCATATCCAGTGCTTTCACATTGTTTTGCTGCAGCAACGTCAAAAATTCATCTTGTACTGCCGTTTTATCATTAATAGGAAGTTCTTTTTTTTCTTCCGGCAGTGCTTCTATGACTTTATACGGTGCCATTACAAATATCATCTTTTTTCCCTTGCTCAACACATATTCATTCAGCCGCCGTAACCGTTTCGCATAGAGAGATAAATCCTCGTTTGTTGTCTGTAGGGTACTGCCGTAATACATATGACCATCTTTGTCTTTGAAAAAAGCAAAATTATTAAATTCCTGTTTTCCAAGCAGTTTTTGGATACTGCCATAGGTTTCAATAAACTGTATTTTTCCCAGCAATTCATCATTTAAGGATGCTTCTACTTGTTTTGGAAACTGAATAAGACTTTCTAAATCTGTAACTTCTCTTACGTCTTCCATTAGGGATTTTAACACAACGGCATCCTTTTATTATAAAACATCTTTTGCTCTGCACATCTCTGCATAGCTCTTTATAAGTATACTTC
>JAVVVE010000004.1:0-123696 GCA_036652815.1 Lachnospiraceae bacterium
CTGCGACTCTCTTTATATCTCTTCAACAGAACCTGATTGGAAGCATCCACAAATAAAAGTTCAAATACATATCCGGACTCTGTCAACTGACTTAAAATCTCTTGAATCTCAATAAATGATTGATCCGCACGAATATCCAATCCCAATGCGACTTTGGATATCTCGCCATTGGGTGTGGCTATCAGCTCTACAAATTTACCAATGAGTGGCACCGGAAGATTATCAACACAATAAAACCCCATATCTTCCAGCATCTTGAGTGCTGTACTTTTACCGCCTCCACTCATTCCAGTTACGATTACAAATCTCATGTTGTGGCCGGCCTTCCTAGAACTCTCCAAGTGGAATGACTTCCAGCTCAAGATTGACTCCAAATTTATCAAATACACGTTCCTGTACTGTATGGATGACTTCCATAATATCTTCTGCTGTAGCGTCTCCCAGATTGACAATAAATCCGCAGTGTTTCTCTGAAACCTGAGCTCCGCCAACACGGAACCCCCGCATACCTGCATCCATAATTAATTGTCCGGCATAATAACCCTGTGGACGTTTAAAGGTACTGCCGGCACTGGGATATTCCAATGGTTGTTTATCCAGCCTTCTTGCTGTTAGTTCTTTCATCTTTGCACGGATCTCTTCTTCGTTGCTCTCATGCAGCTGCATCGTCACTTCGATTACAGTGAACTTCCTATTGCGAATGACACTGCTCCTATAGGCAAATTCCATGGTTGCATTATCAAGCTCAAGCAGTTCTCCATCCGGACTAATCACCTTAACACTCGTGACGATCTGCTGCATCTCACCTTCAAATGCACCTGCATTCATCACAACCGCACCACCAATCGTTCCCGGAATCCCCGCTGCAAATTCCAATCCCGCCAGATGATGTGTACATGCTTCTCCCGCCACCTGTGACAGTTTCGCTCCGGCCTGTGCTATAATTGTAGTTCCCATCACTTCTATCTTAGACATCTTTGAAGCAATCTGTATAATAATTCCCTGATACCCCTTATCTCCCACCAAAAGATTACTGCCGTTACCAAGAATAAAATATTCGGTATCTGTTTTATGAAACAAATCCAACACAGCAAGTAGCTGTTCTGCTGTCTCTATCTCAATCAACAGATCTGCTGTCCCACCAACGCGAAATGTTGTATGGCGGCTCATCGGTTCCTTTTGATGGATATTATCTTTCGGAATTATTCTGTTTATATATTCGTAGATCTCTAAGTTCACTGCCATCACCTATTCCAATACCATTCTTGCCGCTCCATAAATACCGGCATCATTACCCAAGGTTGCCAATGCAAAAATAGCATTGCGGCTTCCAACAAATACATTGGGTATGTAATATTTCTTGATATAAGTCAAAATCACTTCACCGGCTTTAGATACTCCTCCACCAATGACAAAAATCTCCGGATCAATCACACCGGCAACCACTGCCAATGCTTTCCCTAAATAAGCGCCAAACTGTTCCGCTATCTCAATAGCAACCTCGTCCCCTGCTTTTACCGCATCAAATACTGATTTAGCCGACAACTGTTCTGTGCTGAGAATCGTTGCTTTCTGTGTTGCTTCCATCGTACGCTTAGCGAGTCTGACGATCCCTGTTGCAGAAGAAAATTGTTCCAAACATCCTTTGTTACCGCAGCAGCATACTTCTGTTTCGGCATCTTCTACATGCACATGTCCAATCTCTCCGGCTGAACCATTGATCCCGGTCAGTATATGACCATTGATGATAATACCACCGCCCACTCCTGTCCCGAGTGTCACTGCTACGAGGTTCTTATGTCCCTGTCCTCCACCGCGCCACATCTCACCCAGCGCCGCAACATTGGCATCATTCCCCGCTTCTACGTGCATACCAAGAAGTTCTTCCATGGTAGCTTTGACATTCATAAAACTCCAGCCAAGATTAACTGCCGTAGATACACATCCTGCTCCATCGACCGGCCCAGGCACTCCGACTCCTACTCCCAGGATATCCTCTTTCGATAATGATTTCTCTTTCATCTTCGCCAAAATAGAGGCTGCGGCATCCGGTAAAATATGGGTTCCCGATTCTGTAGTTCTTGTTTTAACTTCCCACTTATCCAGCATCGTACCTTCTTTATCAAACAGACCCAGCTTCACACTGGTTCCACCTACGTCAACTCCAAAACAGTATTGGCTCATCTCTATTCATCCTCCTCGTCTTCTCTTTTTTTGGCAAGAGAATTTTGTACTCTTGTGTATAATTCCTGTGCCGCATTATAACCCATCTTCTTTTGACGATGATTAACCGCTGCTGACTCACAGATAACCGCAAGATTACGACCCGGTCTGATTGGAATATTGTGACATACTACCTTATTACCAAGGTATTCCGTATATTCTTCTTCCAGTCCCAGTCTGTCATATTCTTTATCTTTATTCCATTCTTCTAATTTAATAACCAAATCTATGGTTTGGGTATCTTTTACACTGGATACACCAAATAAAGTTTTGACATCTACGATACCAATTCCACGTAGCTCAATAAAATGTTTGGTAATATCAGGTGCTGACCCTATTAAGGTATCATCGCTTACTTTACGTAGTTCCACCACATCATCTGTTACTAAACGATGTCCTCTTTTAATCAATTCTATCGCCGCTTCGCTCTTACCGATGCCACTCTCTCCTGTAATCAGTACGCCTTCACCAAACACATCTACCAAAACGCCATGAACAGAGATACACGGTGCCAGTTTGACATTCAGCCATCTGATAATCTCAGCCATGAATGCAGAGGTTGACTTCTTCGTCATCAAAATCGGGATCTTATTCTGTAGTGCAATCTCTAAAAAAATAGGATCCGGTTGTAATTCCCTGCAAAATACTACCCCCGGAATCTTATAAGACAATAGTTTGGTAAAAACTGTTTTCTTCTGTTCCTGACTCAATCCCTCTATATAGGTATATTCTACAAATCCTATAATCTGAAGACGGGTGGCCTCGTAATGTTCAAAATAGCCTGCCAGTTGAAGTGCCGGTCTGTTAATATCCGGCTGCGTAATCTTAACCCCCGTAATATCCAGTTCGGGTGTCAAATTTACTAATTTCATCTTATCAATTATCCTCGTTAAACTTACACTAGCCATACTTATCTCCCATCTACATTTTGTGTATTACCGATTCCTATTACCCTCAAATCAACACTTATTCTATCATAGAACATTAGTGGAAACAATAGCGTTCCCATGAAAAAAAGGATTTGATGCGTTTAACCTACATGAAAAAAATCAACGATTGCTTCCGCAATCTTCTGTGGAATCTCGGGTACTTCCATTAATTGTTCCACGCCTGCCTGCTTTATCTCTTCCAAAGAGGAAAAATACTTCATTAATGCTTTGCGTCTGGCAGGCCCGATTCCTTCGATATCATCTAAAACCGAATGCACCTGAGTCTTGCTCCGCAGGGATCGATGATATTCAATTGCAAAACGATGGGCTTCATCCTGTATTCTCGTCACTAGCTGAAACCCTGCTGAATGAAGGTCAATCGCGATCTCCCTATTATTATAATAGATACCTCGTGTTCTATGATTATCATCTTTTACCATACCGCATACCGGAATGGATAGATGCAGCTCTGCCAATACCGCCAATGCAATATTGACTTGTCCTTTTCCACCATCCATCAGGATAAGGTCCGGAAACTTGGTAAAGCTGCCAAGTTCATGTTCCAGGCCTTTTAAGTTAAGTGCTGCCTGCTCTTCCATGCCATGTGCAAACCGCCTTGTCAATACCTCTTTCATGCAGGCATAATCATCCTGCCCCATCACTGAGCGAATCTTAAATTTACGATAATCGCTGCGTCTTGGTTTCCCTTTCTCATAGACTACCATGGAACCTACGGTTTCAAATCCACTGATATTAGAGATATCAAAGGCTTCCATTCTTGCAATCGCAGGGATCTGCAATAAATCAGCGATTTCCTTAACTGCACCGATGGTACGCCCTTCTTCGCGTTTCATGCGTTCTTTATCCTTACCTAGCACCAGCTCTGCATTGTGCCTTGCCAGTTCCACTAGTTTCTCTTTCTTGCCTATCTTAGGCACCAGAATATGCACATGGCTTCCTTTTCTCGCAGTCAGCCATTGCTCTATGACACTCCCCTCTTCCAACTCCTCTTGTATCATAAGTTCCTTAGGTATAAAAGGTGTTCCTGCATAATACTGTTTCACAAAACTGGATAATATCTGTTCCGTGCTATCATCTGACACGTTTGTCATATAAAAATGTTCCCGTCCAATCAGTTTTCCCGCACGGATAAAGAATACCTGTACGACTGCATCTCTTTCTTCTTTTGCCAATGCAATCACATCCTTATCCTCTAATGCACTATCGGTAATCTTCTGTTTCTGTGCTACCTTTTTAACATTAGCAAGTAATTCTCTGTATTCTATGGCTGCCTCAAATTGTAGATTTTCAGCAGCGATATGCATCTTATCTTCCAGTTCTTTGAGGATCTGTTTGTAATTTCCATTTAAGAACTCCAGCGCTCTCGCCACATGTGTCGCATACTCTTCTTGACTGATGTAATTCTGACACGGAGCCATACATTGCTTCATATGGTAATTTAAGCAGGGTCTTCCCTTGCCTGTTTCCTGTGGCAGTGCTCGGTTGCAGGTTCTTAATTGATATAGTTTATTCATTAATTCTATCGTATCCTTAACAGCACCTGCACTGGTAAAAGGTCCAAAATATTTAGCATGGTCTTTTTTCATCTCCCTGGCAAATAAAATGCGCGGATACTCATCCGCAACTGTCACTTTGATATAAGGATAGGTCTTATCGTCTTTTAACATCGTATTATACTTAGGACTGTGCTCTTTAATCAGATTATTTTCCAGCACCAGTGCTTCCAGTTCCGAATCTGTTACAATGTATTCAAATCTCGCGATCTGTGAAACCATCCGCTCTATTTTGGGCGTTTTTTTCGTGCTGGCACGAAAATAAGACTTCACCCTGTTCTTTAAAATAATCGCTTTTCCTACATAGATGATGTTGTCTTTACTATCATGCATCAGATAGACTCCGGGTTTAGCCGGCAGCTTTTTTAATTCCTCTTCTATATCAAACATGGTAAGCTGACTCCTATTCCTGAAATAGAATGCCTTAAATAAAATACTAAAACACCCTGATATCAAGCGGAGATTCCGGCCGATATCAGGGAATATTTCTGTAGAATGTTTAAGTTATCATTTAGAACTATTATCTTGTTCTTTATAGACGCGATTCTGAAGCGATTTTGCAAAAGCTTCTTCTTCTGTTAAAGTCGGTGCATCCTGTGATGGTTCCTCAGGCTGTGATGGTTCCTCGACCTGTTTTGTCTCAGGCTCCGATACCTCACTCTCTTTTGGTTTCATCTCTTTTGGTTCCATCTCCACTGCCGCTGCTTCTAACACCAATTCAAAGGTATCTCCGTCCTGCGATGTAGTAATGTTACTTGAATCGTCTATTTCCGGCTTATCTACTTTTTCCGGTTTATCAGCTTTCTCTTTCTTCTTGGGTTCAGGTAGTCCCTTTGCCTTGCGGAATATCTTCATGAATTCTGCTCCGGTAATGGTCTCTTTCTCAATCAGATATTCTGCCAATTGATCCATAAGGTCTCGATTGCCTTTCAGCAATTTGAGTGCTGTCTTATAGCTGCTCTTTAATATCTTCGTTACTTCTTCGTCTATACCTGTCGCCGTCGTATCACTGCAATTCAGAGCTGACCTACCCTCAAGATATTTACTCTCCACGGTCTCTAAGCCCACCAACCCGAACTTCTTACTCATACCATATTGTGTAACCATCGCTCTGGCGATGCTGGTTGCCTTTTCGATATCATTGGCTGCACCTGTGGTAACGGTATCAAATACCAATTCCTCTGCCGCACGTCCTGCTACCAGTCCAACTAACATGTCACGGAGCTCTGCCTCTGTGTTTAAGAATTTTTCTTCTTCCGGAACATGCATAACATATCCCAGTGCTCCCATGGTTCTTGGCACAATCGTAATCTTCTGTACCGGTTCTGAATTCTTTTGCAATGCACTGACCAGTGCATGTCCTACTTCATGATAAGATACAATCTTGCGTTCTTCCGGGCCCATAATGCGATCTTTTTTTTCTTTTCCAACCAATACCAATTCAACTGCCTCAAACAGATCTTTTTGCTGCACACACTCTCTGCCCTCTTTTACGGCATTGATTGCTGCCTCATTAATCATATTGGCCAAATCTGAGCCAACCGCTCCACTCGTAGCGAGCGCAATGGCATCAAAATCCACGCTATCATCCATCAGTACATCTTTGGCATGAACTTTTAAGATCTCGACACGTCCTTTGAGATCCGGCTTGTCCACAATAACACGTCGGTCAAATCGACCCGGTCGTAACAATGCTTTATCCAATATCTCCGGTCTATTTGTAGCTGCTAAGATAAGCACTCCCTTAGAAGTATCAAAACCATCCATCTCTGATAATAATTGATTTAAAGTCTGCTCTCTTTCTTCATTACCACCGCCATATTTAGAATCTCTGCTTCGTCCGATGGCATCAATCTCATCAATAAAGATAATACAAGGTGCATTCTTAGTTGCCTCTTTGAATAAATCTCTCACTCTGGAAGCACCTACACCCACATACATCTCTATAAAGTCTGAACCTGCCAAAGAGAAGAACGGTACTTTAGCTTCACCTGCTACCGCTTTGGCGAGTAATGTCTTACCGGTTCCGGGAGGTCCTACCAAAAGAGCTCCTTTGGGTAATTTTGCTCCTATTTTCACATATTTAGTCGGATTGTGTAAGAAATCAACGACCTCCTGCAGAGATTCTTTTGCTTCGTCTTCACCGGCTACATCCTTAAAAGTAATCCCCGTTTCCTTCTGTACATATACCTTTGCATTGCTTTTACCGACGCTCATCGGCCCACCGCCTTTAGACATCTTGCGGAACACAAAGCTGAGTGCGACCCAAATCAAAATAAATGGTAGCACATACGTCAAAAGAATAGACATCAAGAATCCTGAATTATCCGGAATCTCTTCATTTACCGTAACGTTATGCTCCACTAAATAAGGAACCAGCGTATCATTGTCTTTGATTCTACCGGTGTAATACGTCATGAGCGGTCTCGTATTTCTAACAGAAGGCATCGGTTCTTTCGTTCCCTGGTCTTCTTTAGACTTAGGCTCTTCTACCTTTGGTGTAATATTAATCCTATCGGAAGCCAGTTTTACACTCTCTACTTCTCCTTTATCCACCATAGTAAGAAACTCATTGTAGCTAATCTCTTTATCTGTACCACCCGTCATAAGGTTCATGATATAGCTCATCATTAACAGTGAGATCAAAGAAGCCAGCAATAGCAGTAGTAAGTTTTGTTTCTTTGGCGGCTGTCCATTTCCGCCCGGCGTATTGTTGCCACCCGGATTACCATTTCCACCGGAATTGTGATTGCCACCCGGACTATTATTGGGATAATTCATATTATCGTTCTCCATTTATAACTCCTATCTATTATAATCCTCCTTAAAATAAGGACTATCTCTTTTCATTATAGAGATTGTATATGGCAAAAGCAATATAATCTTTATGAATTCAATCTACCATCTATTAAAGATTTATAAACATTAGCTTTTATTTTTATACCGCATACATCTTTTTCCATTTGCCGTGGCAATAGAAAATAAGGGACAGAATCGTACCGGCAAACCATCCGACCGGCCAAGAAAGCCAGATACCCATAGAGCCAAGGTTAAGACCTTTGGCAAACAAATAAGATAAAAGAACGCGTAAAATAAGGTCGGAAAACGTAGTAATCATAAAGGAAACCATATCCCCGGCACCACGCAGTACTCCATCCGTTACCAGTTTTAATGACACCACAAAATAAAATGGTGAAATAATACGAAGGAAAAGAACACCTTCCTGTAAAACCGTATTAACATTGTCTTTGCCCGATAAAAATAATCGCATTACGGTAGAACCATAGAAGAAATATAAGAACACAACCGGAATGCAGATTGCAAAAACCATTCTAATACCGGCTTTATAACCTTCCTTTACTCTGCTGATTTTACCTGCGCCTATATTCTGTGCCGTAAAATTAGACAGTCCATTGGCTAAGGTGGAAAGCGATACGATCATAAATGTATTTAGCTTAACAGCGGCCGAGTAAGCTGCCATAACCGAAGAGCCGTATCCATTGACCAGCCTCTGTATAAACAAGTTACCTATCGATATAAAGCTTTGCTGTAGGATACTGGGAATCGCAATCCTGCTGATTCGCACTGCCATATCCCAGGAAAAAAGAGGAAAGGATTCTTTCGTTTCTATTCTGTTTAAACGGCGTAATAATGCAACTACTGCTAATACTGCTGCCAGTCCCTGGCATAAAAAAGTGGCCCATGCGACTCCTGCGACTCCCATTTGAAACCGAATTACAAAAAGCAGATCCATCGCCACATTGCCCAGAGAAGAAACAATCAAAAAATAGAGGGGTGTTTTGGAATCTCCCAACGCTGTAAAAACACCTGTACAGATATTATATAGAAATAAAAACACCAATCCCCATGTATAGATAGACAGATAGAGGGCTGCATCAGAGAATACATTCGCCGGAGTATTCAATGCCCTGATTAAAAAATCACATCCAAAGCTACCGCAAAGCGTAAGCAGAATGGATACTATGATAATTAATATAAGTGATGTAAAAATCGACGTTTTCATCTTTTCATATTTTTTGGCACCAAAAAACTGCGATATAACAACCGAGCTGCCTATGTTAGCTCCTGTCGCTACCGCCATAAAGATCATGGTAATCGGGTAAGAGGCGCCCACCGCCGCCAGTGCATCTACACCGATATACTTACCTGCTACCACACTGTCCACAATATTGTAGAACTGTTGAAACATAACGCTAAATAATAAGGGAAGGGAAAATCCCAGCAAAACTCTGGATGGTTTTCCTTCTGTAAGATCCTTAGTCATGCTGCGCCTCGGTTCCAAGGTATTGCTGCAGTACCTGATATAATTGTTTTGTATCGATTGGTTTAAAAATATGTGCATTCATCCCTGCAGACAATTCTTTCTCCATGTCTTCATGAAAAATATTACCGGTCATCGCTAAGATAGGAATGTTTTTTGCCTGTGGATGCAACGAGGTACGAATCGCCTGCGTGACAGCATAGCCATCCATAACAGGCATCTCGATGTCCATTAAGATCGCCTGATAAGTATCTTTCGGTGCGTATGTGAATTTATGCAAGGCTTCTTCACCGCCCTCTGCGATATCAACACGCAATCCTGCTATCAGCAATAATTCCTGTGCTATGTCACGATTCAATTCATTATCATCAATCAGCAAGACTTGATTGCCTGTAAAATCATATTCCTTCATTCATCTCTCCATCTTATGTTAAAATCTGTGAACACTAACGTTTTGTATTATACCACCGCTTGATACTGTTCTGCAATATTCAATGCGTGATCTCCTATTCTTTCAAAGTCTGTCAACATCTCTGAAAAAAGAAGACTCGTTTCTGCCTTACAGGTTCCGTCCTGCATCCTCTCGATCTGCTTCTTACGATAATCCTCTTCTGTATCATCAATCTGCTGCTCATTCTGTGCTGTTCGTTCCAATATCTTATGTGGATCCTGCATCTTCGTCAAGCTGATATCCTCTAACGTACGCATACTAAGATTCTTCATCTGTGCCACTTCTGCCATGGCGGCTTCCGAAAACTGCATATTCCACTCTTCCAGATTATGTGCATACCCGCCAATATTCATCGCATGATCTCCGATTCTTTCGAGATTACCTATAATCGCATAATAGCTGTTAATATATCTCGAATCCTGTGCGGACATCTCCGTTGACATCAGCTTTACAATATATCTTGATATCTCCGCATTTAAATAATCTATATATTCTTCTCGTTCTGCTAACTGTTCTCCTCCGCTGCTGCTCCGGTTTAAAATCGCATCATAGCTGCCGATTACATTCTGTTTTACCATAATAAGCATTCTTTCTACCTCACGCTCAATCTGTGAAATAGCCACCGCTGCATGTCCCATTGCGTAATTACTCTCAAATGGCTGGATGTATTGCAATTTCTGCATGGAATCCTCTTCCTGCTTATTATCCGGCAGTATTTTTGTGGCGATTTTTGCCATGTAATTGCCAAACGGAATCAAAAGAAGTGCGGTCACGATATTAAAGGTGGTATGTACATTGGCTATCTGTGCAACCGGATTGCCGGGTGTTAGCGATTCCATCAGCGACACAAAAGGCGTGACCAAACAAATAACAGTAAAAATAGCGGAACCTATCATATTGAACATCAAATGAATAATAGTCGTCCTTTTCGCATTGACCTTAGTACCGATAGACGCCAATACTGCGGTAATACAGGTCCCTATATTCTGACCAAACAAAATAAATACTGCACTGGAGAGCGGAACCATCCCAATCCCCGCCAGCGCCTGCAGAATACCCACCGAAGCAGAAGAGGACTGAATGATTGCCGTAAAGACTGCTCCTATCAGAATACCAATCAATGGATTGCGAACAGTTGACATAAAGTTCATAAAGGATTCTGACTGCTGCAATGGTATCATGGCATTGCTCATCATATCCATACCAATGAACAAAACGCCAAGTCCTGCAAAAATTTCGCTAATATGGCGTACTTTTTCATTCTTGACAAACATAATCGCCATGACTCCGCCAAAAGCAAACAGCGGTGCAATCACGCCAATGTCCAGTGCGATTAATTGTCCTGTAATGGTAGTACCAATATTGGCACCCATAATAATCCATACTGCCTGATTCAGAGTCATCAGCCCTGAATTGACAAATCCAACTACCATAACCGTAGTTGCCGAAGAGGATTGTATCACTGCTGTAATCGCCGCGCCTACTATAACGCCTTTGAAACGATTGGATGTTAATCGTTCCAAAATCTTTTTCATCTTATTGCCCGCAGCTGTTTCCAATCCATTGCTCATCATCTGCATGCCGTATAAAAATAGAGCCAGTCCACCCATGAGCATTAATATATCTTTTATTTCCATCTTTTTCTTTTCCTCCAACTCCTCTTATCACTGTGTCTCAAAGAAGAATCGGTCTTTTTTTACCATCTGTAAAATGAAGAATGCGAATATGAAAGAGAGTAGCATCCCGATCAGTCAATCCGGCTGTTAGATACACAAAGAGACCACTTCTGAAGCGAATACAAAAAGCAGCCATAAAAATAAATATAGATATCATCGATAATATATGTGTAATACCCTTTGACATAGAAGATCCTTGCAATTGAAGAAACATCGGCAAGGTTGTCGGTGTTTCCATATCCTCTAAGCTGGTTTGAATCTCTATCTGATTTGATCTTTCAAACAAGATACGATTTGCAGAGCAAACATCCGTGCGTTCTATCGTAAATGGAGTGATGAAAAGAATCATAATAAGAAGTATCGTAATCTGAGTTTTATAGCGATATACTCTCTTCATGCGAATGTTTCCTGCCTTCCTCTGCATCATCTCTTTTACATAATCTCTTCCACTAACACACTTCTGTAATCCTTGTCTGTCGCTAAATCAATCTCCGCACCATCAAACATACGAACCTTTGGTCTCATAGAATTATTGGCATTGCTAATGACCACCGCTTGCTCTTCATTGGATAATCGAAGTGTGAATCCTACCGGATATATCGGAAATTGCTTTACAAATAATGTCACAATCTGCTGATCAAATAATTTACCTACATTTCCCATAATATATTCAATGGCTTCGGATGGGGAATTGGCTGCTCTATATTTCTTGGCTGCCGTGAGTGCATCATAAGTATCAACGACTCGTAAGATACGAGGAAAAACGCCTAATTTCTCACCCGGTATCTCATAATAACCGGTGCCATCCAGATTTTCATGATGAAATAAAATAGCATTACGACTCACACTGGTAATCCAGGGCACTTCTTTTAAGGTCTCGTATGCCAGTACCGGATGTTTCTTCATCTCATCCAGTTGACGTTCCGTATAAATATTCTTAGCATTTAGAACGCGTTTCTTAATCTCAAGTTTACCAATGTCATGTAGGATACCTGCAACAGCAAGATTGTTTAGCTGATCCTCGTTCAATCCATAGGAAATACCCAGAACAATCGCAAAGATGCATACACTGATACTGTGTTTAAATACATAATTCTTATCGTTCTTAATATCCAGTAAATCTAATTTGAGTACCTCTTTATACTTAAGTTCCTGAACCATAGTCTTGGCAATCGATGCGGCCTGTTGAAACGCTCCGGTGCTAAGAGCCTCAAATGCCTTAGCTCCTATCTCATCCGTAATAATATCTTCTACTACAATATCTGAAAATTCAGGGTTCTCAATATACGCTCCCTGAAAACCCATGTCTATAATTCTCTTTAAAATAGTATCGGAAATTTCTTTTCCATTTCTCAGCAAGACATTACCATTATCGCCCACTACCGATTTCGCAAGTATCATGCCCGGTTTGATATGTTCCATCTTTAAGTAATGCATATCTATACCCATCCTGTATGTTGGTTTCATTGTGAATCCAACTACTGTGGATGCACAAGTTCTTCCAGAAGTGCCGGCAATGACTCTGCTATTGCCTCATCACTAAATTGACAAGTTCCTACTGCCTTATGTCCGCCGCCACCATACTTAAGCATAAGACTGCCTACATCAATATCGGATGTTCTATTCAATACGCTATACCCAACCGCTACCGAACATCCTTTTCCACCTTTTCCATCTACGATCCATGCCGAAATATTCTGTTTCGGATACATGCTGTAGATTAAGAATCGATTTCCCGTATAGATAGGATGCACACCGCGTAGGTCTGAGATAATAACATCCCCTTCTACTCTTGTATATCGCTTTACCATCTCCATAAAGTGTTCCGTCTGTTCCATATAGACTTCAATACGTTCCTGCACATCCGGTAGGTTTAGAATCTCTTCTGTGTTCATTGTCCTACAGGCATCTATCAGCTGCTCCATTAATTGATAATTGGAGATCGTAAAATCTCTCCATCTGCCGAGTCCTGTTCTTGGGTCCATTAAAAAACCGACCAAAATCCATCTCGTGGGATTCTGAATCTCTTCAATCGTCAAATGTCCGGAATCTACCTTGTCTACCGCTTCCATCATCTCATTAAAATGTGAGAATCTTTCATTACCACCATAATACTCATAGATAATACGTGCACACGATGGTGTAATGCGACTTTCGCCTTTATATTTTCCTTCTAATTGGTTGCGTTCCATCTCGCTGGAATGATGGTCAAACCATAAACCGCAACCTTCTACATAAGGTACATTAGCTAAGCAGTCATTCTGTGTAATTTCTATTAATCCATCTTGTAGATCCTTAGGATGTGCGAATTTCCAGCAGTCAATGATGCCTGCTTCTTTCAATAAAGCTCCACATACCAATCCATCAAAGTCCGAACGCGTCACTAGTCTCATTCTCTTCAACTCCTTTTCTGCAATATCATATGGAACTATTATATCATCTTTTCGCTTCTTTTCCTACTATTTTTTCAATTACCGTATAGAGGTGGTTTCTGTGCCGCAGCACAAACAAATTCTTCTACCGTAGGTACTCTGTTGGTGCCTGCAGGCATATTTTCGTAAGCTGCATCTACCGCTTCTTTCATATCCCGTTCTACCTCTTCCGGTGTAATCCCGTGTAATTCCGCGATTTGTTCGTATATCTTTTGCATATCCATTGTAATATCCTCCTTTTCTTTATTCCTTGATAATACTATATGGGATAGCGACTTTCAATACCTTACAGTGCGTTTATCTAATCTTTTCTTAGCTGTACAATAATATAAAAGGAGTGATACAGACTAATGGACAAACAACAATTGCAAGAAATAGGGCAACGCCTACGAGAAAAAAGAACCTCATTAAATCTGACACGAGAAGAATTCGCAGAGCTTGCGGACATCTCTTCCGGTTTTTATGGTCAAATCGAAGTCGGTTCTACACAAATGTCGATTGATACATTGATTAAAATAGCCTCCTCTATGCATCTTCCTTTTGAATATATGCTATTTGGTACCGGATACACTCCTCAAGACGCTAATCCCGTTCTTGAATTACTCCATAATTGTGATAAAAGACAATTAAAACTGGCAGAACATATGTTAAAATATTATCTCATGAAAGTCAACTAGCAAGAATGATATAAGCCTTTTTTCTCAAACACCGGTTCACTGGTAAACTGTAAGCCCAGTTTCTTGAATATCTTAATATCCACATCAGACAGCATGACCGAAGTATGTACCTGACAGCCGGCCAGTTGTGGCAGCTGCATCAATGCTTTCTGTGCATTCTCATCGTTGGTCGCACAGATGGATAACGCCAATAGTGCTTCATCCGTGTGCAGTCTCGGATTTTTTCCACCCAGATATTTTACTTTCAATGTTTGAATCGGTTCAATCGTAGATGGTGCAATCAAATGTGTATCATGATTAATACCTCCAAGATATTTAAGTGCATTTAATAGCAAAGCTGCAGATGCTCCTAGGAATTCTGTCGTCTTACTCGTGATAATCATACCATCTGCCAGCTCAATTGCTGCCGTTGGTTTTCCAAGACTAGCTGCCCTCTCAACCGTTGCTACTGTTACTTTACGGTCTTCCGGCGTTAGTTTTGATTGTTTCATTAATAATTCTATCTTATATACTTCATTTTCACAATCATGATTCCTCGCAAGCTTATTAAGTGCCTGATAGTACCGCCTAATAATCTCCATATTGGAAGCATCACGGCATACCTCATCATCCAAGATGCAATTACCTGCCATATTAACTCCCATATCTGTAGGCGATTTATATGGATTCTCTCCATAGATGCCTTCAAAGATGGCATTCAGTACAGGGAATATCTCTACATCACGATTATAATTTACTGCTGTCGTCCCATAGGCCTCCAGATGGAATGGGTCAATCATATTGATATCGTTCAGATCTGCAGTTGCAGCTTCATATGCCAAATTAATCGGATGCTTTAAAGGAAGATTCCAAATCGGAAAAGTTTCGAACTTCGCATAACCCGCTTTGATACCGCGTTTGTTATCATGATAGAGCTGGGAAAGACAGGTCGCCATCTTTCCACTCCCCGGTCCCGGTGCTGTAATGACAACCAATGGTCTGGTCGTTTCAATATAGTCATTCTTACCAAATCCATCCTCGCTGACAATCAATGGAATATTAGCAGGATACCCTTCAATAGAATAATGAAGATATACTCTGATCCCTAATTTTTCCAGCTTTGATTTAAAAAGGTCAGCCGCCGGTTGTCCTGCATAGTGGGTAACTACCACGCTACCAACATAGAGCCCTTTATTCTCAAATGCATCTTTAAGACGCAGCACATCCACATCATAAGTAATGTCTAAATCACCGCGCACTTTGTTTTTCTCGATATCAACCGCACTGATGACAATAATAATCTCAGCCTGCTCAGTCAGTTGAAGCAGCATCTTTAATTTGCTATCCGGTGCAAATCCCGGCAGCACTCTGGATGCATGATAATCATCGAATAATTTTCCACCAAATTCCAAGTAAAGTTTATTGCCAAATTGACTGATTCGTTCCTTGATATGCTCTGATTGTGTCTTTAAATATTTATCATTATCAAATCCTAATTTCATCTCTTCGTTCCCTCATCTGTTGTTCTATATTGTAAGGCATGCAATGCATCCTCTAAACTCCTATTATACTATGATGTTCACAATAAATTCAAGGAGTATCTTGTCCCGCTTTCTCCAAGACTTGCATAACATCCACCGAATGCTCCAGATATTCATAACATCCTTGCAAATCCTTCGCTGCAAAGATATCTGCAAAATCCAAAAATTCATACTGCATATGATGCGTTCCTATATTCTTGTCTACCTGAATGGTTTTACCATCAAGGTAAGTTTCCACAGATTTGCAGATACTCGTCTGACCCTGTACCTGCAAATATCCTTTTGTACCTTGTATAATCCCAAAATTAGGTCCGAAGGAATCTTTTGCCGCACTGCATTCCGCAAGAAAACCGTCATATTCCATCAGCAGAATCCCCGAGGTATCAACCCCATTAAATCCACGGTTTGCATGATATTGTACGGCACGTGGTTTACCAAATAAACGCATCACAAAATGTATATTATAAATATTTAGATCATAGAGTGCGCCGCCGCGCAATGCCGGATCTAATGCCGGTGCGACATCTCCCTTTAAATATCTATCATATCTACTGGAATATTGAGAAAAATTACATTGCACTAATTTAATGGTTCCCAGTTCTAGAAGCTGTTCTTTGCAATATTTAAAATTAGGGAAATGTAACGTGGTAATCGCCTCAAACAAATACAACTCTTTGAATCTTGCCCGCTGTGCCAGTTCTACTGCCTCTGCATAAGTTATGGTAAAGGGTTTCTCTAAGATAACATGGTGATGGGCTTCCAATGCCTGTTTTGCATAACGAAAATGCTCCGTGTTGACGATCCCAATATAGATAAAATCCAAGTCACGATTAGACAACATCGATTGATATGCGGTATATAACATGGGAATCTGAAATGCCCGACAAAGTGCCTGTCCTTTTTCTTTGGAAGGTTCTCTCACACAAAGTGCTGTACAGATAACATTCTCCAATGGCGCAATCGCCTCTAAACAGTCCTTTACAATCATCCCGGATCCAACGATACCTATTCTAATCTTCATACTCATCCTCTCTTTATGCCATTTGTGTTCAGCATATCTATTATCCATTCTATAAAAACTGTATTTGATACAAAATTTCTAGCGTATTTGCATTTTGCATTGTAAAAAAAATCGTATTTTGGTATAGTTTTATTAATTCCTGCCTATTTTATGATAGAAGCAGTTGTCGATTGGGGGAAGTAATATAATGCATTGCTAAAGTTACCAATACATCTATGTTGGTACAATATCATAAAATAATCGCATTTACAAATGTAACTCCTTTTAGGTTTGTGTCAAATAATCGTTGGCAAATTTCCTGCCGTTTTTCAAAAATAATATTTTCTTGTTTTTGGTTTTCTATATGTCCCTGTTTCCAAGGCTTTTCATTCTAACATCCAAGCGCTCTTTTAAATGCTTTTCTTGATGCGGTTTGCATAGCTTCAAACAGCGGAATACGATGGTTAAACCTGTCTACGTATAGATTTCCTTTCCCATCTTTCTTTGGTGCTTTTGCAGCACTTAATATTTCAACAATTTCCTGCATTTGCGTTGTAAATACAAGTCCATCTGTATATCAATCAATTGTTTCTATCAGTTCTGTATTCTCTATGCGGTAAAGTGCCTCTGCAAGGTATTGGCCCCGTCTACTGACCAACAAATTCTACAGCGCTTCATTGTATTCCCTCTATTTGTTCTTCCTCAAATAAACTTCTGATAACTTTCTGCGTTTCCTTATCACTGATTTTTCTTTGTTTCTCTTGACAAACTGATAAACGTGATATCTGTCTAATTGAAAGATTGTTTCCGGATACAAGCTTCTCTTTTCTCATGAATGTCTACGTTATTTTCCATTCCTGCAAGCATTGTTTTTTCAGTCAATGTACTTCTTGACCATTTCTCTGTTTCTTCATCCCAGCCTTCGTACATGGTAAATACTTTCATTTCCAGTTTCTTCTTTTTAATGATGTTCATCCCGGATATGCAGCCATACTTCTCCGTTGATTCTTTTTTCTAAGCGCTGTATCATGTTCCACATACCGCTTGCACTGATACTCTGGCCACAGGTACTACTAATTTGATATGCTGTAACCCGATCAGGAGATTCCGTTACGGTAAAAGCTATTTTCTCTGCAAGGTTTGTTTATACCAATCCAATCTTATCCATATGCATTGCCTAATCCAGGAGGTAGACATGCACTGTTTGTCCTTCTTCCGTTTCTGTGTGATAGACATTTCTGGAATATTCAGCTTCTACATAGACGGTTTTTATGGTAGTAGAGCACTTTCCTTTTCCTCTATATAGTTGTTTGTCTCTGGATTCGGACAGCTCTTCATCATAGGAGTCCAGCATCTGTTGGGTTATCTACCTCGCAAGTTCACATACATAAAAATATTTTTTGTTCTAGCTCCTTGAACGATACGAGATTCTCGTTTACAATAGTATTCATCGTACAGTCTCCTTTACGTATTTTTCTTATCAATTAATATTATAAAAAAAACAGTATGATTTGGAAGTCGGGATTTCATCTCTACTTTTTTCGGTTTACATAACCAAAGTGTCTTGATCTTTATGCCTACTACATTTTTACACTAGCTTAGCGACTTCCTATGCATAAAGAATTTTGAAACATTAAAAGTCCCTTTCCATAGAGAAAAAGGACTTTTAACATGAACTTGTAGCTTAGATATTGTGGAAAAGGTTCTAATTTTCTTCTAGATCATTCACTTTTACCCAGGTGTTTTCTTTTGCGGATTCTAAGACTGCTTCAGAAATTAATTCGATAGCATAGCCATCTTTAAAATTAGGGGAGGCCTGTGTTCCTTCCGCAATCGCTTTGAAAAAATCATAGCATTCTATTATTTTTGTTTCTGTATAGCCAATGCCTAGAGCCGGAATCGGCCACAACCCATCGCCGTATGGATGATTAGGTCCGGTATAAACCGTTCGAAAACCACGTCTGTCACTACCATCATTTGCAAAGCAAACCTGTAACTCATCACGTCGCTCATAGTTAAAAGCAATAGAGCCTTTGGTTCCGTGAATCTCAAACGTAATATAATTATTTCTTCCCCAAGCATTTCTGGTAGCTTCGACGGTACCAAACGCACCATTTTTACAGTTTACCATAAAGCAACATTGATCATCTACATCTACTGTGTCGCGTTTGGTATTGATATCCCCTTTTGTATTTCCCAAGGAGTCTAAAAGACTGGATTGAATAGGTCTTTCTTTTATATAAGTAGCAGTTCTTGCCATAACGGAGTCAAAATCACCAACTAAATAACGTAGCATATCTACAACATGAGTTCCGATATCTCCAAGGGCACCGCTACCACAGATTTTCTTCTGAAATCTCCAGGAGAGAGGGGAATCCGGATCAGCGGACCAATCTTGTAAATAAGTGCCCCTAAAATCAAGGATATCTCCAATGGCGCCTTCTTCTATATATTTTTTTGCCAATTGAACAGCAGGGGTCTTGCGGTAATTAAAAGCAACTAAAGTAGTAATGTTATTTTCTTTTGCAGCTAAATACATTTCTTTTGCCTGTGTAGTGGTAAGTGATAATGGCTTTTCACATAAAATATGTTTTCCGGCTTTTGCGGCCGCAATTGCAATTTCGGCGTGAACATTATTAGGGGTACAGATATCAACGACATCTATTTCCGAATTATTAATAACATCATGCCAATCAGTGGAATAGCTTTCAAAAGCAAATTTTTCACAGGCATCTTTTGCAAGCTCTTCCTGAATATCTACAATCATTTTCTTATATGGAATAGCAGGTGCCGGCCAAAAAAACATAGGCATTCCGGCATAGGCAACCGAATGAGCTTTGGCCATAAATCCGGCACCAATCAAACCAACGTTTATTTTCTTCATATTAATTATCTCCTTTATATCTTTTTTCAAATTACAAATTGTCGCATGTAACGGTAACTTAAGTGCAGAGAATCGAGAACTTTTTCTTTGCTTCCTTCAAACGCCTTATCTTCAATTTCGACACAGGAGTATCCATCATATCCAATATCACTGAGGGCAGAAACATAGCTGCCCCAATCGACATCTCCAAGACCGGGTAGTTTAGGAGACATATAGTCAAGAGGGTATGCCATGATACCAACATCATTTAATTTATTCGGATATAGTTTAATATCCTTATAATGGACGTGAAATATTTTATCTTTAAATTCATAGAGAGGCGCAATATAATCTATATTTTGCCACACAAAATGAGAAGGATCATAATTTAGCCCAAAACAATCGCTTTGAATTAAAGAAAATGCTTTTCTCCAAATATCAGGTGTTGTAAGCAAATTTTGTCCACCAGGCCATTGTTCACAGCCAAAAAGCATCGGACAATTTTCAATTGCAATTTTTACCTTATAGCGTTCTGCTTCTTTTATAATAGGAGCCCATACTTCCTGGAAGACAACTAGATTTTCTTCTACGGTTTTATTTTGGATTCTTCCGATAAAAGTAGTAATGGTACCTACACCTAATTTTGGTGCAGTATGGATCATGGATATAAGGTGCTTTATATAGCAAGCACGTTTATCCAAATCATCGGTTATCGTATTTGGATAATAAGCAAGAGCAGAAATAGCAACCCCCTTTTTTTCACAATAAGCAACGATTTCTTCTATTTGCTCATCCTCTAATTCCTCTATACTAATATGGGTTACGCCGGCATAACGGCGGGTAGCTTTTTCTCTTGGCCAACAAGCAACCTCTACACATTCATAGCCGATAGAAGCGGCGATATCAATTACTTCCTTAAAATTATAAGTATCGAGAATAGCAGTTACAAAACCTAATTTCATAAAATCACTCCTTTTCCTTGTTAAAATAGTAGGTGAAAAAACTAAACACAATATTTGCGCAAATATTGTATAAATTCATAGTACTTTATTTAAAAAAGTGTGTCAAGTAAATAAAATGAATATTTTTGGAAAATATAGGAAAATTTTCCGATAGAAAAATATAGGCAGAATGGTGTAAGATATAGACAAATCAAAGGCAGAAAACACGCTTCAAAAGAATGTAACGTGTGCAATATGTACAATAAATATGAAATTTACAAAATATATTTGACATTAAAGCACAAATGCGATAAGATTGAGTTATCAAAAAATTTGCGCAAATATGTGAGAAAATTTTTATGAAAAGGAGAAAAAGAATGAAAATAGGGTATATGACAAACGGATTCGGTCCCTTAGTTGGTGACGGAGCAGGCGTTACAAGTGTAAAAGACATTCGATATTTAACAATGTGTAATGATGAAGAGGTGTTAAAGCAGATTACGGACATAGGATTTCAGTATATTGAGGTATTAGAAGGAAACTTGACAAAATACGGAAATGACATTGAAGTATTAAAAGATATGCTCGCAAAATATCATGCAGGAATGATGAGCGTATGTGTTGGTGCTAATTTTATTTATCAAGATGCGCTTGAAGATGAAATGCATCATATGGAAACAGTTGCAAGGCTAGCAGAAAAAGTTGGAGTGGAATATGTAGGAATTTGCGGAGGTGCGATTCGAGCAAAAGGGATACAAGAAGGAGATTATGGGCTTTTAGCAAAAGGACTCGATATGGCAAAAGAAATTTTTGAAAATTATGGAATAAAAGCTAGTTATCATCCTCACCTAGGTTCTATGGCAGAAGGACCGGATCAGATAGACAAATTATTCTCTTTGACAAAAATAAATATTTGTCCCGATTTGGCACATTTAGCAGCAGGTGGGGGAAGTCCATTAGAAATTGTCAGAAAATATTATGACAGGATATCCTTTGTACATTTAAAAGATTTAAATAAAAATGGTTTTGTACCATTAGGAACAGGTAATATTGATCTAGAAGGAATTATCGATTTTTTTAAGGAAAAAAGATATAACGGAGATTATTTAGTAGAAGTTGACGGATATACCGGCAATCCAAGAAAAGCTTGTGAAATTTCCTATAATTATTTAGTCAATAAATTAATTTAGGAATGCACGATAACCCAAACACTTTTCACATAAGGAGGAAAGATATGAAGAAGAAATTAGTGTCACTCATGTTAACAGGATTTATGATTTTTAGTTTAACAGCCTGCGGAGCAAAACCAGCCAATGAAAGTTCGCAAGCAAATTCAACAGTAGCAGCTACAGAAGAACCAGCAACAGAAAAGCAAGAACCGACGGTAGAAGCAGAAACAGTGCAACCGGTAGCCTCTGGAGAAATATTATCCACCGGACCAAATGGCGAAACGGCAACTCCAGCAGCAGTGATAACACTGACGGATGAAGAAGTTGCAAAAATGAAAGAAGGAAAATATACCGCAGCAATTAGTTTGCATTACGGCGGAAATGATTGGGCAACCTCGCAATTACAAGGACTAAAAGACCGTTTTGCAGAATTAGGGATTGAAGTTGTAGCAGTAACAGATGCTGACTTTTCACCAGAACAACAAGTTTCAGACTTAGAGACAATTATGGCGAAAAGTCCGGACATTTTAATCAGCATACCTACAGATGCAACCTCAACAGCAGATGCATATCAAAGAGTAGCAGATGCCGGAACAAAAATTGTCTTTATGGATAATGTACCAAAAGGATTTACAGCCGGAGATAATTATGTAAGCTGTGTGTCAGCAGATAACTATGGAAACGGTGTAATTGCCGCAGATTTAATTGGAGAATCCCTTAACGGAGAGGGAAAGATTGGTCTTGTATATTATGATGTGGATTTCTTTGTAACCAATCAAAGATTAGAAGCTTTCAAAAAAACAATGGAAGAAAAATACCCAAATATTGAAATCGTTTCAGAAATGGGATTCCAGGATGCAAATGGATGTGATGTAGTAGGTGATGCTATGATTACACAAAATCCGGATTTGGATGCTATTTTCGCACATTGGGATATTCCGTGCGAAGGCGTATTATCTGCACTTAGGGCAGCCGGAAAAGAAGATATTAAATTAAGTACGATTGATTTAGGCAATAATGTTGCAAAAGAAATAGCACAAGGAAATATCCTTGGTTTAGGAGCACAACTTCCTTACGATCAAGGAGTTGCAGAAGCAAATTTAGCAGCATATGCTATTTTAGGAAAAGAAGCGCCCGCATATGTGGCAGTTGCCGCAAAGCGTGTTGATCAATCGAATATCTTAGAAGCATATAAAGATGTGTATCACGTGGAAGCACCTGCTTGGTTAAAAGATGCATTAACAAAATAGTTACATACCTCTCAGAGTATGATAAGTCGGTGTCGGTGCCGGCTTATCATACAAAATAAGCGGAAATAAGAGAAGAATAGGTGAATGCGATGAGTCAAAAAATACTGACAATGAGTGGTATTGAAAAATCCTTTGCTGTTCCTGTTTTAAAAGGAGTAGAATTTTCCTTGAAAAAAGGAGAAATCCATGCGTTGGTTGGAGGAAATGGAGCAGGAAAATCCACCCTTATGAAAATCATGACTGGTGTTTACAGTAAAGACGCTGGAGAAATATTTATAGATGGCAGCAAAGTAGAAATTAATAATACAAACGATGCAAAAGCAAATGGAATAGCAATGATTTATCAAGAATTATCGCTTATTCAAACAATGACAGTTGCGGAAAATATTTTTTTGGGAGAAGAAATTACCCGAAACGGTATGCGTGATACGAAAGCAATGAATGAACTAGCAAAAAAAATATTGAATGAATTAGGTATTCAGGTAGAACCAGATATCATTGTAAGCCAATTAAGTGTAGGATTAAGCCAAATGATCGAAATTGCAAAAGCTGTTTCTAAAAAGGCAAAAATTTTAGTTTTTGATGAACCTACGGCATCTCTTTCCGACTCGGAAACAAAACAACTTTTTAGAATGATGGATGATTTAAAACAAAAAGGTGTTTCTATGGTATATATCTCACATCGAATGAATGAGATCTTAGAAATAGCGGATTCCATTACTATATTAAGAGATGGTTTTGTTGTTCATACAGATGATATCAAGAACATAACATTAGAAACGATTATTTCCCACATGTTAGGAAATACCGGTGGAAAAAAGTTTGACTGGGTAGAAAGAGCATATGATGTTAAAGGAAAAGATTTATTAACGGTAGATCATATTAAAATATCGGAAAAAATAAAAGACATTTCTTTCTCCTTAAAAAAAGGCGAAATTCTTGGATTGGCTGGTTTAATGGGAAGCGGTCGAACCGAGATATTAGAAACATTATTTGGATTAAGAAAAGCATATGAAGGAGCAATAAAGCTAAATGGTAAGCAAATACTGATTAAAAGTCCACAGGATGCAGTCAAATTTGGTTTGGCATTGATACCAGAGGATAGAAGAAAACAAGGTCTTGTATCTATTCATACAGTGAAAGAAAATGCTGTATTACCCAGAATTTCCAGGCTTTGTAAAAAGACAGGTATGATAGATGAAAAAAAGGCAAATCAAATAGTGGAAGAAAATGTGAAACAGTTAAATATTATAACGGACGGAATTCATAAGAGGATTAATCTACTATCCGGAGGAAACCAGCAAAAAGTGGTAATTGCAAAATGGCTTAATATGAATCCGGAAATTATGATGCTCGACGAACCAACCGCAGGTGTGGATATCGGAGCAAAAGTTGAAATTATAGAATTAATGCGACAATTTGCAGACAAACAAAAGGGGGTTATTTTTGTATCATCGGAAATAAGTGAACTAATGGCGGTTTGTGATCGGATTATTGTTCTATATAATGGAAAAATCACTGGAGAAATAGCTCGAAAAGAAATAAAGACGGAGGAGGAATTACAACATGCAATTCAGCAAACTAAATAACAAGAAACAAACCCAATGGGATAAATTCATGGTATATATTATCTTTGTCGGAGTATTCTTACTATTCTCCGCTGCCTTAGGAAATAAAGGTTTTTTAAATTCCAATAATCTTTTAAATATTTTAAGACAGACAGCAATGATTTCTATTATGGCGGTAGCCGGTGTATTTGTTATGGCAGCAGGACAAATAGATTTAACCGTTGGTGCAGTAGCCGCGATGGCAGCAATGCTTGTGTCTATGGTATTACAGGCAACAAATTCAATTTCACTTGCACTCATCACAGGGCTTGGATTTGGTTGTTTGATAGGATTTATTAATGGTATTTTAGTTACAAAATTAAAACTTCCTGCATTTCTTGCCACCATGGGAATGATGCAGGTAGTAAGAGGAGCAGCTATGTGGGTTACCGATACATCTGCAGTTCCAATCGATAATTCTACTTTTTGTCAAATATTTGGCATTGGTAATATAGTGGGTATTCCAGTTCTAATTTTATGGACAATTCTCATTTATGTAGTAGGAATCGTTATTTTTAACAAAACACCATTTGGACGTCACGTTTTAGCAACAGGAGGAAATGAAACTTCAGCAAAATACAGTGGCATCAATACTGTTAAAGTTAAAATTACATCTTTTATGATGTCGGGATTATTTGCAGCATTTGCAGGAGTCTTATATGCGGGACGTTTACAAGCCGGTCGATATTCCTATGGAGAAGGCGATGAGATGTCTGTAATTGCGGCAGTTGTTCTTGGTGGAACAGCAATGTCAGGAGGAACAGGTTCCGTAATTGGAGCATTATTTGGATCTATTTTAATGGGTATGATTAATAATGCACTTATTTTAGCTAATTTAAGCAGTGCACAACAAACCGTAGTAAAAGGTGGCATTATTGTAATTGCAGTGGCAATAAGTAACATTGCTCAAAAGAAAAAAATAAATTAAACCAGGAGGATAAAAGTATGAAGAAACTTAATGTAGGATTAGTCGGAGCAGGATTTATGGGAAAGGCACATGTAGTCGGATATTCAAACATGCCTAAATTATTTTGGCCGGCACCAGCAATGCCTGTTATGAAAACAATTTGTGATATTGTACCAGAAATTGCAGAAGATGCAAAAGAAAGATTTGGTTTTGAAAAATATTGTACGAATTGGAAAGATATTATTAATGATCCAGACATTGATATTGTCAGTATTTGTACTCCAAATAATGCTCATGCAGAAATTGCAATCGAAGCATTAAAAGCAGGAAAGCACGTTATTTGTGAAAAGCCGATTTCTTCTAATCTAGAAGATGCAAAAAGAATGGAAGTAGCCGCCATAGAGGCAGCTGAAAAAGGGATTATTAGTATGAATGCATACCAATATCGTCGCGTACCGGCTCTTGTATTGGCGAAAAAATTCTTGGATGAAGGTTCTCTTGGAGAAATCTTAAATATTAGATGTACATATTTGCAAAGCTGGTCTGCCGACCCGGATTCACCGCTTTCCTGGCGTTTTCAAAAGGATATTGCAGGAGCAGGCACACTAGGAGATATTGCATCCCATGTAATAGATATTGCGCAATATTTATGTGGTGATATTGATGAGGTAGTCTCCATGGTAAAAACATATATTAAGGAACGTCCAGTTCAAGAAGGTGGCGTTGATTTGTTGGGAACGGTAAAATTAGGGGCAGATGCAAAACGAAAAGCGGTTGATGTAGATGACGAAGACACCTTTTTAGTTAAATTTAAGAATGGAGCAGTAGGAAGTATAGAAGCAACTAGAAATGCATGGGGAAGAAATAACTATATTACCGTAGAGGTTCACGGAACAGAAGGTACGGTATGCTTTAACTATGAACGCTTAAATGAACTAAATGTATGTTGGGCAAAAGATGCGGATGACAGAAGAGGCTTTAAAACAATTTATACAGGTCCAGCTCATTTTTACGGAGATGCAACCTGGAATATACCAGGTATGAATATTGGATACGGAGAATTAAAAGCAATTGAAATGTTTGATTTTATTAGTGCAATTGTAAAAAAAGAACAACCGTCTACTAATTTTAAAGTGGGTTGCAGAATTGAAAAAGTATGTCAGGCAGTTTCTAAATCGGCACAATCGAACAAATGGGAAAAAGTAATTGATTAAAAGGAATAGTGTAAAGAAAAAGCTAGAGGAAAAGGTTCATTAGGAACCTTTCCTCTAGCTTTTTCTAATATAGTTTGGATTCTGTTTCATTGCTAACTTTAATTCTTGAGGTGGTTCTTCCTTAAACACTTGCTTCCAAGACTTTAATAAATTTTCATAAGTAACACTTTTGGGTTCTAACCCTATAAAGGAAGGTGTTGGTTTTCCAAGTAATGCGTTAGCCGCCGCTAAGGCTAATGCTTGTCCTTGTTCAAAAGGAGTTTGAACACTTAGCATCTTAATCATACCACCCTTTGCAAGATTCATGGCAATAGGGAAATCTAAATCACCTGTAATAACAGAAATATCGGTGCGGTCAGCGTCAGAAAGAGCAGATAATACTTCCATTGCAGGACCATCCCAAGATACATATAAAGCTTCTATCATAGGGTAACGTTTTATAAAATCAAGCGTTAGGCGATAAACGTCTTTTTCCACGTTAAAGGAAATACTACCGCATATTTGTATGGAGGGATACTCTTCAATTAAAACCTGCTCTGCGGCACTGTCTCGTTGTTTTGTAGAATAAAAATTATCAATACCATGTTTTACAAGACCAGCGTGAGACAAACCATGTTTTACCATATATTCGCCTAGACCATGTCCCATATTACGTCCATGCGAATGTTCATTGGTGGAAACACAAGTTACATAATCGTTTGGAGTTAAACCACTTGGAACATTTGCTATTAAGACAAGTTTTGAGCGACTTTTTGCAATATTTTTAAAGGCAACTGCCGTTTTTTCATTATCCGTTGGAATGGCTATAATAATATCGGGATCAAGTAATTGTAGACTAGAAAGTTGCTTGTTTTGTAATGCAGGATCAAAATGCGCATCGGTTGTTGCAATTAAGGAGATACCAAGAATATCAAAAATATCTTTTATTCCCTTTTGATGAAGCTGCATCCATGCTTTTCCGGCATAGTGAAATGAAATAGCCGCGGAATAATTTTGTGATTTAATCATCTCAATCTCAGAATCCGTTAAATGAAGGGAATCGATAGATTCTGCTTTTTCACCAAAAGGGCCACGACCAATTCCTTGAGTAGAAGACCTGACTAATAACTCAGTAGAAAGCATAAAATGTTTGTAATCCACAACATGAGCAGGTGCATTCGCATATTCATCGTTCGCAATTCGCTGTGTTAGCAAAGAAACGGCAAGATTAGCAGTTTCTTTTGAATTTTGTTTTATACAGGTAATAGATGGGGTATGTAAAGGCGCCCATTCAAAATCATCCAAGCAAACAAGGGAAACATCATTTGGACAAGAGATATTATGCATGTCAAGATATTCTAAAAGAGGAAGAACAGTAAAATAATTAGCAACAATTATGGCGGTTGGCATATTGGTATCACGAAGCAAATCATCCAAAATAGCGATATTTTCGGAATCATCATTTTGAGGAGAAATGGCTTGTATAGAAGAATAGGTAATATGATAATCAGCCAACGCACATTGATAGCCTTCTAGGCGTTTGGGGTGCCGATCTTGAGAAACTCCTAAAAAAGCAATTCTTTCATGACCGCTTTTAATAAGGTGTTTTGTTGCTTTATAAGCGCCTTCAAATGTGTCGGATACAATAGAATCAGTTTTATAATTCTTTAATTCACGTCCTAATAAAACAACAGGAAAATGAATCGTAGAAAGTACAGAGCAAAGTTTTTCTTCCTTATCATTTGGAAAAAGAAAAATACCGCAAATAGCGGGCGTATCCAATAAATATTCTTTTATTAAATCTAACTTTTTATCATCATCACCATAATACATGGTTAATAAAGTAAATTCGGAGTCCATTAAGAATTCTTCTATATAGGCTTCTGTCTGACGTTGAATGGAACTATTCTTATTGGAAATCATAAATAATATATACTTTTGTGTAGAAGAAAGTTTTTTAGATTTTTTCTTAATAAAGTTTGGAGGCGAATCTAAATCCTTAATAATATTTTCTACACGTTCCACGAGTTCTGGGCTTACATACCGTGTTTTATTTACAACATGTGATACTGTTGAGGTAGAAACTCCAGCTAATCTTGCGACGTCATTAATTGTTGCCATATGCGTTATACTCCCTTAAATTACCCTTTTATTCTATTATATAGACATAAAATAGCAGTGTCAAATAAATTTGCGCAAAAACCTTTATACCTTCTTTATACTAAATTCAAATTCTTAACACTGAATTTAGTACACTCATACTCCTTTAATCTTGCTTAATAGTCTTAGGGAAAATTCGTTTATGATGGATATAATTACAATTCTTAAATAATGCAGTGCCAAACGAAAAATACATTGTTTTAAATGTTTCTTTTGATAATTTGCAGAAAACTGAAAGATTTACTATTACTGTATCTAGATTTTCTAAATTTATAAATTGCTTTACATGATTAATAAGTCCTATATTTTCAAAAATAATAACAATAGTTCCGGCATATGAAAATATTGTCAACAATCCATTTTATAAATTTCCTTTTAGAAAGATACAAAAATCCAAAAAAACAAGATACCTGCGCATAAAGCCATGTCTGTTTCGATCATTATGATCTCAAAAAGAACTTTAAAAGTAATATTTTGTATGTTCAAACCTGATAGTAACAAGAGTATTCCTGTTAGGATTCCAGTAGCATTTAAAATTAATAATAATATATATTTACTTTTGACAATCTTTTTCGGTTTAAAGTTCGATGAACATTCAATTTATCCCCATTCAAAATTTTATCCATAGCAAATGTTGATGTTATTGCCGTTCTGAAAATTAAAATAGAAACAATTGATATAATGTGATAACGCCTTGCAATGAAACTGTATAATACAAAAATCGTCGCACCAACCAAATGTTAATGCGACGATTTTCATGATTGCAGCTATCAGTCAACTATTCTATTTATATACTAATGCATATGCGGTTGATGGATAATCTGTTGTAAAAGTAATCGTATCACCTGTTGCATCTATATCATCATAAAGATTTAATTTTCCTTCTCCCAGGGCAATTAATTTGAATACTCTTCCACTTTGCTGCAAATCCTTTGGAATAGAAAGGACATACTGAAATGGGGTTGGAGTCTTGGTTATTTTTGTCTTGGCTGCATCATTCGATGTCACCGTAATGTTAAAGCTGGTTCCAAATGTAAAGTCTCCCATTGCTGTTGCAAATGCCTGGTAGCATTCTTTACCCTGATACCGCCTCGTACCGGTTACGGTATAAGCCATGCTCGGAGTATTCGCTGATAGTCTACAGATAGAGGTATAAACATTACCATTACCATATGTTACCAAATCATTCCATGGTGCTCTGCTATCTGTTGCACTATAGACATATTTAATCGTAGGGTTGGTGCTTCCCTGAAATTGTGATGCCAGTGTGTTATTATCAAGAATGTATGCTGCTCCTGTATAGGCAGACTGTGCCATCGCTTTAATACTATCCATGCTGGTATACGGAATTGTTCCAATCATCTCTGTCGTAACTGCGGATCCCTGTATCCTTACAATTGGTCTTTGATCATTATTATAAAATGTCGTGTGATCTTTAATAAAAGTAGTAGAACTGATGTTAATGTACTTTAGCTTCGGAAGGTCATAAAATGCATATGCCCCCAGAGAAGTGATAGAACCGTCTACCGTAACCGCCTCACATTCATTGGTTGCCCACGGTCTGGTCTTTAATTCCCAATAATCATAATCCGGAAGTGCTCCCGTTCCGGTAAGATGCACTGTACCCGGTGCAATCTCTGCTTTGATCTGAGTTCCTTCTAATTGATATACCCCTTTGCCGAGTCCTGTCCATTGTAGCTTTGGAGGTGCTGCCTTTTGTGCCGCCTGTACCTTCATTGGACATATGCTAACTATTAACACAAATGCTAAAGTAAAAGCCAGAACACCCTGCATACCCCGAAACTTCTTTTGTTTGCTTTGATTCATTGTATTCTCCCTCCATAAATAATTTTTCCTGTTTCTATGCGTATTAGTATATCATAATAATTCTATTTTTAAAATGATTTTAAAAGAATTTAATATTGAAAAGTCAATATAATCTATTTATTTTGATCTCTAATCCCTTCTTTTGCTTCGGTTGACAAGAAAATCCTGCTGTTATAGAATAAACTGATTTATACAAATATTAGGAAAGACAGAAGGGAACGATAAATGAACAAACTATACAAGATAGCCCTCATTGGCTGCGGTGTTATGGGCGAATCTCACGTTAGCCAGCTCCATGACCGCGATAATATAGAAGTAAAATATGTGTGTGACCGTGCTTTGGAACGAGCACAGCGATTACAAAAAAAATATTACATCACGCAGATTTGTGATGACTATACGCAAATATTATTAGATGCGGAGGTGGATATTGTAATTATCGCCACACCACCTTCTACTCATTTACAGATACTGAAAGATTGTCTGCAGCATAAAAAACATGTGCTATGCGAAAAGCCGATTACCAATACAATGGAACAGGCAGAACAATTTGTTCAGGCAGTACAGGCACATCCCGAGTGTAAAGTATTGGTTGGCAATATACTGCGTCATAATGTGACCTATCAGAAAATAGCCGATATGATACAGCTTGGTGCACTGGGACATCCTTTGGTATTTCGAATGACACAGAATCATCATACCATGGATTGGCCTCAATACCTCTCTAACATCATAGACTGTGCACCTCTTGTAAATTGCGGAATTCATTATGTGGATGTGATGGAATGGTTTTCGGGTGAACATGCAGTGGAAGTAAAGGCGATGGGCAGCCGTACACAATCCGATGTTCCCAAAGACAGCTATAATTACGGGATTATGACAATCAGATTCAGTAATGGAAGTATCGGATACTACGAAGCCGGTTGGGCAAACACTTGCAGTGCGGATAA
Organism: Lachnospiraceae bacterium; assembly: GCA_036652815.1. Classification (GTDB taxonomy): domain Bacteria; phylum Bacillota; class Clostridia; order Lachnospirales; family Lachnospiraceae; genus SZUA-378. Next base: position 31,632 of record JAVVVE010000004.1, read on the forward strand.
TACCAAGGAGATTGTTGGTCCGGCAGGACGCATCAGGTTAACCTATCAAAAAGATCGGGTCTCCAATGCGGAGGAAGGGGATCTCATAGAGTATTACAAATATCCCGAAAAAACATATACCACGATTAATTCGTTGTGCAATCGCAAACCGACTGATACACAACTCTCTTACTTAATTAAAATGATCGAGACTAACTGTGAAGCGATTCCCACGATGGAACATATCCTCTCCTGTATGGACACCTGTTTTCAGGCAGATGTGCAGGCCAGAGAATGTGCCGCCGGAGCATACCCAACCATCTAGCGATTCAATTCTTCCTTAATATGACACAGATAATCAGTCAGACACGGATATACCCCGAAAAACAGTTCTACAACCGCTATAATGTATTTTCGGTGACGTTCCAAAATCTTACGGGATATCTGTGTTTCTTCTACCAATAGCTGCAGGGGAAGCTGTCTGCTCTTCTGCAGCTCTGCGATTAGAAGAGGATGTTTCAGCAGATAGACTATCGCCTTCTTGCAAGCCAGTTTCGTTTTGGCCGCCTTAGGAGATACCGACATAAGATCAAAGAAAGAAAAGCCGTAGTTCACAAATACTTCGTTTGCAGCTTCAATCTCTTCCGTAACTGCAGTACCCGCTTCACAGATTAAACTTTCTTTCATCCAGACAGATATCTCATAAGGCGTATTTTCTTCATCTTCGCCACTAAATATAGAAGGCGAAACCGGAATCTCATGACTATATTTATAATTGGTAACAAAATAATCATAAAGACGCCTGCTGATTACCAATTTTGCAAAGCTTAAGAAATGTCCTTTTTCTATTCTATATTGATCAAGCGCCTCCGAAAAAGCATGTAACGCAATTGACCATTCATCATCGGCATCCGTAACATAATGCTTTGCACTCTCGGATGCACACTTTAGAATAAATGGTTTATATTGTTGAATCAGTATCTCCCGGTCTCCCGGATTGCCGGTAATGTCGGCTACCCTTGCATCCAGTTCAAACAAGAATATTCACCGCCTTATCGTATCGTTTTTAATCGCCTGCTGTTAGTAACAGTCTGTTAGTTACAAGCCGCCTGGAATTCTTTCCATATCTTAGCATGCAAATCTTCTGCTTCCTGACTGATATTCTGGATAATCTCACCTTCTATAATCGTATCCGGTACTACCAGCGTATCATGTGCAGCCTTGGAAAGATATTCTTCCGCTGCTTTGGTCGTACAATAAAATCCCATATATTCAAAACACTGTGCCGCTGTTTTTGGCTGCAAAATATAGTTAAGGAATGCATGTGCCGCATCCGCATTAGGTGCCTGCGATGGTATAAACCCTGCCTGAATCCCAAAGCCAAGACCTTCTGACGGATAAACTACCGATAGTTTGGAATTAGCTGCCAAAGCTACATTGACCTGTGAGGTATACAAAAAAGCAGTATTGACTTCTCCGCTGATGATATAATCCTGTGTATTGTTATCGCTGATCAGACGAATGTTTGGAGCCAATTTAAGCATCTTATCCCCTGCTGCCTGAATGACCGCTAGATCCTGTGTATTAATAGATTCACCCATTATCTTAAGTGCCATCCCATTTATAACTCTATAATTGCCAATAATCGCTATATTGTCTTTTAAGGCCGGATTCCATAGATCCCCATACCCTTTAATCTCAAAGCCAGCTGCTTCTTTATCATAAACAATCAAGGGAATCCCGGCACCATAAGGCACTGTATATTCATCCTTTGGATCGTAAAACTGTCCTTGATACAGCGGATTAATCCCATCATAATTAGATAGTTTTCCTTTATCTAATTTCTGTGCCAATCCCTCTTTTACAATAAGTTCAATGATATAATCATCTGCAATGACAAGATCATAGGAACCGCCCTTGGTTTGTTCCAATTTAGCTAACATATCTTCATTATAATCAAAGTTGGAATAATTAATCTTAATCCCTGTTTCCTGCTCAAATCCCTCCAGTACCTCCGGTGGAAACATACCTTCCCAGGTATACAGATTCAACTCCCCGCCCGATTCCTTCACCGATGCTTTTTGTTCTTTCCCACATCCTGCCAGCACCAAAACCAGCACAGCTGTCATCATCAATACTCTTATCCTTCTTTTATTCATAATCCTCACTCCTCTTCTTATTATTACTATTGCTGTGTTATTTCTTATCCAGTCTGCCTATCCACTCGGATAGAAATACCAACAGCACAGTTGCCAATAACAAAATCGTTGCCAAGGCATTGATCTCGGGCGTAACTCCTATTTTTAATTTTGTATAGATCTTAATCGGTAATAAATTGACCGTTGGTCCTGTCGCAAAGATACTAATTACCACATCATCAAAAGACATTGCAAACGCCAACAGCACACCTGATAAAATCGCCGGAACCAGCTGCGGAAGTACAATGTCAAAAAACACTCTGACTTCCGATGCCCCCAAATCCCTTGCGGCCTCCTCCAGACTTTTATCCATCCCTATCAATCTGGAACTGACCATAATAAAGAGATATGGAATACAAAAGGTAGTATGTGCCAAAATCAGGGTCAGCATACCAAACGGTAAGTGCATCAGCGAAAAGACTGCCAAGAACACCATACCCAAAATAATCTCCGGTATCATAATCGGTAAAGTTGCCAAATAGGATATCGTATCATTAAACCGATTCGTCGTCTTATGCATCCCAACCGCACCCAGTGTTCCTATGATCACCGCTAATGCACAACTGGAAAGTGCTAAAACGATACTGTTTCTTAAAGCTTCTCCCATCGCCGCATCGCGAAACAACACACGATACCATGATAAACTAAATCCGCCCCATATAGAAGATATTTTAGAAGCGTTAAAAGAATAAATCACGGTCACAAAAATAGGAATATACATAGTGATAAGAATCAAGGTCAAATAAATATATGGTATCTTTTGTGAAATTTTCTTTAAAAAAGTTTTTTTATGCAACCTAGATAGTCTCCTTTCGCAAAGCGATTGCCACCTATCATCTATACTAGCCCTTCCAGATTCTTTGTATGGAATAGCTTACGGTATATCGCAATTAAAAGAGACGTAAGCAGCATTAAAATCACAGAAAGAGCTGCTGCAAAAGGGAGATTCCGTCCTCTCGTTAATTGATCTTGAATCAAACTGCCTACCAATACGATCTTATTACCTCCTAAGATATCCGCAATAAAGAATAATCCCATCGAAGGGATAAAAGTTAGAATAATACCTGATAATAATCCCGGTAACGTGAGCGGTAACGTGACAGTCCAAAAAGCTTTGGTTCGTCCTGCGCCCAAATCTCTGGCCGCCTCTACTAGATTCCAGTCCATCTTCTCCACACTGGAGTACACAGATAAGATCATAAATGGTAAGAGTGCATAAACCATACCAACCACAACTGCAGGGTAGGTATATAATAATTTTAATGGCTGCGTAATGATATGCGCTCGCATAAGAAGCGTATCCAACACTCCGTTACTGCGAAATATAATAATCCATCCGTAAAGGCGAATCAGGGAACTGGTCCAAAATGGAATCATAAGCAGTAACATCAATCGTTTTTTCCATACAGCACTGAGTCGTGCCATGTAATAAGCAAAGGGATACCCCAGTAAAATTATAATCCCCGTTGATAAGAAAGCCAACTTTAGAGATTCTACGAAGGTATTCAAATACAGTGGTTCCAGAATCTGGCTATAATTGGATAACGTAAAATCCGGCACAGCCCCCCAGATCTCTGCTCTGCTCATAAAACTTAAAATCACCATATAAACCAATGGAAATATAACAAACAATCCTGTGAAAAGGTAAAGCGGAACTACCATCAAGCACATCCATCTACTCCGTTTCATATCGTCTCCTATTCTGCCCGCTGCAGCTTAGAATTCTCAATAAAGTGAGCTACAAATTCTGTCTTAGGGTTCTCGTGTATCTCCTGTGGTGTTCCTATCTGTTCGATCATACCGGCATTCATAACTGCGATCCGATCTGACATCGAAGATGCTTCTTCCTGATCATGGGTAATGTATATAAAGGTGATCTTAAGCTGTTGTTGTAGTTTCTTCAATTCTATTTGCAGTTGACGACGTAATTGCAGATCCAATGCGCCCAGTGGTTCATCCAGCAACAAGATCTTCGGGTTATTAATCACTGCTCTTGCAATCGCAACTCTCTGTTTTTGTCCTCCGCTTAATTCCGCCGGCTTTCTCTTGCCATAGCCTTCCATCTGAACCAGTTGAAGCATCTGTGCTACTCTGTTTTTAATATCCGCTTTCGGCATTCTCCTTATCTTTAATCCATATCCTATGTTGGCTTCTACGTTCATATGTGGAAATAAAGCATAATTCTGAAAGATGGTATTAACACATCGTTCATTTGGTTCTTCCTTTGTTACATCTTCTCCATTTAAGAATACACTGCCTTCATCCGCCTCTTCTAATCCTGCGATAATGCGTAAGGTCGTAGTCTTACCACAACCGGAAGAGCCCAGGATCGTGATGAATTCTCCTGCTTCTACGAGGAGATCAATCCCCCGTAACACTTCTGTTGTATCAAAATGCTTCTTAATACCACGTAATTCCAAGATCGGAATACTCATAGATATCTACCCTTCTTTACATTCCTATATCTCAATTAATTCATATTCTTCATTTCCAAGTCCTAATTTCACAGCATGTTCAATCGCCACCCGCCAATTAGTAGTCGGTGCAGAATCTATGAAATGATCTCCATGCACATGTGGCATATGGTCTAACTGGCTACCATGCATAATCGGCTGTTGATTGACAGCATCTGCACAGGCAACATCCAGAGCAACCGGATCGAACGATGCAAACATACCAACATCCGGTACAATCGGAATATCATTCTCTGCATGGCAGTCACAGTTTGGAGAAATGTCCACTACGATACTGATATGGAAGTTCGGACGTCCCGTCAAAACAGCAGAACTATATTCTGCAATCTTTTTATTTAAGATATCGTTGGATTCATCTCCTGCCGCATCTACAGCATCCATAGGGCAGATCCCGATGCATCTGCCACAACCGACACACTTGTCATGATTAATAGATGCTTTCCCATCTGTAATAGACGGTGCATCATGTGCACAGATCCGGATACACCTGCCACAACCAACACACTGTTCCTGTATCACATGTGGTTTACCGGCACTGTGCATCTCCATCTTACCGGCTCTGGATCCACAGCCCATCCCTATATTCTTTAAGGTTCCTCCAAATCCGGTCGCTTCATGTCCTTTAAAATGAGTCAGCGTAATAAAGACATCTGCATCCATTACGGCCTGCCCTATCTTCGCTTCTTTCACATATTCTCCGCCTTGAACGGGTACTAACTGCTCATCCGTTCCTTTCAGACCATCTGCGATGATGACATGACACCCTGTTGAAAAAGGAGAAAATCCATTTTGATACGCCGCATCCATATGATCCAGTGCGTTCTTCCTGCCGCCAACATATAGCGTGTTACAATCTGTCAAGAAGGCTTTCCCGCCTAATTCCTTAATGACCTTAACCACTACCGCCGCGTAATTGGGGCGTAAAAAAGCAAGGTTCCCCGGTTCTCCAAAATGGATCTTAATCGCGGCATATTTTTTGGTAAAATCTATTTCACCGATGCCCGCTGTCTTAATCAGGCGTTCGAGCTTTTGCGGTAAATTCTCATTAAAAGAGGTTTTCATATTCGTGTAATATACCTTTGATTTATCCATCGTCATTTCCTTTCTTTCCAGATACCCGGCTTCCGCTGCATTACTTATTATAGTACTTTCTAATTTTGTAAATATAACATAATTAGGGAAAAATAACAATAGTCCCACCACATATGCTATGCCGGTTATGATAAAAATAAGATTTTATCCGGATCTATCTGTAAATAATCAGGCTGACCTTTGACTTCCAGTTCTTTGCATTGGTTGCTTTGTGCAAACCAGCAAATCTCGCATTCCCTTGCCCCCTTTAGAAAAAATTGTTTCTCAAACGGTAATTCCGCAACGCTGTGCAGCACCATGGGAATGCAATGTTCCCTGCGTGCTCCCCAAATAGGGATAAAATCATGTGCTCGATATCCTATCGCATGAACAGAAGAAGGCAACTTTTGTTCCATCGTGATCGAAATGTTCCAATCCGGTACCCTAAAGGTGTGTTCCTCTATATTTTGAATCTCCGCAATATTTTTACAACCGGTTAATTGAGCCGCTTCTCTTCTTTTCGGATTGATAAAAATAGATTGAGTCTGTCCCTGACAAATGGATTGTCCTTGGTGCATAATTAGTAATTCTTTGCTAAATCGATAGATTTCATCATGACTATGAGATACCAGAATCACCGTACCCTGATAATCTGCCAGCATCTCCTGCATTTCCTGTTGTAACCGGTCTTTTAGAAAGATATCCAAAGCAGAAAACGGTTCATCCAGCAGAATCGCCAAAGGATCATATGCCATAATTCTTGCCAACGCCACTCTTTGCTGTTGCCCTCCCGACAGCTCTCCGGGCAATCTTTTTTCAAATCCCTTTAAGTGAAATTTCTCTATCATTTCCTGTGCACGCTCCCTGTTCTCTCTCTTACTGCCATGAAGTCCTGCCATGATATTCTTCTCTACCGACTGCGTTGGAAAAAGTGCGTAATTCTGAAACAAATAACCGATCTGTCTTTTTTGTGGTGTTATATTAATCCTATGTGCGGAATCAAAAAGAACCTTGCCATTAATCGCAAGATACCCTTCTTCCAGTTCTGTGATTCCGGCAATACTCTTTAGAGTCATGCTTTTTCCACACCCCGAAGCACCCAGTATCCCGATTCTGTCAGATAGGCTGCTAAACGTCATATCTAACTTAAATTGTCCAAAATCTCGCTTTAATCTTGCTTCTATCGACACGTTTTTTCCTCCGCCTTAGGGCTGATCTGTTACCAGCGTTTGATATTCTTCATCTTACTACCCGAGACAAGATTCATGACTACGATAATCACAAATGCTATCAGCACGATAATAGCAACCCAAATACCGGCTTCCCGATAATTGCCGTCTTGAATGACCATGGCGATTTTTTGTGATATTGTCGCTGTTTTGCCCGGAATATTTCCTGCCAGCATAGAGGTCGCTCCATATTCACCCAGTGCTCTTGCAAAAGTAAGGATGGTTCCGGAAGCGATGCCCGGTCCTGCAGTCGGGATAATAATCTCCCAAAATATCTTACAATCAGACATCCCTAATGTTCTCCCTGCATAAATCAGATTTACATCGATTTGTTCAAAGGCCGCTCTGGCATTACGGTACATGAGCGGAAAAGAAATTACAGTGGCTGCCAGAATACATCCCAGCCACGTTTGGACTACCTTAATATCAAAAGAAGCGTAAAGGAACTCTCCGAGTGGCCGTCTGGTACTAAATAATAGCAGCAAAAAAAATCCGGCAACCGTTGGTGGAAGCACCAGCGGAAGTGTCAATATCCCATCCATGATCGCTTTCCACCTAGGTGTAGCCTTCACTATCTTTCTTGCGGTCCAGATCCCCAAAAAGAAAGATAGTATGGTGGCGACAAGCCCTGTCTTTAAGGAAATAAGCAAGGGTCTCCAATCCCAGGTACCCATGATATCCATAAACTCTGTCAAATTTTTTCTCCCTATCGCTTAATCTGTTACCTCAGTATCAAAATAGTATTTTTCAAAGATAACCTTTGCATCCTTAGAAATCAAAAAATCAATAAATTTGAGTGCTTCTTGTTGTTCTGCTTTGTCTGCTTCCTGATTAACCACTTGTGCGATAGGATAGATCACATCCCCTGTCAAATCATAACTAATAACTTCTAATATTTTTATTTTATCTTCAAAACCATAGGTATCAGATTTGTAGATGGTGCCTACTTCATTAGCACCTTCACTGATAGCTGCCGTTACCGCTCCTACATTGGCACATTCATTGATCTCAACATCACCAAATGCCTCTGAAATCTGCTGCGTGGTAATCGTCGTCGGATCTTCGACCTTCGTCAGAATATCAGTAGCCAGCAAAGCTTTTCTGGTATATTTTCCAACCGGAACGCTGCCATCTGCGATGGCAAGACTTGCCGCATCACCCATGGTAAGAAGTCCTGTGGCTTTGGTATCACTATCCATCTGCGTCACCACACATACTTGGTTATTCACTACATTATGTCTTGTTCCCTCTACGATCAGTTTATCCTTGTCCTGCAGTTTATCCATCTGAGACTGTGCGGCAGAAAAGAAGATATCACAGGCAGCTCCTTCTTCGATCTGTGCCAGCAGTGTTCCCGAACTATCGTAATTGCCTATGATAGTTACATCCGGATGTATGCCCTCATATTGTGTAATCAGCTCCTCCATAACGCTATTTAAGCTTTTGGCTGCAAATATTGTAATCTCGGTTTTATCACTGTTTCCTGTAGATACTTCTTGGCTTCCGCACCCTGTTAGAACACCTGCCATAATCCCTATTAATAGAATGGAACCTATTTTCTTGTACATTCTGTTTCTCCTCCTCGTAAAATATCTAATCCATGTTTTAATTCAGTTACGATATATACCAGACTTTCTTCTACTGCTTTGGGACTCCCCGGTAAATTAATAATTAAAGTCTGATTTCGAATCACAGATACCCCTCGGCTAAGCATCGCCCGTTTGGTAATCGTTTGAGAATAGGCTCTGATCGCCTCAGCAATCCCGGGTGCATTCCTTGTTGCTATGTTCAAGGTGGCTTCCGGAGTACAATCACGCTCCGAAAATCCCGTTCCGCCGGTCGTCACAATCAATGCTGCCTGTCTTCCATCTGCCAAACGAATCAATTCTTTTTCTATCATCGTCTGCTCGTCAGGTATCACCACCTGTTCTATGATCTTATACCCTTCTTGTTGAAGGATGGTCGCAATCAAAGGCCCGCTTTGATTTTCCCGTTCCCCCCTGGATGCTTTGTCACTCATCGTCACTACCGCTGCTCTGGGACGATGTTCCTGCTTTTCCTCAACGATTACCATCTCGTCTCCTACCGCAATCGTTCCCCCATGAAGAACCTCTGCAAAAACACCCTGTGTGGGCATGATGCATTCTCCCATCTTCTGATAGATCTGACAATGTGTGTGACACTCTTTTCCTATCTGAGTTATTTCCAGCAATACATCATTGCACTTAAAAACAGTTCCGACCGGAAGCGTTCTAAAATCAAACCCTTCGATTAAAAGATTTTCTCCAAAAGCTCCCTTTTGTGCATTGGCTCCTTTTTGATTAAATGCTTCTACTTGTTCATAAGACAGCATACTCACCTGCCTATGCCAATTACCCCCATGTGCATCGCCTTTGATGCCAAAATCTTTTTCAAAAACCGCTTGTTTTACATCGCTTTTTTGTATCCCTCTTTTATCGCTGATGCAGACTGCTTTGACGATTCCCATCCTAACCTCCTATTCCAACCATTGTTCTCGTTTCTTTGTTCTGATGATCTGCTTCCAAGAATCCGTGGTGCCTTGGTTTATAAAAGATCACCTGTTGCATGATTTCTGTCAATTCCATATCAAGGATACCGCTTCTGATTACCTCTCGTAAATTAACCGTAGCCTCATAATTTAAACAGGATTTTAAGAAACCATCCGATGTCAGACGGATACGATTACATGATTCACAGAATCCATGACTGATGGCACTGATAAAGCCAATGTGTCCCGTAAATCCGGAAAGACTGTAATAATGAGCAGGCCCATTGCCCAACTGCGTTGTATAGGGTTGCATAACACCATAAGTCTGCTCTATGATGACTTTCATCTCATCTTGACTTTTTCCACTATATAAGCTTCCTGCTCCTATTGGCATCAACTCAATAAAGCGTACCTGTATTGGATTATCTTTGGCAAGCAAGACGAGTTGCAACAATTCTTCTGTGCTCTGATGCAGCAGAACGCAATTTACCTTGATACCGGACAATCCTGCCAAAAGTGCAGCCTGCAATGCATCTATGATAATCGGAAGAACGTTCTGTCTCGTAATCTCAGTAAAGTGTTCCCGATTCAGTGTATCAAGGCTCAAGTTGATTCCGGTTACTCCAGCCGCCTGCAGTTGTGCTATATTCTCTTTTAAGTAGAATCCGTTTGTTGTCATCGTGATCTCATCAATCCCGGGGATCTCATGAATCATAGCAATCAAATCAAGGATTCCTTTTCGCACAAATGGTTCTCCGCCCGTGATCTTGATTCTGCTGATTCCGAGACTCGCTGCACAGGTGCATATCCTGACGATTTCATCAAATTGCAGCATATCCTGATGCCTCCGTGCCTCTATCCCTTTTTCCGGCATACAATAGATACATCGAAAATTACATCGGTCTGTAACAGATATCCTTAGATAGTTAATATTGCGGTTATATTGGTCTAACATAGTCTCCCTTTCTTCGTCTATGATCATTTATTTTTATGTGAAAATTTACCGCTCTTGCCGCCTCTTTTTTTTAAGAGATAGATGTCTTTCATTTCCATTTCTTTATCTATCGCCTTACACATATCATAAATGGTTAGGAGTGCCACGCTCACACCCATCATCGCTTCCATCTCCACGCCTGTTTTTCCGGTTGTCTTTACGGTACATACTGCTTGTATTTCCATGCTTTCTTCTAATAGGTTAAATTCTATAGAAGCTTTTGTAATATTTAAAATATGACACATGGGTATCAGTTCAGAAGTTCTCTTAGTAGCCATAATCCCTGCTACTCTGGCTACGCCCAGCACATCTCCCTTACCAACTGTTCCCTGACAGATTGCCGCATAGACTACAGGATTTACCATAATATGCCCCACCGCCACTGCCTCTCGCTCTGTATCCGGTTTTTCTGTTACGTCAACCATAATGGCATTACCGCCACCATCAAAATGTGTAAACCCAGGTTCTTGCCCATCGTCTTTCATATTATGATACCCCCTTTCCAAATCCACAATTGGGGAACGTACAGGTCGGACAGGACAGGCACAGACCTCCTTGTCCAAGAGCAGATAACTCACTGGCCATGATGGTGTCATTCGCCATAATTCGAGGTAAAATCAAATCAAAAATAGTTCTTTTTGCATACATGACACAACCTGGCAATCCTATAATAGGAATATTCTCTTTATAATAACTCATTAAAAACATGGCTCCGGGAAGAACCGGTGCTCCATAGGATACCAACACAGCCCCTGTGTTTTTGATCGCCAAAGGAGTTCTGTCATCCGGATCTACGCTCATCCCACCGGTACATATAATCACATCCGCACCCATCCGAATCAACTCCAGGATAGCCTCTGTGATCTTGTCACAATCATCCTCACAAATAAAATGACCTATTATCTCACTATCAAACTCAGCCACTTTATCCAGAATCACAGGGGTAAACGTATCCTCTATCCTCTTGTAGCAGACTTCATTGCCGGTCGTTACTATCCCTACCTTCTTGTGGCAAAATGGCAAGAGCTGCAAAATAGGTTTCCTCCCGCACGCCTCTTTTACCTGCACCATCTTTTCTTTTTTAATGGCTAACGGGATGATCCTGGTTCCGGCCAGCTTATCACCTTGTTTAACCGCAAAATTGCCATGACGGGAAGCTATCATAAGATCCCCTATCGCATTTACCATACATAGCTTTTGATTGTCTACTTTTAATAATCCATCACAATCTGCGATCAGTTCGATTTTTCCTTCTTTCACGTTAGAAGGATGCATATGATTTCCTTTACATATCTCATAGAGAATCTCTGCCGCTTCATTCTCATGCAACATACTCTCATCCTTCTCCCAAATATAGATATTATCTTTTCCAACGCTTAACAGAATCGGAATATCCTCTTTGGTAATGATGTGCCCTTTATGAAACACAACATCCTTTTTTACTCCCTTTATGATTTGTGTAATGTCATGGCACAAAATCTGACCTGTCGCTTCTGTTGTTTTCATTAATTTCATAGTATGTCCTCCCCTGTTCCGATATAAATCCAGAATAATATCGGAATGTAAAAAAAATTTGCCTTACTTTGGCAACTATTGTATAGTGATTATATGATATCTTTCTGGGAAAGGCAAGGTGAATCTATGCATGTGACAACAAGAATCCGTATTGCAAAAGAAAAAAACTTTCTGGGAAAGGGTGTACGTGAGCTTTTAGATGCGATTGAGGCGGAACATTCTATCAAACAAGCAACGCTGCAAACCGGCATTTCTTATCCCAAGGCACTTCGCATGATTCATACCTTAGAAGAAGAACTCGGATTTGCAGTCGTCATTTCAGAAAAAGGTGGGAGTACCCACGGTAGCACATGTTTAACCCCACAAGGGAAAGAAGTTTTGGAAAATTATCGTACGATAGAACATAAAGTCGAACAGTATGCTCAACAATTAGTGAATGAAACGTTCCTCTTTTAGTAGGGCTTTCTTTCCTTCCTGTGTCTTGGCATCCCATTATTCTTTACCAGCAGTATCTCTGCTAAAATAGAGACTGCTATTTCAGCCGGTATGCTGCTTGCAATATCCAGTCCTATCGGCGTATAGATTTTCTCTAATTCTTTTTCCTCTATCCCTTCTTCCCTAAGAGTATCAAAGATAGTTCCTACTTTTTGAGAGCTTCCGATCATACCCAGATATGCCGACTCCTGTGTCAGGCAGTATCTGAGCGCCGCTGCATCCAATTGATGGCCACGCGTACAGATAACTACATAGGTATGCTTTGTGATTTGTACCGTCTCTTGGTAACCGGATGGCTCACACACTATATAGTGTACCTCTTTGAATTGTGCTGCCAGTTCTTCTCTCTCTTCGACTACAGTCACATCAAATCCCGTTGCCACCCCCAGCGGTGCAAGACTTTGTGCAATATGACCACCCCCAAAGATAAGCAGATGATTCTCATTCCCCAATATATTACCAAATCCACTCATACTTCCGCCACATACCATACCATTCTCGGCATGATCAAAGGAAAAGTGAAAGACGCGTTCTCCCTCTGCAATGGCCCTGACAGCTCTTTGGATCAATCGATATTCACTCGCTCCTCCACCCACAGTTCCTACGGAGGTTCCGTCCGCAGATACTGCCATGATCTGTCCTACGCTGGCAGGCGAGCTTCCACTCGTTTCTGTTACTGTTACGAGTGCTACTTGTTTCCCTTCGGATGTTCTTGTTTTTGCAAATTCTAATAGGTCCTGAATCATAAGTTGTATTCCTTTCGTAAGTAAAGATAAGCTTCTAATGCCGCACCCCCCAGACAACGTGCTTTATCTGAGATCGTGCGCCAGTCTACTTCGATGCGTGGGTCAATATCGGCAATCTTCATCCCTTGTGGCACAAACAGTCCCTCATGTATCAGTCCTCGCAGCAGTCCCCTAAAAGGAGCTTTGATCTGTATTTCATCTATTGACATGAAAGGTGCTCCCTGCTCCACGATATCACCTATTTTGCTACCATGCTTGATGATACCGCCTAGTGGTGCATGTATGACACGTTCAGCACTTTTCCCTCCCATTTCACCCGGTATGCCGGTATTGGGCAAGGCTTCCCCTTCTAATAGTAAGCGCCCCAGATTATGTCCCCGCATCGTTTCAATGACTGCATCCACTTCTCTGCCTGCATAAAATCCCGGTCCCAATCCTATCGTAATAGGTGCCATCGCTCTGTGTGTCCCTAGATTACGTTTCGCAAGTATCGCATCAATAACTGCCTGCGGTGATAATTCTCCGATACATTTTCCTTCGGGATCTATCAGCAGCGGAACCTGTCCCAGTTCCCAACAATGCTCTATTTGTTTGCGGCTGCTCACTCTTACACAAGGTACATCTTCTACCTGAGCCTTTCCATAATATACCGCCTCACACACAGACACACTGCAGCGAATCGCTGTTGGTTGTTCCGTCTCCAAAACAAGGACTCGATATCCACTGCGATAAAATTTTTGAATCACACCGGTTGCCAGATCTCCGCCGCCTCTAATTACAATGATTGCTTCCTGTGCCATGATCCTTCTATACCTCCTGCCAACAGTTTTTCACTACACTCCCATAAGTAAAACCCGTAAATTTGTGTGGGTATTGTTCTTTTACTTCCATAAGCCATTCTTTAGCTTTTCGCTCGAGCATATCGCTTTCAATCTGATTCACAAACAAATAGTTCTTTCCGACTGCCTTTTCAAACATCCCACCCGGTGCACACAGCATCTTAGTTAAAGCTTGTCCGGTAATCCTCTCTCCCACAGAGTTTCCGGTCAATTGTTTAAATTCCGGCAAGTGCAATACTGTTTGTTTACTCACCCTTTGTCCCAGTGCCTGCAATGTCACTATCCCGATCGTGTGTGTACAAAAAGATGGAATCACAGGTTCGGTATCGAGCCATCCCTTGCATGGTAATCCACGCGAACCATCCGCTTCTAAGAGTACAACATCGTATTTCTTTACCTGCTCACACAGCAGTGAAGGGGGTAAGGCTGTCAGTTTTCCGCTCCTCTCCTCCCGAATCCCCAGACATTGGATCCCAACATGGGGGATGTGCTTCTCGCAGGCATCTACCGTAGTGCATAAAGTAATCTCATCTTCCAGCATCGGATAAATCCTGGTCGTAGGTGTAATCAATACTTTTTTATGACTCAATTCCTTAGCCAGACTCGCTATCCATGAGGTTTTACCACCACATCCAATCACAGCCATAATACAGGGAAAAGACGGCTCTTTTTCTCGCAGCCACAAAATATCTGCTGCACAGAGTCCTACCCTCATAATGTGATTAATTTAACTGCATTTGCCAGACAATTGGTAATGCCAAACATATTAGTTACCTCTCCCACCTCCACTTTGTCTGTCATATCATAGTAATTCAAACAAGTTCCACAAACATAAATGGTAGTTCCCTGCCCAGCAAGACGTTGCAGATCTTCTATTACATTGCTACCTTGTGTAACAAGCCTAATACCCGCATTCAAAAAAATCACTTCCTTAGGAGGCGTCGGTAATTCCGTTAAAGAAAAGATAAACCCTTTGATTAATATCTTCCCGAGTTCTTCACTCCCTTTTCCCATTTGATCACCGGTAATCAAAACAGTCACCCCTGTTTGATTATCCGTGTCTGTCGTATTTTCTGGTGTATGATTTTCTTGTGTTTTATTTTCTTGTGTATGAGCCCCCTGTTTCTTTAGATGTGCCAAATACATAATCTGACCTGCATCTTCTGTTTTCTCTTCATAAGAAAACTCGTAGCCCATGCCATCTGCCATTTTTTGTAGATTTTGCACTGCCACCATAGAATCAACGAGCACACTAACCCCTGTGGTCTCCTGCTTTGCCAGCTCCTTCTTAGCCTCGATAATCGGAATCGGACATGGCTGTCCCAGTAAATTTAATGTTTTCATGGAAAACTCCTTTCCTCTAACATCATGCAAATAGTATCGTGGTATCTGTTCTTGGTAAAATAGTGCCTATTATGCTCGCCCTTGGATCATCTCTTCTAATATCAGCCAGCAGACGATCCGCCTCTTCTGCCTCTACACAGATCAACAGTCCTCCCGAGGTTTGCGGGTCAAATAATAATTCTTGCATCGCAAAAGGAAGCTTTGCTATCATTTCTTGT
Source organism: Lachnospiraceae bacterium (assembly GCA_036652815.1). Taxonomy (GTDB): domain Bacteria; phylum Bacillota; class Clostridia; order Lachnospirales; family Lachnospiraceae; genus SZUA-378. The sequence continues at coordinate 47,243 of JAVVVE010000004.1, forward strand.
TGTCCCACATAATTACGATTCCTCTGTCCCGCCGCTGTAATTAAATATTCCTCTGCATAGAGCAGTGCTTCTGATATTACCGGTACATTTTTGACGGAAATCTCAGCACTGACATTCTTTCCACACATCTCCAGTAAATGTGCCAATAAGCCAAATCCGGTGATATCTGTGCAGGCATTTACTTTGTATGGCATCATTTTTTCTGCTGCATAGCGATTCAGTCTCTGCATCGTATCAGTAGCAGTCTGTACTGCCTGCCGATCTGCCATATTGCCACGATGAGCAGCCATAATAATACCTATCCCTAATGGTTTCGTTAAAATCAGTTTATCACCAATCTGTGGTGTACTGTTACGAATCATGTGATTCCTGCCAACCATACCTGTGACAGCAAGTCCATATTTAAGCTCTTTATCATAGATAGAATGTCCTCCACCGATGACAGCTCCCGCTTCTGCGATTTTCTCCGCACCGCCCGCTAGGATCTCTTTTAATAAGGACTTAGGATATGCTTCCGGAAAGCAAACCAGGTTCAACGCCAGTTTAGGTGTTCCTCCCATAGCATAGACATCGCTGAGTGCATTGGCAGCGGCGATGCGACCAAATATCCGAGGATCCTCTACCATTGGCGAGAAAAAATCTACCGTTGAGATAATGGAAAGGTCTTCACTCACTGCATACACTGCCGCATCATCTGAGGTATCATATCCAACTAACAGATTCTTATCTTGAATACCTGTAAGTCCTTCCAACGCAAAAGCCAGTTCTCCCGGTCCTATTTTAGCTCCACATCCACCGCTTGTACAACTTGATAAAATAGATTCTGTTTGATTCATCCCTGCCCTCCCCATATAACATAGTTACTCGTATAAATTTCTTCAACGGATACTCCTATTTCTTCTAGTATCTGTTGTGCGATAACTCCATTTTCTTCTGTTATGCGCAGGCAAATCCCACAGCCTGCACGTATCACGGATGGCAATGGCATAACCTTCACTTTCACGCCTCGCTCCAAGAGTGTTTGTTCTGCCTGTATAGCATAATTGGTATTCTTAAAAGTCAAAATAAGTTCCATGGATCGTTATCCCTTTCCGGATGCTATCATCCAGAGTGCTTCCACTGCTGTCTGCACTTCCTGCAGGGTATTAAATATAGTAAGGGAAATCCGCACCATTCCACGTTCCTTTGTGCCAAAACGTTCATGTAATAGTGGTGCGCAGTGACTTCCCGGGCGTGTAGCGATCTGCCATCGATCCCATAATTGATAAGATACTTCTTCTGCAGGCAGTCCTTTGATATTAAGTGCTATCACAGGTAGGTGTTCTCTATCCCTATCCGGCGTAGCACCGTATAGCTCGATTCCCCGTATCTCTTTAACCCCTTGTAGCAGATGATCAAATAATACCGCTTCCTGTCGGGCAACATCCGCGATTCCTCTATGATTGACATAGGCAATCCCCTGCTGCAGCCCCGCTAACCCATGTGCATTAACTGTTCCGGCCTCGAAAATATCCGGCATGGTAAGCGATTGATGAGGTGCAAAGCTATGTTCCCCTGAGCCACCCGTTTTTACCAGTTTAAAGGGCTGCTTCATGCTGTTTTGCTCTCCTACGATAATACCACCTGTTCCCTGTGGCCCAAATAACGCCTTATGTCCTGTAAAGCACAAAATATCCCCCATATCCGCATAAGTCTCAATAGCCCCCATGGTTTGGGAAACATCCAAAATAAGCAGTAACCCATTTTCCTTACAGAATCTGAATAACTGCTTTACATTCGTAATCGTACCGAGGACATTTGAGCCATGTGTACAGATGATACATTTTGTTTGTTGCTTTAATAACTCCGATAAACTGTCAAGCTGTAGATAACCTGCATCGTCACAATTGATATAAGATATCTCACATCCTATCTTATATAAGGGGCGCAGCACTGAGTTATGCTCTAACACAGTCGTTATCACATGATCCTCTGCTGTAAGCAAACTGTTCAATACCAGATTGAGGCTCTCTGTAGAACCGGAAGTAAATGCCACCTGCAGTGGATTCTCTAGCTTCACTAAGGTGGCTACCTCTTTTCTCGCCCTAAAAACAGCTCTCGTTGCTTCTATCGCCGGATCACAAAAAGATCGTCCTGCATTACCATAAGTCCCGATTGCCTGCATAACCGCTTGTGCTACTCCCGGTGGTTTTTGCATCGTCGTTGCACTATTATCAAAATAAATCATGCTCTGCTCATTTCCAATCTCTTATTTATGGGTTGCTCTTTCTGCATCCGATTATATCATTGATATGGATCCTTTTCAACTCCTTGCCCTTTTGTGCGTTGCGATTACTGCCCCTATTTCAAGATATGCATAGACTCTCATAGCCAAACAGACCTTGTGCATTAGTACGCACACCCTGCACCGTCTTATTGGCAGCCACCAGAATCTGTGGTTGGAACAGGGGAACGTATACTCCCGACGCAGTGACGATCTCGTTGGCCCGGCAGTAAAGAACCTCTCGCCGTTGCGGATCCCGTTCCGCTCTGGCCTGTTCAATCAGCTCCTCCACCTCGGGGTCAGTGTAGCCGGTGTGATTAACGGCGATGAAGCCGGCCTTTCCATAGAGTTGGGAAAACACGCTGTAAGGATCGGCGTTACAAGTCCAACTTGTCGCGGTAATTTCGTTAGTGCCGCTCATTAACTTTTGTAAATAAGGTTCACGCTCCATGATCTCATAGTCCATAGTAATCCCCACTTGGGCAAGATCAAGCTTGATATATTCCATTTCCTTCTTGCGTTGCTCATCATAATTGACCATACCAATGGAAAAACCGTTTGGATATCCCGCCTGTGTCAACAGTTCCTTAGCTAGTTCTACATCATAAGTAACTTCATCATTATCGATAGCACCCATCAGAGTGGTAGGCAACGCCGAATAAAGCGGCACTCCATACCCATCTAAAAGCTTGTCTACTAATTTCTGCTTATCTATGGCGTGGGCAATGGCCTGACGTACCCGAATGTCATCCAGAGGTTTCTTGCCGGAGTTGAGCTGCAATACCTCCATCTTAGTGGAATCCTGCTGATAGACTGCGATTTCACTATTGAGCCGCAGAGCATCACAGTCCAAGGTATCTACCTGAAACAAAACATCCAGCGTTCCGTTGAGCAGGGATGCCGTGCGGTTGGACTCGGACTTGTCCACTACAAAGTTAAGGTGTTTGGTTTTGGCAGGTTCTAGGAAATAGTTGTCAAAGCGCTCCAATCGGATGATTTTTCCCGGTACTCGCTCCAATAGCTGGAAGGGACCGGAACCCACCGGAGCCTCCGGATCATAGCCCGGCTTGGCCATGGCTTTCTCTGACATGATAGAACTGCTGATGCGCACCAGTGTGTCAGGCAAGTTCGTAGGGACTGATGTGGTCATGCGGATCGTGGTGTTATCCACAGCCTCCAGCCCCACGATTACATCAAGAGCCGCGTCCTTCTTTTCATGCTGTTGAGCCCGTTGCAGGCTGAATACCACATCTCGAGCGGTCAAGTCGCCACCATCGTGAAATTTTACACCCTCATGGAGTTTAAACTCCCACTCCAAATTGGACAACTGCTGATAGTCCTTGGCCAGCAAGGGAACGACGTTCATCTCCTCGTCATAGGCAAACAGGGTGGAGAAGATACACCGAGCAACATTCTCTGCCCACATATCCTTGCTCTCCGCCACATCCAGTCCACTGATGTCCTCATAGATACCGATGTCAATAGGCTCCTCTTGTTTGGTCTCGACCTGTGGGACGTCCCGAGTGGCGCACCCCGTCATCATCCCCGTAAGTAAAACCGTCAGTAGCAGTCCAGTCCATCTTTTCCCTCTCTGTCTCATCATCCTTGCTCCTCTTTCCATATGCTATATCTGCTTTTCCCTTCTTGCTTGGCATCATACATCGCCTTATCCGCGTGCAGGAGCATCTCCTTCTGACTTGCGTTGACCCCACCTGCACCAACGCATACTCCGATACTGGCACCCACCCGGATTGGTCGTCCGTCCGGTCCCTCCCGCGTGATCGGCAACTGATTCATTAGTTGTGCGGCCTTTTGTGTGGCATCGCTCAAGCTCATGTCACAGACAAATACGGCGAACTCATCTCCGCCATAGCGGCAGAGCAAATCCTGACTTTGGAACAGGGAGGTAAGCTTCATCGCTATCTCCAGCAGCACCGCATCCCCCACCGCATGACCTAGGACATCATTGATCTGCTTGAAGTTGTCTAAATCCAAGAAGAACATGGCGCAGTCGGTTGGACAACCCTCTAGCGACTTCTGGGACAGTTGGGCGAAGGTAGTCTTGTTAAGCAGACCGCTGTGCAGATCCCGTTGGGCAGAAGCCAGCAACCGCAGCTCCTCCAGCTTACGCTCGGTGATGTCCGCAAAATGGAGTACCACCTTGGAGGCTCGTGTTCCCCCATCGGTGATTGGTACGGAGAATATTTGCAACCAGCTCTCATGATCATCAAAGTGTGGGCGACAGCAGATCACCACTTCCCGGGGAATCAGAATTTTCCCCTCCACGATCTCGGTGAGATAGGGTAAGGGAACGTCCTGCTCCTGCACGGAGGAGGCACGGAGGAACTCCATCACGCGCTGGGAAGCGCTAGGCTGGGTCGAGGCACAGAGATAATGCTGTACCAGTTCATCAGAGGAGGTAACTTCGTTCCGTTCCAAGTCGATATGGATGCGGAAGCGATAGGTCGAACGCAGAATTACGTCATAGAGATAGTTGCTCTCCCGCAGTTCCTGCTGGGCGGTGGCGATGCCGCTTGCCATGGTGCTGAAGTTATCAGCCAGATAGCCTATCTCCGTTTTCTTGTCCAGATTCAGCACCGGCATCTTCCCCTCGCCAGATAAAAGAAACTGCTCCACCCCGGACAGCAATTGCCGGAGGGGCTGAAGGATGCGGTGGCTCTGGCGCCCGGACAGGAACAATGCCAGCAGGATGCTCACACCCAGCATGAAAGCGCCCATGCCCAGATAGGACAGCAACTGGGCATAGACTTGAGCGACCGGCATGGTATTGACCAGTACCCATGGACTGTTGGCAACCGTCTGCCATCGAACCAGCTCCTCCCGACCATCGATGTAGACCCGGTCATCCCCATCCTTCAAGGTAAGCCCCTCCAAAGTGGCAATGGGATGTTTCGCCGTCACCAGCTGTTGGTGTGTAGTACAGTAGAGAAAAGCGTTGGACAAACCAAATTGTTGGTGCACACTGATATTCTTGAGAAAGAAGTCATTGTCATAAATAGTCACCAGCCGTCCCAGCAAAGCTCCGTCGCGACGTTCCACAATGGGTGTAATCACCGCCAGATTGAACCGTTCCTCCCCCCACGGAATCTCCACTACAGTCTGCTTCATCCCCAATGTCTGCCCCTGCAGTGCCGCCTCGGCTCGTTGGATATCGCTCTTGGTTCCTGTGGCATAGACCATTTCATCCTTGGCATCCAGAATCATGAAAAGGACAGCACTTTCCATCGTCTCGTCTGTAAAGCGCACAAGCTCCTCTGACAGATTCGGAAAGCATAGCGGATTCTCCCGTTCCTCAGCGGGCTCAGCCAAAAAAGTCTGCAGAGATGTCGCGCCGGCAAAGCTCCCATTATTTAGCAAAAATTTGTTGATCGTTCCTTCGATGGTATTTGTCTGGATTTGGGTAGAGGTGCTGAGGTTTTGACCATAAAGATCCATAGAAAGCCGCAAATCGATCCACCCCTGCGCCATAGCGGATACCAGTATGGAGAGGAATGTCACTCCAAGAAAGGACCAAAAAATTTGCTTCTTCAGCGTCACGTCGCCACCTCACTTTCCTATGCTCTGTGCAACCTTTTAATATTCAAATAAAGAAAATTGTACCATATATATTAGTGCAAAACAACAAAAGAATTATGGGCGAAATACTCATTTTAAACTTGCCACTGTCTTTTGTCCGCATTTTCCATCAACCCTTAATTTATGATTAAATTGATATTTTCGTAATTCACGCTCGGTATTTTTTCCAAAAATACCGTCCTCCTTGATCCCCAATGCCTGCTGCAGCCATCGTACATATAACGATGATTGTCGCAATCTACCTCGATACAAAGTATAAGTTGGCTCCGGATATTTTGTACGACTCCCTAGTGGCTGTGATTGCTCCTGCCTCATGGTACTCGTAGCACTATTTGTTTTTTCAATCTCTGCATAGATCAGATTCAAGTCCACATTGCCTTTGATTCCCAGTACACGGCCTTTACTGGAATATTGCCAGCCGAATAATTCATGAGCTACCTTCGGACGATAGTTACCTTCCGGTACCTCGATCAGGGTAAGGTGCTTATCTGACGGGTATCTCGCTATCCAGAAAGGGCAGTCGAACTCCTCTGCCTCTAATACATTACGATACCAATCCTGATTGCAATAGATACCAAAGGGAAGTTGTGCAGCCTCTATCACGGTCTGTGCCACATGGATCAAAGTCGTCAACATATCCCGCCCTAATTCACGCAGACTGTCATCTTCCACATCCCACCATACCGTACAGACGATCTCCTGCTGTTTCAATAACTTTACTACTTCTTCCGCTTCTTTCCTTGCCTTCGCCATAGTATCTGCATAACTATATTTATAGATATCAAATGGTATGCCTGCATCTCTACAGCCAAAAGCATTATTTGAAAATTGATAATCTGTTTTTCCACTTCCACGAACAGAACGTAAAATGGCAAATTGAACCCCTGTCATTTTTACTTTATCCCACTGAATCACACCTTGATGATCTGAAACATCAATTCCTCTATACATTGACCTTATCCTCCACTTTTCTATATTATTAATACGCATCCTTTCTCTTGTATGTTACCGGAGAACTGCGTATATAAATAGAAAAGTGGATGCTTATTTTTCTCTCTTCATGGCAAAATAACCAATGGCTACTGTCCAGACATAGGCACAAGTCTTGGGAATCATCAACATCCCAACGGAAGGTATCGCATCTGCAAACAATACCACCGGAATATAGCAGGCAAAGCTCAATACGATCGTCAGCCAAAGCCAACGAAACGCAGTATCATGATTTGATTTTGCACTGCGATAATACAATACAATAATCAAGAGACCCAATAATGCAAACGGAATATTGCGATAGATACCCCAAGATAGCGGTGGATTTATACCAATCCAATCATTCTGTGGCATAAAACATAAAGCAATACGGCTAAGAGAAAGCACATAAACTGCCACCGTTAATCCTTTGTTTGCAGTAATGGCATAGCGCTCTCGCCATACATAATACAAGATGACATAGAAAACAGTCATGGTTATCGATGTAACCAGTTTACCAATACCAAGTGCAGCCGTATAGCTTTCGAGTCCTGTTGTGCAAAGAGCAATCGCACGGGGAACGAGGTGAAATGCGTCTCCGCATCCTAAAACCACTGCCATAATACCATATAGAAAATATTGCTTTCTCCCCTGCGCACGTCTTATCATCAAGATGCCAAGAGTAACCACTGTAAAAAGATATACAATGTCAAATAAAGTTTCCATTATTGCCTGCATAAAAATACCTCCTAATATAAAGTGCGACGAATCATATCTCCTGATTTGTCAATAAAATGTTGTTTGATTCTATCAAAGGTTTCGACACTGATGTCATGTTCTATGCGACAGGCATCTGCTTTGGCAATTTCCTCCGAGACCCCGAGATAAATCAATGCTTTTGTCAAAATAGTATGTCGTTCATAGACACATTCCGCTACCTGTAATCCCTCCGTGGTAAGTGCTATATATCCCTCTTTATCCATGGTAATAAAGCCACCTTCTCGCAGATTTTTCATACCTACACTTACACTCGGTTTGGTAAATCCCATCTCATTTACAATATCAATGGAACGCACCCTGCTAATTCTATTTTTTAAAATTAAAATTGTTTCAAGATAATCTTCTTTGGATTCCTGCCGTTTCATTTTATTTTCCTCCATTTGTATCGTCAGATATTTACTCTACTATAGATTAGCACAAGCTAACCGAACTATCAAGAAATACAAAATCTCTGATTGACATCTATGGTTAGTCATGATAAACTATGAAATTGTAAGGGGTTAGTCGATGCTAACCCAATAATTTAAGCTTGTGGTTAGTTTCTGCTAACCATCTGGAAAGGAGGATTTATGATGCCTTTATCTATGGCTCGGGTGGGTGAACAGGAGACCATCAAAAAGATTACAGGCAAGGACGAGGTACGTCAGCACTTGGCAGAACTTGGTTTTGTGGTGGGAAGTGCAGTCATCGTCGTTTCCGAGATTGGCGGCAATATGATCCTATCGGTGAAGGACAGTCGCATTGCGTTGGATCAAACTATGGCAAATCGGATTATGATCTAAAAAAGAAAGGATGCAGATGAAAACATTAAGAGATATGAAGGTAGGAACTACCGCAGAAATCCTAAAGCTCCATGGGGAAGGTGCCATAAAACGACGTATTATGGATATGGGCATAACCAAAGGTGCTATCGTTCATGTGCGTAAGGTGGCACCACTTGGAGACCCAATCGAACTGACGGTACGAGGCTATGAACTGTCTATCCGCAAGGCGGATGCTGAGCTCATAGAAATTTTATAAATAATACAGAGGAGGATATTTATGAACACAGAAAAGACAACGGAAAATAATGCACCTGTCAAGATAGCTCTGGCGGGTAATCCCAACAGTGGTAAAACTACCATGTTTAATGATTTAACAGGCAGTGCACAATACGTAGGCAATTGGCCCGGGGTGACGGTGGAGAAAAAGGAGGGTAAGCTCAAGGGGCACTCCAATGTTATCATTCAGGATTTGCCCGGCATCTATTCCCTTTCTCCTTACACCTTGGAGGAGGTTGTGGCACGAGGATATCTAGTGAGTGAAAAACCGGATGCCATCATCAACATTGTTGATGGCACCAATATTGAGCGCAATCTATACTTAACCACACAGCTTATGGAGCTCGGTATCCCCATGATTATAGCGGTCAATATGATAGACGTAGTGCAAAAAAACGGCGATGAAATTAACCTTGCGAAGCTCGGAACAGACTTAGGCTGTGAAGTCATGGAAACCTCGGCGCTAAAAGGTATCGGTTCTAAGGAAGTGGCAGAAAAAGCGGTTACATTGGCAGCACATCCAAAAACCGGAGAAATGCCACACGTTTTTAATGGCTCATTGGAGCATGCCATTGCACATATCGAAGAATCCATTGAGCATATGGTTGAGCCGGGTAAGCTACGCTGGTTCGCCATTAAGCTTTTTGAACGTGACGAAAAAGTGATTGCTGAATTAAAGCCGGATGCCGGACTGACTCAGCATCTGGAAGCACATATTACTGCCTGTGAAGCAGAGCTTGACGATGATGCCGAAAGTATCATCACCAATCAACGATATGCCTATATCAACAATCTGGTGGAAAACTGTGTCAGGAAGAAACAACGTTTAGGCGGTTCTTCCTCCGACAAAATTGATCGCATCGTAACAAACCGTGTATTGGCTCTGCCAATTTTTGCTGTCGTGATGTTTTGTGTTTATTATATATCCGTTACTACAGTAGGTACCTTTGTCACGGATTGGACAAATGATACCCTGTTTGGCACATGGATTTTACCGATAGTAGGCGAGTTTCTGGAACGTGTTGCGGTGGCTCCGTGGCTCATTGGACTGATTGTGGACGGTATCATCGGCGGCGTGGGTGCCGTACTTGGTTTTGTACCACAGATGCTGATTTTATTTCTGATGCTTTCCGTTTTAGAAGACTGTGGCTACATGGCTCGTGTTGCTTTTATCATGGATCGCATTTTCCGTAAATTTGGTCTTTCCGGTAAAAGCTTTATTCCTATGTTAATCGGTTCCGGCTGTTCCGTGCCCGGCATCATGGCATCCCGCACCATTGAGCAGGATAGAGATCGTAAAATGACGATTATGACCACTTCTTTTATCCCTTGCGGTGCAAAAATGCCGATTATCGCTTTAATCGCAGGTGCATTGTTTGACGGTGCCTGGTGGATGGCACCTGTTGCCTATTTTGTTGGCGTTGCGGCAGTTATTGTTTCCGGTATTATTCTGAAAAAAACAAAAGCTTTTGCGGGTAAACCGGCCCCTTTTGTCATGGAACTGCCGGCTTACCACACCCCTACCCTCAGTAATGTTTGGCGCAGCACATGGGAGCGTGGTTGGAGTTTCATCAAACGTGCCGGCACTGTGATTTTACTTTCCGCCGTTGTTCTGTGGTTCTTGCAGGCGTTTGGCACAGTAGATGGTGTATTTCAAATAGTAGAGGACAACAACCATAGTCTGCTGGCAGTCATCGGTCGTTTTATCGCCCCTATCTTTGCCCCACTTGGTTTTGGCACCTGGCAGGCATCTGTAGGCACATTGACAGGACTGATTGCAAAAGAAAATGTGGTCAATACCTTTGGTGTTCTCTATGGTTTTGCCGAGGTTGCTGAGGATGGCATGGAGTATTGGGCCCTGATGGCAAAGGATTTTACTGCTCTCTCAGCATTCTCCTTTATGATTTTCAATCTTCTCTGTGCACCTTGTTTTGCAGCAATGGGTGCGATTAAACGTGAGATGAATAGTAGCAAATGGACCTGGTTTGCCATCTTCTATCTCTGCATATTTGCCTACAGTATTTCTCTGATTGTCTATCAGCTTGGGCTGGTATTCACAGGCGGTGGTTTCACGCTACTGACAGCGGTTGCCCTTGTGTTACTCGCCGGGTTCCTTTATTTACTTGTGCGCAAAAACATATTTCACAAATTTTAGACAACTAAAAAACCAGTGTTACATGCATATCTTTTGCATTAACACTGATTTTTCAAAAGCGATAGACGAGACTCGAACTCGCGACCTCCACCTTGGCAAGGTGGCGTACTACCAGCTGTACTACTATCGCATATACAGCGGGTGGCGGGAATCGAACCCGCGTATCTAGCTTGGAAGGCTAGTGTTCTACCATTGAACCACACCCGCATATTATTTTGTTTGGTTATTACTGCCCAGAACCGGAATCGAACCAGTGACACGAGGATTTTCAGTCCTCTGCTCTACCGACTGAGCTATCTGGGCTTGCGTATCTAATCAACTCATCACTCGACAACATTTGTTATTCTACGATATTTTGATTTCTTTGTCAAGTGATTTTTCGATTGTTAAATAATATGCAAATTTATCTAAAATGCAAAAATTGCTTTGTAGGACTTTCTTGATAGTGTAAGATAATGGCAGATGTCTTAGGTAAAGATAGAATCAGATTACCGGATACTATCCTATATTCTTTATTTTCCAGCGTATATCCCTCTTCTGTTGTCAGCATCAGTCGTTCCATCACTGCATCTTTGGGAATACCAAGTATCCATACTTTAATCTTTCCCGTATACTCACACTCTCCGTTATTTACAATAATCACGCTTTTGGAATTCTTGGTAAAACGGCCGTATCCAATTACATTTTTATCAGTTACCAATTCTTTGATAGAACCGGTTAAGAACTCTTCCTGTGCTTTATGAATCGCGATCAGGTCTCTATGGTATTGGATCAGTTCCTGATCTTCCTTTCCCCACGGATAGGTTCTTCTGTTATCGGGATCTGTAAATCCGCATACTCCGGCTTCATCTCCGTAATAGATCGTTGGCGCTCCCGGCCAGGTCATCTGAACTAATACAGCCTCACGCATAACTGCCTTGTTGATCCCCTGATTGGCAGCTTCTGCCCCTAGCGTATTGGTTCTGCCCACTACGTGGTTCGTTCTGGTTAAGAAGCGGGAATGATCGTGATTTGATAGCTCATTCATAGATACTTGCAGTGCCTGTGTTGTATAGCTGTCGCCATGATAACGCATAGATTCCCAGAATGCTTCTGCATTGCCCAGGAGTCCCGGTCTATAATCATCGCTATGTTTTTGCATCCCTGTCAGGAACCACGTTAATGGCTCCATAAAGGCATCATAATTCATCAGGGTATCCCATTCATCTCCTTGCAGCCATGCGTGTGGATCTCCATAGTGCTCCGCAAGTATGATGGCTTCCGGATTGGCTCTCTTTACGACTTTACGAAAGTCTTTCCAAAACTGATGATTCATCTCGGGACTATGTCCAAGATCTGCCGCAACATCTAATCTCCAGCCATCTATATTATAAGGTGGAGATACCCACTTTTTAGCGATCTCCAGGACATACTCGTATAGTTCTTTGGATGCTTCATAGTTTAACTTTGGCAGTGTGTCATATCCCCACCATCCATCGTATGATCCATTATAAGGCCATTTCCCATTCGGCAAAAAATCAAAATAATGTCGGTAAGGACTATTTTCTTCGATATAAGCGCCTTTTCGGTACTCTTCTACTCCCTCATAGATGCGTTCTCTATCCATCCATTTATTAAAGGAACCGCAATGGTTAAAGACTCCATCCAGGATAACTCGCATCCCTCTTTTATGGATCTCTTCCACTACGCTGATAAAGAATCGGTTACTGGCTTCCAGATTCTCTTTATTGGTTACCCGGTCGATGTATCTGGTGGCAAATCGGTTCTCATGCACACCTTCCGGCAGGAGTTCTCCTTCATCATGAACGATCTTCCCGATATGGGGATCGATATAGTCATAATCCTGGATATCATAGCCATGATTGGATGGAGATACAAAGAGTGGATTAAAATAGATCACATCAACGCCCAGTCCTTGTAAATAATCCAGTTTATCCAGAACACCCTGTAAATCTCCGCCATAGAACTCCCGCACACCGTCGACTGCCGGATATTGGTTCCAATCGTCTACATGAACCGTTGATTCTCCCACATAGTTGTACTCATGTGTCAATACGTCATTGGTTTTATCTCCATTATAGAATCTATCTACATAGATCTGATACATCACGGCACCTTTTGCCCAGTTAGGTGTCTTATATCCCGGTATTAAAACAAAAGAGTCTCTCTCCTGTATCTCTCGAGCCGGCCCTCTTTTATTATAGTAACATGCTATCTTACCTACTACTACTTCAAAATAATAGCTAATCTTTTCCGCATCCAGTTGTACTGCTATTTCATAGTAATCAAACATCGTATCTTCATAGGAAAAAGACATCAGTTGTCTGCTTCCATGGCAGATAAAGTATACTCTGTCTACATTGTTCTTGGCCGTACGAAACTGAATCTTCACTCTGCCAAACACACCGGGTTGAGAGGGTGATACATAATCTTCTGTCATATCACTAAATAATGCAGCTTTATTAAGAATAGGCCGCATTTCAGTAATATACTTCTGACTATTATCCAAAAATAAGTTTTCGCTCATCTGTCATAAACACCTTTCTTATTTCCACTCATCTTACTTTACTATATAGTATATGCACTCAAGATACAAGTTCTTCTATATCAGAATAGGACAGCATCACGAACGCTGTCCTATTCTGAGAAGGTATTTCTTCTTATGGGGTATAGCAAAAAAACTGTGTAACTTATTGTAACATATTGGGGGGAGTTACAAGATGTATTATAACAAACGCCTATACTCCCGTCTATTTCTATGATTCACAAATATTACAATTATGATGTGCTGTTTTTGTGAAAAATATACAATAAAAGTGGATTGTGTAAGAACTTAGACGAATAATTCTTCAAATTCTGCTCTCGTGATCTTCTCTTTCTCTAACAGAAGAGCTGCACATGCATGAAGAACCTTTTCGTTTTCCATAATAATCGTTTTCGCCTTGGCATAGCATTCGTCGATCATGCTCTTTACTTCTCTGTCAATCTCACCTGCGATAGATTCACTATGGCTTCTGGTATGTGCAAGGTCGCGGCCAATAAATACTTCATCATCTTCATCATCATAGTTAATGACTCCGATATTATCCGACATACCAAACCGTGTTACCATCTTGCGTGCCAGCTTGGTTGCTTTTTTAATATCACTGGAGGCGCCTGTTGTAATATCGTCGAAGATCAATTCTTCTGCAATACGTCCGCCCAGAGATACCATGATCTCCTGCAGCATACGTCCTTTTGTATTAAACATCTCATCTCGTTCCGGTAATGGCATAGTATAACCGGCTGCACCGAGTCCTGTTGGAATAATCGATACGGTATAGACAGGCCCCACCTCCGGCAGTGCATGGAATAAAATAGCATGGCCTGATTCATGATAGGCTGTAATCTTCTTTTCATTATCTGAGATAATACGGCTTCTCTTCTCTGAGCCGATCCCTACCTTGATAAAAGCTCTCTTGATGTCTTCCTGCATGATATAGCTTCTGTCTTCTTTGGCTGCCAAAATAGCGGATTCATTGAGTAGGTTCTCAAGGTCAGCCCCTGTGAATCCTGCTGTCGTCTGTGCTATTTGCTGTAGGTCAACTTCTTCTGACATCGGTTTATTCTTGGCATGTACTCTGAGGATCTCTTCTCTGCCGCCTACATCCGGAGATGCAACACTTATCTTACGGTCAAAGCGTCCCGGTCTTAGGATAGCAGGATCCAGGATATCTACTCGGTTGGTCGCTGCGATTACGATGATCCCTTCATTGGCTCCAAATCCGTCCATCTCCACCAGTAGTTGATTTAAGGTCTGTTCTCTTTCATCATGTCCGCCGCCCATACCGGTTCCTCTGCGTCTGGCAACTGCATCGATCTCATCAATAAAGATGATGCAGGGTGCATTTTTCTTGGCTTCGATAAACAGGTCTCTTACTCTGGAAGCACCGACACCTACAAACATCTCAACAAAGTCGGATCCGGAGATACTAAAGAAAGGTACGCTTGCTTCTCCGGCGATTGCTCTTGCCAATAAGGTTTTACCGGTACCCGGTGCGCCTTCCAAGAGGACTCCTTTGGGGATTCTGGCTCCTACTTTGGTGAATTTAGCAGGTTCTTTTAGGAACTCGACTATCTCGGATAAGTCTTCTTTTTCTTCTTGCAGGCCGGCAACCTCTGCCAGTGTTATCTTATTCTCATCGGTGGATAATTTGGCACGGCTCTTTCCGAAATTCATCATCTTACCGCCACTGCCACCGCCGGCATTACCGGCATTCATGGTTACAAATAAGAATACGACTACAATAAGCATCAGCAACATGGGCAGCATAGAGGTTAAGAACCAATTTTCTTTGGGAACATCTTTCATCAGAGTATTGATGTTATTTGTTCTTAACAATTGTTCTGCCATCTTTACATCTGCTACATAGAGAACTTTTTTCTCGCCTGTTTTAAGGGTAAGATAAACCCCTCCTGTCGGAGTTTCTTTATTTGGTTGAATCACAGCACTTGTAATCTCTCCTGCATCCAATTCTTGTTTAAATTCTGTATAGGTATACGTATTATCTTTTCCTTTGAGAGAGCTTATCCACATCGTTAGTAATAGTAACCCAAGGATAACTATAAAATACATATTTAACCCTTTACCGCTTTTGTTCAACTTATGCCTCCTTCTATCAGGGCAAACCTCATTCTATATTATTTACTCAAATACCACTTCTCCAATATAAGGAAGGGTACGGTGTTTCTGATCGTAATCTAATCCATATCCTACTACAAATTTATCCGGAATCTGAAATCCCGTATAGTTTACTTTTACATCTACTACTCTGCGCTCCGGTTTATCTAACAGGGTGCATAATGCTAAACTCTTAGGGCCTCTTTTCTCCAGCATCTCCAGAAGGTAGCTCAGGGTTCTCCCCGAATCCACAATATCTTCAATCACAATGACGTTTTTATTAACCAGTGGTTCATCGAGATCTTTTACGATCCTTACAACTCCGCTTGACTCGGTTTCACTGCCATAGCTGGATACAGACATAAAATCAATCGATGCCGGTATGGTGATTCTCTTGGCTAATTCACACATAAAGAAGCTTCCACCCTTTAATACGCATACCAGATGTACTTCTTGTCCTGCATAGTCCTCACTAATCTGTGTTCCCAGCTCTTTGATCCTTGCGTTTACTTCTTCTTCTGTCAGCATAACTTTAATTTGCTCTGCCATGATCTTTTCCTCCTATCATGTGTATCTCCAGAATATGCTTTGTATTCTGATCTACTTTGTACTGTTGACTGATTCGATATCCTATTACCCATAGGATATGTGGTCCGTCTGCTATCATATATGTCTTTTGTCTGATTGCCTGTGGTATCTTGCTATCGATCATATATTGCTTGAGCGACTTCTTATGATTTGACTCATCAATCGTCAAATAGTCTCCCTTTTTCCTCGTTCGCAATATCACAGATTCTTCTATTTTATCATAATCAAACCATTTCGTATATGTATTTTCCGGAATTATTTCATTTCCGCATTTCTCCCATAGCCTTGTTTTTATCATACCCAATCCGGGTATCTCATATACGGTGTTGGGCAATAGGATATATCCCTCCGTCTCTTCTCGTACAGGCTCGTCCTCGGGTATCGTATAGATAGCCACAGACTCATACTCGCGTCTTGCGATACAGTGATAGGGTAGGCTGACCTGTTTCCCTACTTGTTTCGTTAGTAAGCTTAAGATCTGTTTGATATGCACGGATGTAATGTCTTGCTTGCTGCCTGCTACCTGTTCCACGCAATGCATAATCAGATATTGTTGTATGATCGTATCCAGCGTCAGCATCGGCGTGATGGCTATGCGGAGCGTTGGTGAGGTTGTTGTTGGTGGTGGTGTTGTTGGTGGTGGTGTTGTTGGTGGTGGTGATGAGGTTGTTACGCAGGTGGCATAGGCTTGCAGGCTGAGCTTTTGCAGCAATCGTTCTACCTCTTCCAGTGTCTCTGCCGCCTCTACGATATGTTCGATTGCATGGCTGCAGATATTTTCTTCCACATAGGGAACTATCTGATGGCGGATTTTATTTCTGGTATAGGTATCTTCTGCATTGGTTTTATCATCGCAATAAGGGGTATGGATGTTCGTGAGATATGTCTCTATCTGTGAGCGTGTTACACATAATAGGGGACGTATCACATGTTCGTGCACCGGCATAATACCGGCCATGCCTCTCACTCCGCTTCCTCTGAATAGGTGGAACAAGACTGTTTCCGCTCTGTCGTTCTGATGATGGGCAACCGCTATTTTCCCGTGCCCCACCTGTGCCAGTATCCGTTCAAAGGCTTCATAACGCACTTTACGTCCTGCTTCTTCGGTAGAGAGGTGTAAGGTATCTGCCAGAGCGGGTACATCCTCCTCGATCAGGTAAAAGGGCAGATGATATGTCTCACATAGTTT
Organism: Lachnospiraceae bacterium; assembly: GCA_036652815.1. Lineage (GTDB taxonomy): Bacteria > Bacillota > Clostridia > Lachnospirales > Lachnospiraceae > SZUA-378. The sequence continues at coordinate 64,484 of JAVVVE010000004.1, forward strand.
CTCCACATATGCTGCATCTGCTCCGGCCTCTGCGCGTATTCCATGGTTCACATGGACAACATGTATCGTAAAGGGGATATTGGATTGCAATTCTTGCAGGACAAAAAGCAGGCATACCGAGTCTGCACCACCGGATACACCTACTATAATATGATCTCCCGGTTCTATCATCTGGTATTCTTCTACATAGGCTCGTATTTTGTCAATCATCTTTTCACCGATTCTCTCTGATTCTCTTATCTCGTGTTTCTTACAATATAGCGAATCTAAACTAAAAAATCAACTCTCTTGTTCCGCTTCCCATATTCCGATGACCATCACTGTCATATCATCTCTGATTTGTCCACTACTGGTGCAAATCACAAATTGGAGGATGTGATTGGCGATTTCCCTTGGATTCTCCATCTCAATCCGTCCAATAAACTCCTGTAGTCTATATACCGCATTCTCTTGGCCGAACACATCCATAACACCATCCGAAACCATGATGATATAGTCTCCGCTGATCAGAGAACGGGTAACGCTCTCTACTTCCATCTGTTGAAAGATACCCAGTGGAAGGTTGTTCTCTTCTATTATCTCTATACTGTTATTTCTCTTTAAGTAGGATGCCGTTGCTCCTACTTTACTAAAAGTAGCGATCCCACTGTATAAGTCTATGGCACAGGCATCCAGTGTGGACATGTTCTGTTCTTCTTCTCTGGCAATCAGCATGCCATTAATCATCTGTATCGCAGTCTCTCTGGCAAAGCCGGCTTCGAGGAGTTTCTCCAGCAAGTCTATCACCATGCCACTATCCCTGCAAGCTTTCTCTCCCGAACCCATGCCATCTGAGATCGCACATAGGAAGTTTCCATTGCTAACCTCCATAAAGGAATAATTATCACCGGACATCTTCTCATTTTCTTTTACCGCTTTTGCTACACCGGTCAATACCTCATAGGTGGGTTCTTCTACAAAAATAAAGGTTTCATATTCTTTTTGGATAAACATAAGGCTGTTTTTGACCGGATGCAGTCTCTTATGTAAGAGGACAGACAGCAGTCCTGCCGTATCTTCCACTGTAAAATGTCTGTCTTTAATCATCTTCATCTGCATGCTGACTTCGATGTGTTGATTGTCATTCTCGATCATATAGATGTTTTGTATGAGGATCCCATGGCTCCTAAGCGATTGCATCAATTGTTTTTTTCTTTTATCATTGATGCGTAGCAGTTCATAGGATTCTTCTGCCACATGGGTCATAATCTGTGCCATTTCATTGAGATGGTCTGCCAGGATTCCCCTGTTTTCCAACAAACGACTTTTACAAATGGCATTTTGTCTATCCTGGCTGTTTTTATGTTTGAGATAGCTCTGCTCCGATTCTTCCGTTTCACTCGGTAAGTACGTAAAAGTTTTTGCTAAATCCCGAAAGGTATCCGCATAGGTTAGTAATTTTTGTTTGCCATAAGCAGGCAGCAAAACTGCCTCCATTTTTATTTTTTTATATTCTCTGATTCCGGTTCTACGTAACATATTGCCCATTCCCCCTTTTATTCTTCCCAGTATAGGATTGATAAGGAGCAATTTTTGTCAAATGCATGTCCCCGAATGATAAAATTTTTAGACAAAAAATGCGGACAGCTTGTGGCTTTCCGCATCTTACCTGATTATTATGATTGATTCTTCTGTTTTATTCTTCTGTTTTAAAGATAATCTCATCTTCATTCACCAGACCGAGCTTGTCTTTCGCCACTTCTTCTGCATATTTCTTGGTCTTGGTATATTTACCAAATTCTTCAATCTCTTCGGTTCTACGTGCTTCTTCTGTCAATTGTTCTTCTAATTGTTCTTCTCGAACAAGGTAAGCTGCTTTTCTCTCTTTGAGTTCCATGCTCTTAATGCCGACCACAACCAGTAGCATTAACATAACTGTTAATACCAGAAACATTCCTAATCTATTTTGTTTTTTCTTCCGAATTGCGATTCTACGTGACATCCTTGTTCTCTCGCTTTCCAAACTGTGTCGCTACTGTTTACATAACATTATTTTAACCATTTTTTTGAATAACGTCAACCTTTTTCTTAGGATTCGATGTAGTATATGTAATCGGTGAAGCATCGGGTGCAGCATACGCCCGAGTACTCGCTGTCCGGTCGATTGCACGCAGTTCAGGATTCTACTGGTATAAGTGACCACATAGTAGCTGAGCGTAGCCTTGTAAAAGAGCATGCCCAATGTTGCCCCCAGGATGGCAAACCAGCGAAGGCTCCCATTACTTTCTTGATAAAACAGCAAAAAAATGCTGATAGAACAGCCGATCCAAAATATCATATCTTCTATGGAAACAGCAATGAGGTTGTGCTTTACAACTCGTCTTAGAATACGTATCCCATCATACACCAGTGTAATCTCCATCCCCATGAGCATGGCATGCATCAGAAAATATAATTCGTGTATAATATGAATGCTCATATCAGATAGACTCCCTTGGCTTACTTAAATAATCTCGCTAATATAGATTCTCCTTTTGCACCATAGGTGGTGGTCTCCGAATAGGTTAAGCTGTCAATCTTACCATCCACATCGACCTCCCCTTTCTCTAAGGTTAGTCGATTGACATGTAATTCACTTCCTTTGATCATCAGCATCCCTTGGTCTGTCTCCAACAATACTTCATTCATATCAAAGGACAGTACGTCGGACACTCCGTTAATGGTACATGTCCGTCTATTTGTCAGCATCACTTTATGGATTCGTTGTTTCATGTTGCTTAAATCTTCCATCGACAGCCTCCTTCTTCCGAGTATGATGTCCTTACAACATCATTCTCTTAAAGTATATTCAAAGGTCAGTCGGTTTATGTTACATCTCCTACAAATAACGAAACAGTTCTTTTGCTTCTTCTTTTTTTACAGTTTCCTGTACATCCAGGACTTCTACCTTGACTTCTTTGTTCCCAAATCCTATCGTTATGATATCTCCTTCTTTTACATTAACCGATGCTTTCGCCGGTTTATCATTGACCATCACTCTGCCTGCATCACAAGCTTCATTGGCCACGGTACGCCGTTTAATCAATCTCGATATCTTTAAATATTTATCTAATCTCATAGCTTTGATTCCTCCTATGAACTAAAAAGAAGTTTGACATCACGCATTTACACGTTTCGGTCAAACTTCTTCTATCTCTCGTTTAGCGAGTTACATTAAATTATTTGTTATTAACTAAATCCTTTAATGCTTTACCTGCTTTGAATTTCGGAGCTTTAGAAGCTGCAATCTTCATAACTGCGCCACTTTGTGGGTTTCTTCCTTCTCTTGCTGCTCTTTCAGATACTTCAAAAGTACCAAATCCAACTAATTGGATCTTATCACCTTTTTTTAATCCTGTTGCAACAACGTCTGTAAATGCTTTTAATGCTTTCTCAGCATCTTTCTTGGATAATCCTGCTTCGTCAGCCATAGCTGAGATTAATTCTGTTTTGTTCATTGTGAACTTCCTCCTCTTATACGAGTGTATTTTCTGTTTTTTATGTTTCGATGTCTGCTTTGGCGAAACACCTAATAACATTTATAGCTTTTTTTAAGGCTTTTGTCAAGGAATTTCTAGGCTTTTGTCCGCATTTCCTTGTAGATTCTTCTATTCTTTCTTAGAGATAGATGCCACGAGGTCTGCAAAAGAGTATGAGATGTCCTTTTGCGTCGCATCCAGCTGTAAGGTATAGCTCTTCGTTTGGCAGCCGTCTTTCCGTAATATGACAGTATGACTGCCCTCTGTTTTCGCAAATGTAACCGGTGCTGTCCCCACATAACGCCCATCTACGTATACCTCAGCACCCTTTGGTGCATCGATCGATACTTTACTTGCAGCGTTACCGGCAGTATTTGTCACCGTATTATTAGAGGATATCGTATTTGCCGATACGCCCGGCTGGTAAGTAGTATCTGTGGTGTCTGTGGTGTCTGTGGTGTCTTCTTTTTCCTGCAGCTCTAATTCGAGGTCTATCTTTGCCAGCTCTTGTCCTACTTTTACATATTGCGTAATCGTCTTATATCCTGCTGCCTCTGCAATCATCTGATGTATCCCGTATTCTAATTTTACTTTATCCCCTGTGTCAACGGCCTTACCATCGATGCGGAGCTTCGCCTCTGCCGGTTTCAGTGAAAATACAATATTGCCATACTTGATTTCTTCTGCTTTAATATCGCCTACATCCAGTTCCACTTCGCTGTCTCGTATAATCGTGACTTCTTTATTGCCTTCTATCCCTTTATTGGTAAGGAGTACTTGATAAACACCCTCCGGAACTGCCAGCAGCATCCCTTCCGTCACCGGTTGTATCAGTTCTTGTCCCACTTCGATCCAGCCACCGATAAAGTATTCATCATTGATCAGGCGCAGATAACCATGTCCTCTGTCCACTACGATGCTATAGATAGTCTTATCCACTCCTCGGACAATCAGGGTATCGCCGTCTGTTAAATCCATAAACTCTGCTTGTTTTTCTCCTGAGATGACGGCTGCATGTTCATCTAGTTTATATTCGTCCTGTCCTATTGTCATGCTTTTATGATTACGTCCGAGTTCATATTTTGTCACGTCTTCATAGACCCATGCCTTTGCGGACAGTTGTATACTATTAAGGCGCTTCTGTCTCTTCATAAATGTGACATCTACGATATCGCCCTGCGCAATCTGTGCCAGTGCAATCGCTTGTTGATATTTATCTGAAATAGTTGTGGTACCATCATATTGTAAGGTGTAATTTTTACCCACGACATAATTCATCAGGGTAATCGTTTCTTCTTCTTCATTGATCTTTACCACAACTGCTGTATCCGCAGAATCATAGTTACCTGCGGATGCTTTGACGTATCCCGTATCTGATATCTGTTCTTTCGCTGCAGGTTGCTGTTCTGTCATGGTACTCCTTGCACATCCACTGCACAGGAGCATCATAAATAATACCGGTATGGTTATTCTTCTCTTCAAGATATTACCTCCGTATTTCTTTTGTATCTTAAACTACCTTCTGTCATTATAGCGTATCCTTATGCTGTGTCAACACATGATCTCTTGCATAAACTGTTCTTTTGTCTTTTCCTGTTGAATTAATTTTTCTAATTTTTCCATATGTCTCATAGGCATCCATGCTTTGCCACTGTTATAGTAGGCATTCACTATTTTCCAAAATTTCTCCGGGTATAAAAATCTGTCAAATAGTTGTATTTTCTCTTGTTTTTGCAGCGGACTGATCGCTTCATATGCCGATAGCAGTTCTGTGCCCAATGACCTTGACCACATATTTTTTTCCAACACCTTACGCATAAACATATAGAGATCGCGCACTCTGCTGTCTAAAACATATTTTTCAAAGTTAATCACTGCCACTCCCTGTCTGTTCATCATGATGTTATGATGTTGATAGTCTCCGTGGCATAGATTTCCCTGTCCTTTGATCTGTTCATAAAAAGTAGTCCAGTCTGTCTGCATCGTCCTTTCATAAGCTTGCAGAGCCTGTTCATAATAATAATCATAGTGGTGTAGGAGATAAATCTCAAACTCCGTTTTCTGGCTTTTATCGCGAATCGCATTGCGGATTCTTTTGAGTTCCTTATTGTGTTTCTCGTATTCTTTTTCCAGAGAAACAACCGGAAGAAAGATGCATTCCTGTTCCGTATTCATCTGCATGGTTTTTTGGAGTGCAGCCAGTCGTTCCACTGCCATCTTACATTCCTGCGGATCCCATACACTGCATTCTTTTCCTTCATAATAAGTCTTAACAACGTAGCTTTTCTGATCTACATCCACATTTAGAATCTCATCCTCGCGATTGCGTTCAAATTCATCGATCAGTGTCACTCCCTGTTGTTTCATATGTTGTATTAATTTATCCTGCAGTAGAAGCTTCTCCCTGGAACCTATGTACTCTTTAAGGATTCTCGTCCCCTTCTCTGTTTCCAAAAGAATAGAGCCTCGCCCTTTCCAGGTACGAAGCACTTTCATATCATATTTCTCTAATATATTGACAGCTCTGTCATCCACTCTCATACCCCCAAGTTGTTGTTCAGTATCTATCTTATGAGGGGAGAGTAAAAAGTATGTGGATTTTAATTCTTGTGCTGCACCTGCTGCAACAGGTACGTTCTTGTATTGTATTCCGGATGTTCCAACACCAGCTCCAATAAGTGATGCAGCGTATCTCCCAGTTCTTTGCCGGGTGTCATCCCTATTTCGATGAGGTCTCTGCCTGTCAGGGCCAATTCTTTGAGTGATAAGCAGTCATGTGCTGCCAGTATCTGGGTGTACAGTGCTTGCAAGGTCTCTAATTCTGCTAGTTTTTCCTGTTTCTTATAGGTACTCTGTGCCTCGATATCTGCACGTTTTACTTCACAGACATAAGGAAACAGGGATGCACCTATCTTAACGATGGCTCTTCTAACACCCGTCGGTGTAAGGGATGGCTTATCGTCATGATAAGCTACGATGGTGCTCACTGCTTCTATGGTATCATTATCATATTTTAATCGTCGCAGAATCTGTTTGGTCAGTTTCTGTCCTACGGCTGCATGTCCATAGAAATGGTCGATTCCCTCTGGGTCTGTTGTCTTGGTATTCGGTTTCCCGATATCATGAAGCAGCACCGCCAAACGCAGCAGCTTGTCTTTCCTGACTGTTTCCATCGCTCGTAAGGTATGTTCTCCCACGGAGTAGCAATGGTGTGGATTGTGCTGTGTTGTCCGCATCATAGCATCCAGTTCCGGCAAAATAACGCCTGTAATCCCTGTTTCATAGGCAAGCTTTAAGGCTTCCGGATGATTTGATGTTACGAGCTTGGTTAGTTCAACCTGTATCCTCTCTGCACTGATCTTAGATAGTGTAGGTGCCAAGCTGCGTATCGCCTGTTCTGTGGTTGGTTCTATCCGATAATTTAACTGTGCCGAAAAACGGATGGCGCGCATGATACGCAGTGCATCTTCTCTGAATCGTTCTATGGCATCTCCTACGCAGCGGATCACACCGCTTTGCAGATCCTGTATCCCACCAAATTCATCGATGATGCCTGTCGTCTCATTATAGGCCATCGCATTGATCGTGAAGTCTCTTCTTCTGAGATCTTCGGTTAAGCTAGGCGTGAATATGACTTCACTGGGGTGTCTGTTATCTTTATATTCGCCATCAATACGGTAGGTCGTGATCTCAAAGGACTGTTTTTGCAGCAGCACCGTAACGGTGCCATGCTGAATCCCTGTATCTATCGTTCTTTTGAATAATGCTTTTACCTGTATCGGCAGAGCAGCAGTCGTAATATCCCAGTCATCCGGTTCTCTGTCTAAGATGGAATCACGCACACAACCACCCACTGCATAGGCATCATAGCCTGCCTGCATCAGTGTATCCAGTATAAATCTTACTTCTGTTGGTAATTGTATCTGCATAGATTACCATACTCCTTCCAGAGATTATTGAACCAGCGCCAGCGTCTGTCTTGCAATCGCAAGTTCTTCATTGGTCGGAATAATCATGGTCGTTACTTTATCCCCTTCTTCTGAGAGCACCGTCTCAATCCCTCGTACTTGATTCTTTTCTGCATTGATGTGGGTTCCCAGATATCCGAGGTATTCACCGATCATGGCTCTGGCTTCCATGTTATTCTCTCCTGCACCTGCTGTAAATACGATGACATCCACGCCATTCATGGCAGCGGTATAGGCTCCTATATATTTAGCTACTCGATAGCAAAATGTCTCGATTGCCTGTTTGGCAAGTTCATCCCCTGCTGCTTCTGCTGCTTCCAAATCTCTAAAATCACTGGATACTTTGGATAATCCCAGCACTCCGGATTTCTTATTGAGTATCTCTATGACTTCCGTTAATGTTAAATGTTCCTTTTCTGCTATGAAGCTGATAATAGCCGGGTCGATATCTCCCGAACGGGTACCCATGATCAACCCCTCCAGAGGAGTCAGCCCCATACTGGTATCGACGCTTTTACCATACTTCACTGCAGATACACTTGCCCCATTACCCAGGTGACATACAATTATTTTAAGTGTTGTAATATCTCTGTCCAGCAGTGTCGCTGCTCTTTTGGCTACAAATTCATGACTGGTTCCATGAAATCCGTAACGTCTTACCTGATACTTTTCATAGTATTCATAAGGTATCCCATATAGATATGCTTTCGGCGGCATGGTCTGATGAAATGCTGTATCAAAGATGCCTACCATAGGTACTTGAGGCATGATCTCCCGACACGCACGGATACCGATTAAATTAGCCGGATTGTGTAGTGGTGCCAGATCGTTACAGCTCTCTATCTCCCGTAGTACTTCCTCTGTCAGAAGTGTTGCTGCCTGAAATTTTTCTCCACCATGTACAACACGATGTCCGACTGCTCCTATTTCATCTAAGGATGAGATCACTCCGACTTTACTGTCCGTCAGGCTCTCGATCACCAACTGAACCGCTACTGTATGATTGGGCATAGGCACTTCTGTCTTTATTTTACTTTGACCGATGGGTTCATGTGTCAGCACACTGCCTTCGATCCCGATGCGCTCACACAGGCCTTTTGCCAGTACCCCTTCCGTCTCACTATTAATCAACTGATATTTTAATGATGAGCTTCCACAATTAATGACTAAAATATTCATGTTATCCCCCTTTTAATATGCACGTCCCCAATAGAGCATCTTTGTCGCCGGTTTGCCACAGCATACACACTTATCTGAGATCGGTTCCTGTGTAAATGGCAGGCATCTACTGGTTGCTCCTGTTTTTTCTTTAATGAGATCTTCACATGCCTGATCTCCGCACCACATCGCTTTGATAAATCCCGGTTTTTCATTGACCGTCTTTTCAAATTCTTCGTAATTGGTCGCTATGTATGTATGTGCTGCCACATGTGCTTTGGCTTTTGCTAACATATCTGCCTGTATCTGTTCCAGCAGCGCTCCTGCTTTTTCTTCCAGCTCATCTAAGCTGACTGCTATCTTCTCCGAGGTATCACGGCGAACCATAATGCAGCGGTTGGCTTCTATATCTTTTGGTCCGATCTCAACACGAATCGGGATACCACGCATCTCCTGTTCTGAGAACTTCCATCCCGGACTCTTATCACTATCATCCACTTTTACACGGAAGTTACTTAATCTGGCTTTTAATGCTGCTGCTTTCTCAAGAACGCCCTCTTTTTGCTGCATAATCGGGATAATCATAATCTGAGTCGGTGCTACCTTTGGTGGCAATACCAGTCCCGAATCATCTCCATGCACCATAATAATAGCGCCTATGAGACGTGTCGTCATGCCCCATGAGGTCTGATGCACATATTGTAAGGTATTATCTTTATCCGTATATTGGATCCCAAAAGCTTTTGCAAACCCATCTCCAAAATTATGGCTGGTGCCTGACTGCAGGGCTTTGCCATCGTGCATCAATGCTTCGATGGTATAGGTCGCCTCAGCTCCGGCGAACTTCTCTTTTTCTGTTTTACGTCCTTTTACAACCGGCATCGCCAGGATATTCTCACAGAACTCAGCATAGAGATTGAGCATCCGGATCGTACGTTCTTCTGCATCCTCGGCTGTCGCATGTGCGGTATGTCCTTCCTGCCATAAAAATTCTCTGGATCTAAGGAATGGTCTGGTTTCTTTTTCCCAACGGACTACGCTGCACCATTGATTATATATCTTTGGTAAATCTCTGTAGGATTGGATATCATTCTTATAGAAATCGCAAAACAGTGTTTCAGAGGTCGGTCGTACACACAATCTTTCTTGTAATGGATTTAATCCACCATGTGTTACCCATGCTACCTCCGGTGCAAATCCCGCTACATGGTCTTTTTCTTTATTGAGCAGGCTCTCCGGAATAAACAACGGCATATACACATTTTCAACACCGTTTTCCTTAAATTTTGCATCTAGTTGCTGTTGAATCAGCTCCCAGATCGCATATCCTGTTGGTTTGATTACCATGCATCCTTTTACACTGGAATAATCAATTAATTCTGCTTTCTTCACTACATCGGTATACCATTGCGCAAAATCAGTATCCATAGAAGTGATTGCCTCTACTAATTTCTTATCGTTTGCCATTTCTTTCTCCTCTTTCTATCTTGATACCTTAGATTGTATGCAACTTAGGGGGTAGTTGTCAATGCTAATTTGTGTTTATCCCAATCTATTTCTCGTTATCTCTTTTCAAAACAGAAGTGACGATATATAATAGGAATACATTCTTGACTATTTTATTCCTTGGAGGATAATGCGGTGCTTTTTAGCAGTATGATTTTTATATTTTTATTTTTGCCTGTTTTTTTAGTGCTCTATTATATCGTGCCGATTCGTTATCGGAACTCACTGCTCTTACTGGGCAGTTTGATTTTTTATGCCTATGGAGAACCGGTTCACATCGTACTTTTGCTGCTCTCTGTATTATTAAATTATGTGTTTGGGATAGGATTCTCTCATACAGAAATGACATGGAAACGCAGGGTTCTGCTGTCTCTTGCTCTGCTTTATAATCTCGGGATGCTCTTTTTCTTCAAATATCAAATAGAAAACGGAGCGCTTCCGCTTGGCATCAGCTTCTATACTTTTCAGATCGTGTCTTATCTCATCGATGTATACAAACGGCGTATTCCGGCAGAGCGTAATCTACTGCAGCTAGGTACTTATCTGTGTATGTTCCCGCAATTAATGTCGGGGCCTTTGATCGCTTACAGTAAGATCAAAGATTCTTTATATCAGAGATCCTATTCCGTATCCGCCGTAGAGGACGGGTTGAAAACATTTACCATCGGGCTGGCTTCTAAGATCCTGATCGCCAATCCTCTCGGCTCTCTGTGGCGTGATGCACAGATCATCGGATTTGACAGTATCTCTACCCCGATGGCATGGATTGCTATGTTTGCTTTTTCCCTGCAGATTTATTTTGATTTTAATGGATACTCTTTGATGGCCATTGGTCTGGGAAGGATGCTTGGCTTCACACTCCCGCAGAACTTTGATCACCCTTATGCAGCTACCTCTATCTCTGATTTTTGGCGAAGATGGCATATAACACTGGGGCTGTGGTTTCGTGAGTATATTTACATCCCACTTGGCGGCAATCGCAAAGGTACTGCCATTATGATCGTAAACTTATTTTTGGTATGGATGTGCACCGGTTTGTGGCACGGGTTCGGGACTAATTTTCTATTATGGAGTCTGTTTTGTTTTATCCTGATTGCCATTGAGAAATTATTATTTTCCACCTGGCTAAAGCACCCTACCTTATTGCGTGTGCTGTTTGCAAGGCTCTATGTTCTCTTGATGATTCCTCTTAGCTGGATGCTCTTTGCGATTACGGATTTAACAGAGATAAAATTGTTTTTTTCCAGATTATTCCCTCCGGTCATTACTTTTTCACAGCAATTTTTTATGCAGCCTGATGTCGTCAAAGCCTTATCGTCCTATGGTATATTTTTTCTCGCCGGGATTGTGTTTTGTCTCCCTTGCTGCAGCCGTTTTTATGAAAAGCACAAGAACAATATTATGATACTGTTATCTTTACTGCTTCTCTTTTGGTTATGCATACATCGCATTTTAAACGAAGTCAATAACCCATTTTTATATTTTAGCTTTTGAAAAATAAAGAAAATACTGGAGTATCTATGAGATCTTTACGAAAGAAAAAAATAAAATGTCCTTTTTTATTAATGCTTATACTAACCTGTCTCCTATTTGGTGCATGGACTCTGTCACAGAAGCTCGCCATCGTCCAAACGGGAAGTGAAAGCGAGACTATGGTGCCGCCTGTTTCTGAAAGCGAGACTATCGTGCCGCCTGTTTCGTCTAACTCTTCGATCTCGGATAATACGCCTGCTGTAACAGAGCCGATTACAGAACCTGCACCGGAACCTGCACCGGCACCGGAGCCTGCACCTGTCTATGCTTTTCAGCCGGTCAGTGAGGATTACTTTAATGATGTCCTCTTTATCGGTGATTCCCGAACTCAGGGGTTGTATGAATATGGTGACCTCAATCAAGCCACCTTTTATGTGGAAAAAGGTCTAAACGTATGGAATGTCTTAGACAAAGAGATCATCCCTCAGGAAAATACCCGTAAAAAGGCGTCGATTCGTACAGAATTATCCAAGCATACTTTTGGTAAAATCTATCTTATGATAGGCATCAATGAATTAGGTCGCGGCACTGCCGACACTTATATAGCACAGTACCGGACTGTATTACAGACCTTGCACGAGTTACAGCCACAGGCACTTATCATCATCGAAAGCATCTTACATGTATCCTCCAAAAAGGATGCCGAGCAAACCTATATTAATAATGCTGCTATCGACGAGCGTAATCTACTTTTAGCCACGCTTGCCGATAACAGCACCTATTTTTATCTGGATGAGAATCCTGTCTTTGATGGCAGCGACAACTCTCTCGTCAGTGATTATTCTTATGATGGTGTCCACCTCAAAGCCAGTTACATTAAGAAGCTGTGGAAACCATTTTTACTGGAGCACGGACTGGTCGAGGTGGGATAGTCTCAGCCTGCAAAGCTATTTAAAGTATTGGTCTCCATAGCCATAGTGTTCTACCACATAGTCGATATCTTTATCGCCACGTCCGCTTAGGTTGACTAATATAGAGCCCTGCTTCATCTCCTTGGCCTTACGCATCGCATACGCAACTGCATGTGCACTCTCGATCGCAGGGATGATGCCTTCCAGTCTGGAGAGCTTAAAGAATGCATCCATGGCTTCTTCATCTGATACGGTCTCATAGGTAACTCTTCCCAAATCATGTAAAAATGCATGCTCCGGCCCAACGGATGGATAATCCAGTCCACTGGCAATCGAGTACACCGGTGCGGGTTCTCCTTTGGCATCTTTTAGCATAATGCTTTCAAATCCATGCATCACACCTTTTTCGCCGTATGCCATAGACGCAGCATGATCTCCCAGATCGGAGCCTCTGCCGAGAGGTTCGATCCCTACGATATCCACAGGTTCGTCTAGGAACGGAACAAACATACCGATCGAATTACTGCCGCCGCCTACACAGGCACAAACGATATCCGGCATCAACCCCGTCATTTCTTTAAACTGGTCTCTGGCTTCATAACCGATGACTGCCTGAAAATCTCGCACCATCAGAGGGAACGGATGTGGCCCCAGTGCCGATCCAATACAATAAATGGAATCTTTATAGTTCTTCGCATAAGATTCAAATGCAGAGTCAACTGCTTCTTTTAAGGTCTTAAGTCCGTGCGTAACAGGTACGACAGTGGCGCCCAGTATCTTCATACGGGTAACATTGGGCGCTTGCTTTGCAATATCCACTTCTCCCATATGTATCTCACATTCCAAACCAAAGAATGCAGCAGCGGTTGCCAGTGCCACACCATGTTGTCCTGCACCTGTTTCTGCGATTAATCTCTTTTTCCCCATGTATTTAGCCAATAAACCTTCTCCCATACAATGGTTCAGTTTATGCGCTCCGGTATGATTCAGATCTTCTCTCTTTAGGTAAATCTGACAATTGCCGATTTCTCTGGACAGTCGCTCACAATGGTAGACCGGTGTAGGTCTTCCTTGAAACTCTTTGCGGATCCTGCGCAGTTCATTGATAAATTGAGAGGAATGACAGATGGTCTGATACGCATTGGCTATCTCTTCAAATGCCGGAAGCAGCTCCTCTGACAGATATGCTCCTCCGTACTCTCCAAATCTTCCGTGTTCATCCGGATAATCTCTTAAATAGGTCTTGTAATCCATGTTTTTACCCCTTTCTTTTCTTTTATTTTAATGGACTTCTAATAATTCTATCAATTCTTCTTTGGTGAAATTCGGTGTTTTAAGCGTGTCTCCACCTAATACCTGCTCTGCCAGTTCGTGTTTTGCTTCTTGTAATTTTACGATATTCTCTTCTATCGTACCCTTAGCAATTAGCTTATATACTGTTACTACATTAGTTTGTCCGATACGGTGCGCGCGGTCTGTTGCTTGATTCTGTACCGCTATATTCCACCATGGATCATAGTGAATCACAATATCTGCTGAGGTCAGATTAAGACCGGTTCCTCCTGCCTTTAAGGAAATACAGAATACCGAGGTCGCATCCTTGTTAAAGTCTTCTACCAGCTTTGCTCTTTTTTCCTTTGCCGTAGCTCCTGTCAGTGAATAATATGAGATGCCCTCTTCCCGCATAGCGATCTGCAGATGTTCAAGCATGGTCGTGAACTGTGAGAATAATAATATCTTGTGTCCTCCACTGATTGCGTTCCTGATTAAATCAATGCACATATCCGACTTGGCAGAGCCTGCTTTATAATTCTCAAATAAGAGAGAGGGATCACAGCAAAGCTGCCTTAGCTTCATCAGTTCTGCCAGCACCTGAAATCTGGTACCTGCAAATTCCTGCTCACTCTGCTTATTGAGCATCATCTTCATACGCTGCACATGTGCATCATATAACTGTAGCTGTTCTCCCTCCATAAGTGCATACATATTCTCTTCCATCTTATCCGGAAGATCTGTTAAGACATCTTTTTTAAGGCGTCTTAATACAAATGGTCTTATCATCTTTTGCAAGCGATTTAACGCTTCTGTCTGCTGATTTTGTGTAATCGGAACTTCTAATTCCTGCCGAAATCTCTGATATCCGTATAAGAATCCCGGCATCAGATAATCGAAGATGCTCCATAATTCACTCAGTCTATTCTCCACCGGAGTACCTGTCAGTGCCATCTTAAAATCGGCTTGAATTAATTTAACGCTCTTAGCAACTAAGGTCGTATGATTCTTGATAAATTGTGCTTCATCAATAATCTCACTGTGGAATCTGATCTCTTTATAATTGTCTATATCTCTTTTCAACAGATCGTAGGAGGTAATCAAGATGTCCCGATTAGAGATCTGTTCTATCATCTGTTTTCGTTCTTCCGCTGTACCGACTACCATAGTAACGGGCAATTTGGGTGCAAATCGCTCTATCTCACTTCGCCAATTATATACCAAAGAAGCCGGACATACAATCAGACAATTCTTATTATCCGTTGCTTTTCCCTCCAGATATTCTGACAGAAGAAAGCTGATTACCTGTATTGTTTTCCCTAATCCCATATCATCTGCAAGGATGCCGCCAAACCCATTGTAATGTAACGTCTTAATCCACAGATACCCTCTTTTCTGGTATTCTCTAAGGGTAGTCTCGAGGGAAGCCGGTATCTCAAAGTCATTATCCTCCACCGTTTTCATATTACGTACCAAGGATTTAAACTCTTTATTCTTAAATACCGGTAATGACTGTTTGTTTTTTAATTCGGCATCCAGATACAAGGCTCTGTATTTTGGCAAGGTCAACATGCCTTTACGTAGCTGGGTATCTGTGAGATTTAATCCATTCTTAAGCTCTGACAGGATCGCAATCCCATCCTCCTCCACATTCATAAAATCGCCATTGGATAAACGATAAAAATGTTTCTTGGCATCGTATTTTGATAGAATCGCCACTAACTGATCCAATGGCATCTCGCCGGCACTCAAGGAGAGTTCCAGCAGGTCTCCCGACAAAGAGACTCCCACGGTTACCTTAGGGGAATCAATGATCTTTTTACGTTTCAGGGCATCTGAAATATAGACTTCTCCCAGTTCTTGTAGTTGTGGTATCGCTTCTGATAAAAAATAGTAGATTAGATCTTCATCCTCACTCAGTACCATTCTATGGGTCTGTTCTTCATAGGCATTAAAGAAACCTGCAATACTTCGTCCGACCTGTAGCTCTTTCTTGCTGTCTCTATTCTGTTGTATTTCTACCTGATTTGTTTCATATACATTATATCTCTCTTCCCCATAAGTCACAAACAGTTCACAGGTAATCATATCTCTCTGTGGTTCATCCAAATAGATCTGAAACTGTGCCGGTTGAAGCAGATACTGTTCTTCTTTAAAATGTTGCTTGTTACATTCAAAATGTTGTTCCAGCAGTGGCAGCAGTTCTCTGCTAAATAATGCCATGTCTTCTTTGGCAATAAATACTTTATCATCGTTCTGATGCATCCAGCTTAAAAATTCTTCTACCTCTCGGTTAGTTTCTCTTGGCACCTGATAGAATAACGAGCCCAGCAGATAGTACGAATAATGGAGCATCTTATATTCTTCCAGCGAAGCCAACCGCAGTTCAAGACCTTCATTCGTTCCTTTCATGTCTAAGATACGAGCAGGATTTTCCTGTACGATATGGCAGAGTCTCGGTATTTCTTCCGGCACCTCTACCATAATCTCCTGTTTCCCTACTGCTTTTACAAAATCTTCCATACTATCATCTTCTAGATCTATCTGTTTGATGGTATTTCTGGAATAATAGTAGGTATAAGGATTTCTTTGTCCGTTCAATCGTTCCACTTCGTTACGCATAAATTCTATGTATGGTTTGGATTCTTCGGTAAAAGCCTCTATCTGATGATAAAATTCCAGTTTTTGTCCATATCGGACAAAAGATGCATGTTTCATCGCTAGGACAAATTCATGGATATCTTTTAAGACATACATCTGTTGTATCCCTATCTTAAACTTTACGGACACTCCATCATAGCAAACGTTCATCGTCGGTTCAAGCTTTACCAGACCTTGCAGCTCATCCTGCAGCATAGGTAAGGTATCCTGTTTAAAATAATGTACTACCAGATCTTGGAATCCGTTGGTGGTTCTTTTCTTTACGACCGGAAAATGCGTTATTTTCTTATTTTTGTTGCGTCTTAAAGCATATTTATCACGCTTATCAATATAATAAAGCAGGAGTGCCACGCAGTGTTTACACAATCCATAGCTATGTTGATATTCATAGCAGTCACAGTTAGATTCCAGGATCTCGCTGTAGTCTTCATCGACTTCTAAGCTGCTGTGATGAGAAACTCCTTTTTCTTCACTAATGACTCCTTCTATCATAATAATCTGATAACCGTCATCCTCATCAACACTCTGTGTTGCTTGTATCTGCCCCTGCTCATAGAGAGCTGCTCCCGCAGAATAATCGCTGGCACTACTCTCTTTTCTAACCTCAGTTCTTGTAACCATACGTTCCCTTCCCTGATTCATCCTCTTTTTGACGATTTTAATTGTCTGTCAGTCTTTTATGAATCTCTATTATTAGCAATATGGATAGTGGTCCTAACACGATACCTCCCAAACCATATAGTTTAATACCGAGGTAAATAGTCATCAAAATGGCGATTGGCCAAATACCCATCCTATCACCGATTAGCTTAGGCTCTAAAAATTCTCTTGTAAGAGAGCATATCACATATAGGACAATACTGCCAATACCTTGCCCTATATTTCCTTGTAAAAACAAAATAATACTGAGTGGAATTAAGATGATTCCGGTTCCAATAAAAGGGAGCAGATCTAAAAATCCGGTCAGCAATCCGATTCCAATCGGGTTACGTACCCCGATCAACCAATAGCCGAGCGTACTAATCACAGCGATACTTAGTAAGATTATACCTTCTGCTTTGACAAATACACCCAGCATGCCCCCTATTTTGTATACGATTTCATAGATCATGCGAAAGCTCTTATGACTCTGCAGACATTGTTTGATTTTATCATAATCTTTTACCAACAGCAGAATCGCAATGACAGTAACCACGGCACTCACTGCCACGCCGATGATCTCTTTGGCATAAAGAACAGATGCTCCCATGATGTTCGGAAACACCTGCTGCTCAATATTTTGTGCAAATATCGTTACTCGCTCCACTACATAATATTCCATCGCATCTGCCTGAATCCCCCATTGTTTCTCCAGGTAATTACAGCAGTCACGAATCACGCAGCAGGCCTCTTCTTCCATTTGATTAAATGCCGTTATCAAATCTCCCACATGGCAAAATAATTTACCGCAAACCAAAAACACACATCCCAGGCAGATGCCCGCCAAAAGCAGCAAAAATCCACCGGTTAAAATCCCTTTTCCGATATGAGTCTTCTTATGTATCTTATCGATTCTCGGATAGATCAACATCACAACTGCTGCCGCAATCAAAAAAGGCAAGAGAAGTGGAACCAGATAACGCATTGACAAATAAACGCCCAGTATCGTACTCAACATAACAATTGCTTTTTTATATGCTTCTTTCGACAAATATCCCATACCTTCCACCTTATCTTTCCTGTGGTTAGTATGGGATATTTGTTTCTATAATATAAGCTTGTTTTATAATCAAAATTTACCAATAAAATCAGAAAACACCGGTGCACTCGGTTCTATCTGATAAGACATCGTGCAATGTGTAATCGGATGCTGTAAGGTAATCGCATAGGCGCATAATGCCACATCTTGGATCCCATGAAGCATAGATGCCCGGTGACTGTCCTCTGTTCCATATTTATAGTCGCCTAATAGCGGTAGTCCTGCATGTGCCATCTGCACACGAATCTGATGGTGGCGCCCCGTTTCCAAACAAACACGAACCAGCGTATGGATGTCTGTCTCTTTTCCCTCCACCGCAAGTACCTCATAGTGCAGCTCCGCTCGCTTTGCATCTCGGCTATCCGAGGATACTATCGCAGAGGTGTTGGTTTTACCATTTTTGCAAAGGTAATCCACTAAAGTGGCTTTTTGTTGTAGGGTCTGCCCAAATACCACAGCATAATAGGACTTTTTAATCTTACCATGCAGTAGCTGTATATTTAATTCCTTTGCCGCCTGCTCTGTCTTAGCCAAAAGCAAAATGCCCTCTACCGGTTGGTCAAGACGATGAATCAGTCCAAGATAAGGTTCGCCGGTTTTATTCCGGCTAACGGATGCCACATGATTCTTCATCTCACTCACAACATCCGGCTGACTTAACTTCTGTGTCTGCGTTGCAAGTCCTATTGGTTTATGCACCACTAGGAGCTCTTGATCTTCATACAGGATCTTTGTGCGCATCTTGTCTCTCGCTTTCCTTATACTTTAAACCGATATCCCACACCCCATATAGTCTCAATATATTGCGGTTTAGAGGTGTCAAATTCTATCTTCTCTCGTATCTTCTTGATATGCACGGTTACGGTTGCGATATCTCCGATGGAATCCATATCCCATATTTCACGGAATAATTCATCCTTAGTATAAACATGGTTGGGATTCTCTGCTAAAAAGGTCAGGAGATCAAATTCTTTGGTGGTAAAATTGCGCTCTTCTCCATCAATATAAACTCGTCTGGCAGTCTTATCAATCTTAATTCCTCTAATTTCTACGACATCATTCTCTTTGGCATGTGTGCCGACCAATCTGTTATAACGTGCCAAATGTGCTTTTACTCTGGCAACCAGTTCACTTGGGCTAAAAGGTTTTGTCATATAGTCGTCTGCGCCTAGACCCAGTCCTCTAATCTTATCAATATCGTCTTTCTTTGCAGATACCATCAGGATCGGAATGTTCTTCTCACTTCTGATTCTCTTGCATACCTCAAATCCATCCATTCCCGGTAACATCAGGTCTAAAATCACTAAGTCAAAGTCACCTTCCAGCGCTCTTGTAAGACCGGTATCTCCTGCATTCTCAATCTCAACCTCAAATTCACTTAATTCCAGATAATCCTTTTCTAAATCTGCAATAGATTCTTCATCTTCGATAATTAATATCTTATTCATTCTTTCGCCTCCCTATATTTTCTTATGACAAACCGTAAACAGGTTCCTTCATTCTCTTTGCTGGTTGCCCAGATATATCCTCCATGATCTTCGATAATCTTCTTGACAATCGATAAACCGATTCCGCTTCCTCCTTTAGATGAATTTCTTGACGCATCTGTGCGGTAAAATCGTTCAAATACATTGGGAAGATCCTTCGCCGCAATTCCTTTTCCATTATCTTCTATCTCCACACGGATAGAATCAATCTCATCCAGAATACGAATATCTATCGTACCTTCTTCTTTATCTATATATTTGACGCTATTGCCTATAATATTATTAATAACTCGCTTTAATTGTTCCGGATCTGCAATGATAATCACATCATCCGGTACAAAATTGGAATAATTCAGTTTGATATTCTTTGATTCCAGATCCAGTCCCACTTCATCGATACAATCTCTAAAGTAATCTGCCACATTAATTCTATGGAAATTATAGGGAATCCGATTGGAATCAATCCCCGAGTAGATGGTCAATTCATTAATCAATCGATCCATGTCGTTGGCTTTGTTATAGATAGTCTTAATATACTTTTCTGTTTTCTCCGGAGTATCAGCCACGCCATCCATAAGGCCTTCTACGTAGCCTTTAATCGCCGTAATAGGTGTCTTTAAATCATGCGATATATTACTGATCAGCTCTCGGCTTTTTTTATCATTCTGCACTTTTTCTTCGGCAGATTCTTTCAGTCTTAGGCGCATATCCTCGTAATTAATGTAATTCTCTCCTAATTCGCCTTCACAATTTGCCGTTAAAGAATAGTCCAAATCTCCATCTGCAATATGCTGCATCGCAATATTTAATTCTCTGATGGGCTTAAAGACACCCTTATGAATCCATCTGGTCAGCATAATACTGGTAAATAATAGAATAAGTACAATCGCTATAAACATATCCAGCAAAAAGGACTTGGAAATGATGCTGCTAATCCTGGTTACTAAAAAAATGCTTCCCGGACTGCCATCCATAAATTTAAAATCAATCTGTTTTACCAGCTTCTGCATATCATTATAATAATAACCGATTCCTTCTTCTTTAGTCTCATACCCATACTCCGGCAGTCTGTCAAAGATCTTACCTGTCGCTACCTGATTACTGGTGTAATACAGATCATCTGCTTTTTTTACTATGATATAAGAAGACTTTCCTTCTAATTTCTGTGCCAGCTCACGCAGATATTCCTGCTGTTCAAAGACTGTCGAATCGATGTCTGCCTGCTCCTGCAATTGTGTAAAGAGTTCTTCGGTCGCTTTACCATAGGTCTGTGCAGTATCGGATATCATCTTATAATCCATCTGTTCAATCCCATAATCCGCCTGTTCGCTTCGCATCAAAACGGTGCCGATCCCCATAAAAGCGATCGAGGTTAAGATGAGCGGTAATATGATAATGGTTAAAAACGTAATCAATAATCTTGTCTTAAGCTTCATGTGAACTCCATCTATTACTATCACCATCTATAACTATCCTAGTAACAGTATCTTTGCAAATTATCTCTTATAGTATAACACATGTAATCTATAATGAAATAAAGAGGATAGAATATAATTCTAAAATCTTTATGAAAAAGTATTGACATCTAATTTTTATTTGATATAATAAAAACAGTAACAGTTACTGTTTTCAATAGGAGAATGATTATGAACCTAAAACACAGCAAACAAAGAGATGCTATCAAAGCTTTTCTTATGACTCGTGTAGATCATCCTACTGCGGATGTTGTCTATATGAATGTAAGAGAACAATTCCCTAATATCAGCTTGGGTACGGTATATCGTAACTTAACTCTATTAGCAGACATTGGTGAGATAGATCGCATCCGTGTCGGGGATGGTATTGACCACTTTGATGCAACGGTTGAACCACATTATCATTTCATCTGTACTAGCTGCGGAAGCGTAATCGACTTAGATATGGATACACTAGTAGAGATGGACGAGATTGCAAGCAGCAATTTCGACGGTCAGGTAGAAGGTCATATTACTTATTTCTATGGTTCTTGTCCCGCCTGTACCAAGCAAGTAACCAATTAACCATTTAGTTCAACAAGAAAAGGAGATTTATTATGAAATTTGTATGTCAAGTATGCGGTTATGTTCACGAAGGAGATGCAGCACCTGAGAAATGTCCAATCTGTCAAGCACCTGCAGAAAAATTTACAGCACAAAGCGGCGAATTAGAATGGGCTGCTGAGCATGTAGTTGGAATCGCCAAAGGTGTTAGCGAAGATATCGTAGCAGATCTTCGTGCTAATTTTAACGGAGAATGTTCAGAAGTAGGTATGTATCTTGCTATGTCAAGAGTCGCACACAGAGAAGGTTATCCTGAGATTGGTCTGTACTGGGAAAAAGCTGCTTATGAAGAAGCAGAGCATGCTTCTAAATTCGCAGAGCTCTTAGGTGAAGTCTTAACAGATTCTACTAAAAAGAACTTGGAAATGAGAATCGATGCAGAGAATGGTGCTACCGCAGGTAAATTTGATCTTGCAAAACGTGCTAAAGCTGCTAACTTAGATGCAATCCATGATACCGTGCATGAAATGGCTAAAGATGAAGCAAGACATGGTAAAGCTTTTAAAGGATTGTTAGATAGATATTTTGCATAAATAGCTTGATACGTTTCCCCCCCCCTCATAGGTGTCCTGTCTGTTATTCCTAACAGATGGGGCACTTTTTTATCTTAATATTTGAATATTTTATCTTTATAATTACTTTATACTTTGTTTATTGACTATCTGTTCTATTCATTGTATAACATATGTAAAGAACAGAACAACTAGATTCAACAATAGAAAGGATGATTATTATGTTAAGACCAACATTATTTGACGCAACAAAACCATTATTTTTTGACAACACCTTTGACAGTCTCTTTGGCAACGCTTTTACAGATTTCTGGGGAAACAATCGTGGTCGCAGAGAGGGATTCAACACCGATGTGATAGACCACGGAGATCATTATGCATTACAGGCTGAGCTTCCCGGATTTCAAAAAGAAGATATCAAGATAGACTTAGCAGATGACACTTTAACGATTAGTGCTGCTCATAAGGAAGAGACCAAAGAAGAGGATGACAAGACCCATAACTATATTCGCAGAGAACGCCATTATAGTTCTTACAGCCGCAGCTTCTATGTAGAAGGGATTACTCCTGCAGATATCGATGCTTCTTATAAAGATGGTATTTTGGAAGTAACTTTTCCAAAGAAAGAACAAATCACTGCAGAAGAACCAAAAAGAATT
This sequence comes from Lachnospiraceae bacterium, assembly GCA_036652815.1. Lineage (GTDB taxonomy): Bacteria > Bacillota > Clostridia > Lachnospirales > Lachnospiraceae > SZUA-378. The sequence continues at coordinate 87,404 of JAVVVE010000004.1, forward strand.
GAAATCAAATAGAATGACACTATTCCCAAGCATTCTCCTTACCAAAAGAGGTCTTGGAACCCAAGCATCCATTTGCCCGGTTCCAAGACCTCTTTGTTTTTAATTTCTGATAGTTACATAGCTAATCCATTATTTCTTCTTGACCGACATCTTGACCGACATCTTGACCGACATTTCTGGCGGATTCTGATAGTTATGATTACAGGGTTGAACTCGTTAAATATTTTTCTTGTTCCGGTGTTAATGTATCGATCTGTTTACCCAGGAATGCTAATTTGCGTTTTGCTACCTCTTTATCTACGGCTACAGGTACATCAATAAGTTTCTCTGTTAGATGTCCTGCATGTTCAACCAGATATTTAGCACTTAAAGCCTGTATTGCAAAACTCATATCCATAATCTCTGCCGGATGTCCATCACCTGCTGCCAGATTTACCAATCTGCCTTCAGCCAATACAAAGATCCACTGTCCGCTCGGAAGTTTATAACCCATAATATTCTTTCGTTGCTCTCTGGTCTCTACTGCAATTTCACGTAATCTTGCCATATCTATCTCGCAGTCAAAGTGCCCTGCATTACATAAGATAGCTCCATCTTTCATCACTGCAAAATCACCTTCATCGATAACTTTATCACATCCGGTGACTGTCACAAAGAAATCGCCAACCTTTGCTGCTTCTCTCATCGGCATCACATCAAAGCCGTCCATCACAGCTTCTATCGCTTTCACCGGATCAATCTCTGTCACGATAACTCTTGCACCTAGTCCTTTGGCTCTCATCGCAGTACCTTTACCGCACCAGCCATATCCGGCTACTACAACATTCTTCCCTGCCACGATTAAATTAGTCGTTCTATTGATTCCGTCCCATACAGATTGTCCTGTTCCATAACGATTATCAAACAAGTGTTTACAATCTGCATTATTTACCATAACCATTGGGAATTGAAGTTGACCTGCCTTATTCATAGCAACTAAGCGAATAATACCCGTTGTCGTTTCTTCACAGCCACCGATTACATTTGGTATCAAGTCAACAAACTCCGTATGCATCATATGTACCAGGTCACCACCATCATCAATGATGATATTTGGACCTACTTTTAAGACATTGCGAATGTGTACTGCATATTCTTCCGGTGTACAATCATACCATGCGTGTACTTCAAGACCTGCTGCTACCAATGCTGCTGCTACATCATCCTGCGTAGAGAGCGGATTGCTGCCTGTAATATACATCTGCGCACCACCTGCTGCCAGCACCTTACATAAATATGCTGTCTTGGCTTCCAGATGTACGGATAAGGCTACTTTCTGACCTGCAAAAGGTTTTGTTTGGGTGAACTCTTCTTCCAATGTCCTGAGCAAATCGCAATTTCTTTTTACCCATTCTATCTTTCTCTCTCCTGATTCTGCTAACTTAATATCTCTGATTTCGCTTTTCATATTGTCCTCTTTTCTTTCCTTATCGGAATGCTTTTATTTGACTATATTTCGCTCTTCACCTTGTAGATAGGCTTCTACGTTACGATGGACTTCCACTACCAGTCTTTCTCTCGCTTCCGTACTGGCCCATGCCAGATGTGGTGTAATGATAAGCTTATTACTGTCTTGTATCTGTGCTAACGGATTATCGGTTCTCATAGGTTCTTTACTCAGCACGTCTAGTCCTGCACCTGCAATCATGTTTTGTGTCAATGCTGTGTATAGATCGCGATCATTCACAACCGGTCCTCTGGCTACATTGATCAAGATCGCCGTCTGCTTCATCTGACGCAACGCTTCTAGGTTGATAAGATCTCTTGTTCTATCTGTCAAAGGACAGTGCAGGGACAAAATATCCGCCTGTTGTAACAGGGTGTCAAAATCTACTCTGGTATATTCCGTCGTCGTATTGTGTCCGGACGCTGAATAAAATATAACATGACAGCCAAATGCTGCTGCAATCTGTGCTACTTTACGTCCGATATGTCCCAGTCCTATGATTCCCCAGGTCTTACCTTCTAATTCTGTAAATGGAATATCAAAATTAGTAAACACAGACTGTGCGGCATAGATTCCTGATTTGACATAATTATCATAATGATGTAATTTTTCCAACAAATATAAGGTCATAGCAAAGGTATGCTGTGCCACTGCTGCTGTAGAATAGTCCTTTACATTGGTTACTGTGATTCCTCTGTTTCTTGTATATGCAAGGTCTACATTGTCAACTCCCGTTGCCGCAATACAAATCAGCTTCACATAAGGTGCGTTCTTTAAGGTCTGTTCATTCATTGGTATTTTATTAAGGATCAATACCTGTGCATCCTGTATTCTATCTGCCAATTCTTCCGGAGAAGTAAGCGGATAACGTGATACCTCTCCTAAGTTATCAAAAGAAGATAAATCGATATCATTGCCTAAGCAATTGTTTTCCAACATAACGATTTTCATACGGCACCCCTTCTTACTTATGGTTCGTCTTCATCTGTAATGGTAAGATTCAGAGTTTCCATCAAATCAACATCATGTAACTTCTTGACATTACCGATACCTTCTCGGTCATCGATAACTCTGACAACAGGACGATGTGGCATGGATTGATTCTGAGCCTTCACGATACCATGTGTTCCATCTGACAAATATACAATGGTGCCATTGGGATAAATCGCTATATTTTGAATAAATAATGCTAATAGCTCGGGATCTATCTTTGTAACCGAATCCCTCATCAATATATTAACTGCAGAACGATTGGAAATCGCATGATGATAACAACGTTCCGATGTAATCGCATCATACATATCTGCTATTGCCGCTATCTTGGAAAATACATGGATCTCTTCCGAATGCAAGGCATTGGGGTAGCCGGAACCATCCAGACGTTCATGATGCTGCAGGCAGACCAATCTCGGCAGTTCAGTCATCAAAGGATTACATTTTAAGATCTCATATCCTAAAGTAGTATGCCTCTTTACATGTTCAAATTCTTCCGCATTCAGCCGTCCAGGTTTATACAAAATCTTACTATCCAGAATCGTCTTGCCGATATCGTGCAATAAAGTACCTTCTGCCAGCTTCTGCAGCATCGGTACTGAAAGATCCATTCTCTGTCCGAGAAGCAATGCAAATACGGTCGTATTCACAGAATGTACCAGCGTCATATCATCGGTCGTACCGATATCATTGAGACTGATTAGGACATCCGGTCTGTTTAAAATATCCTCCAGCAAGGAATCTACAACGCCTGAAATAGCTCCTGTACTAAAGCTACCATCCGCTTGAACGCTCTGTAATACACCTTGCAATGCGGTTTTGCACTTACAACGTGTTTCCTCCGTAATGGCATCCGGGATTTCTATGCCTTCAGAGACCTCATCTTCCACATATAATGCAGTAATTCCATAGGAGGCAAGCCATGGTATGAAACGGTTTAAACGATTAGTGCCTGCAACCAACAGCATGCTATTCTCATGATAGGTAGACTTGGCAAGCTTCATCTCCGGTGTTATCATTGACAAAAGGACTTTTCTCATAAGTACCTCATTCTGATTATAGTATAGATTAATAGCGTCTTATTTTTGCAATCTCTGTAACAGCAATTCTCTTTGTTCTTCATATCCCGGTTTGCCCAAAAGTGCAAACATATTTTTCTTATAACTCTCCACACCCGGCTGATTGAATGGATTGACACCTAACAGATATCCACTGACGCCACAGGCAAATTCAAAGAAATAGAATAATGCACCCAGATAAAATTCATTTGCCTCCGGAACGGATATCATGAGATTTGGAACCTGTCCATCTGTATGTGCTAAAATCGTTCCATTCATGGCACTCTTATTCACAAAATCAACGGTCTTGCCTGCAAGATAATTAAGACCATCTAAATCAACCGGTTCTTTCTCTATCTTGATTTCTTCTCTGGATGTTTCAATATTAATGACTGTCTCGAACAGGTTTCTCGCCCCATCCTGAATGAATTGTCCCATGGAATGCAAATCTGTTGTCAAATCAACACTGGCAGGGAAGATTCCCTTTTGATCTTTTCCTTCACTCTCGCCATATAATTGTTTCCACCACTCGGATACAAAATGAACACTGGGTTCATAATTAGCCAGAATCTCAATTCCTTTTCCTTTTCGTAATAAGATATTACGAAGGGCTGCATATTGCAATGCATCATTCTCTTCATATGGGTTCTGGATGGCTTGTTGTCTTGCCGCAGCTGCCCCTTCCATCAATTGGTCAATATCAGCACCGCTGACGGCGATTGGTAATAATCCAACTGCAGTTAATACCGAATAGCGTCCACCGATATCATCCGGGACTACAAAAGATTCATAGCCTTCTTCTGTAGCCAGACCTTTGAGTGATCCTCTGGCTTTATCCGTAGTTGCATAGATTCTTTTCGCAGCTTCGGCTTTTCCGTATTTCTTTTCTGCCATCTCTTTAAAGATTCTAAAAGCTATCGCCGGTTCTGTAGTGGTACCTGACTTACTGATCATATTAATCGAAAAATCTCTGTCTCCAACCACATCAATAAGATTTTTAAGATAAGTGGAGCTGATAGAATTGCCCACAAAATATATTTCGGGAGTTTTTCTAATCTCTTTGGATACCATGTTATAAAAACCATGTCTTAAAAATTCAATCGCTGCCCTCGCTCCAAGATAAGAGCCACCGATACCGATAACCAGTAGTACTTCTGAATCTTTTTTAATCTTTTCAGCAGATTGTTTGATTCTGGCAAATTCTTCTTTATCGTAGGTAACCGGTAAATCAATCCATCCAAGGAAATCATTTCCTGCGCCTGTTTTTGCCAATAATTCCTCTTTTGCCTGTAAAATAGGTTGTTTCATCAAGTTTACTTCATGCTCCCCTATAAAAGGTTCTGCCTTTGCATAATCAAATGCTATTTTCTGACTCATGTCTATCCTTACTCCTTTGCTAAGCGTAATGTACTGCATACTTTTAATTACACTTAAGTGTAGCAAAATTACTTCTGTTTATCAAGCACAACTTACCCACCCGATAGGATTAATTAATTAAAAATTCTTTCAGCAGCTCGTCCAATTCCAATGCTTCTGATTTGGAGAAAAAAGATGATGTGGCTTCTAGGCCCTTTTCGGTCTGTGGAACCGCTGTTATTTCCTGTGATTCCTCCAGTACACTCAGTTGGTTATTCCTATGATTTTCAAAATAATCAACCAGATTTGTCTTGAGTATCTGTTTCTTGGTTGGAATATCTACAAGAGAATTAATTGAAAAATATACATATAACCCAAATAAACTAATAATATAGTAAGGGAGTAATTCTCCTATGGTATCTCCATCAATGATTCCTTTGCAGATGCCTAACCCGGAGAGCAATACGGAAAACAACATGAACTGCCCCGCCAAATGTCCCATTCCCGATAAAGATACTTTACCATAGGTGATTCGATTCATAAATTTTTCTACAAAAATCGGAACATTGCTGACTCCATTGTTCAGTTGGTAACAATTAGCAAATTTTAGTTTGCATTGTTTTAATTGTGTATTCTCCGTTACTGCCATATTTTCTGTTGCATAAATGATTCTTTGGTATAAGACACCAATTATAATTTGGCAGGTTATGCTTAATAATAAAAATAGGATAGTTAAAATAAAAAATATTTGTTGTAAGATGAGCTGCATGTTTATCTTCCTTTCCGGTTATATATTGTTTTCTATTATATATAACTTTTATTATAGAAGTTTTTACAGAGTATCACAAGACAGATACGGTGTAATCGTTTTACATATTTTAGCATTATACGTGGAAAGACTGGAAAAAACCCTATTTTTCTGCTATAATCTCTAACATATGAAAGAAGGAGTGTGTCAATATGAGATATCAGCCAAAAGGAGTCTGCTCCAGTTCCATTGATATAGAGACAGATCACGATATTATTACTGCAGTTGAATTTACGGGAGGTTGTAGCGGTAATCTACAAGGCGTCTCTCGTTTGGTTACCGGTATGAAGATTGAAGAAGCTATTTCCAAATTAAAGGGAATCCACTGCGGATATAAGCAGACTTCCTGCCCAGACCAACTGGCACTGGCTCTTGAATCTATCCTAAGGGGGCGAGAATCATGAAACAAATCGTTCTAACAGGTGGCGGAACTGCCGGGCATGTAACACCCAATATTGCCCTGCTGCCTGCCCTGCACACTGCCGGAATAGAGGTGTCTTATATCGGTTCTTATGACGGTATGGAGAAGCGCCTCATTGCGGACTTTGATATTCCTTACTATGGAATTGCCTGTGGAAAATTCAGACGTTACTTTGATTTTAAAAATCTATCCGATCCTTTTCGTGTTATAAAAGGGTTTGCAGAAGCCAGACATGTATTAAAACAGATAAAGCCCGATATTGTTTTCTCAAAAGGCGGCTTTGTCAGTGTACCTGTCGTACGTGCTGCTGCCAGTCTTAAGATTCCCTGTATTATCCATGAATCTGATATGACGCCGGGTCTGGCCAATAAGCTATGTATTCCCGTTGCCACTAAGATATGTTGTAATTTTCCGGAGACCCTGGCTTTATTGCCTCCTGACAAAGCGGTCTTAACCGGTTCTCCGATCAGAGCAGAACTGAGCAAAGGAAATCGCACTTCCGGGCTTAAATTGTGCGGATTTACGGCTGCAAAGCCTGTATTGATGGTAATCGGTGGAAGTTCGGGTGCCAGCTCTATTAATAAAGCAGTTAGGGAAGCTTTGCCTAGATTATTAGAAGATTTTCAAGTGGTTCACTTATGTGGAAAAGATAAGATAGATACCTTACTACTAAATATTCAAGGATATCAGCAATTTGAGTATCTAAAAAATGAATTAAAAGATATCTTCGCCATGGCTGATGTCGTCATATCCAGAGCCGGTGCCAATGCTATCTGTGAGATATTAGCATTGCAAAAACCTAATTTGTTGATCCCTCTGTCTGCCAACAGCAGCCGCGGTGACCAGATCCTAAATGCCAAATCTTTTGAATCTCAGGGCTTCAGTAAAATAATTATAGAAGAACATTTGACTGAGAATCTATTGATTGATGCTGTACAGGAGCTATATTGTTCCCGTCAGTCTTATATTAATACCATGAAGATGAGCAATCAGTTGAACTCTATCCAAACGATTATGAATCTCATAAACACCATCTTATCCTAAGATGGTGTTTTTTATTTCTTCTAATTCTTCTGCACTCGGTGCAAGGGGTGTCCATCCGATATGCTGTCCATCATCCTGATATCTCGGAATCAGATGCATATGAAAATGAAACACACTCTGTCCCGCTATCTCACCATTATTCTGTACCAGATTAAATCCCTCGCAATTTAATTTCTTAGTCATTTGTACCGCCATTTTTTTTGCTACTTTTAAAACTTTTCCGGCCATTACATCCGGTAATTCATAGAGATCGGCATAATGATCCTTGGGCAGAATCAGCGCATGTCCTTTGGTTGCCGGTCCCATATCCAGGATTACTCTAAATTCTCCATCTTCGTAAATCGTCTTAGATGGAATCTCTCCATTGGCTATCTTGCAAAAAATACATTCATTCTCTCTCATCTATCTATCCCCCGTAAATATAAATAATTGATCCAATGTTCTTAGTACTTTGAAATCACCCTTCATCTTCATATCACCACCCATAAAGGCTCTTTGAAAAGTCATCCTTGCTGCGATGATATCACTCAAAGTAGCTTGTGCTATCTCTAAAGAAACATCTGCCTGCTCTATTTTACCATAGTAGCATTTTAATTCTGTAAGGTTTACCTGGAGAATAAGCGGTGTTTTACGCTCTTGAATCGTGATTCTATAAGTCGCTTTGAATCCCGGTTGTGGTTGAAAATGCTCTTCAAAATCACGAACAAACAAAGTTTTGTCGTCCATATCCTGATTGCCTATCTTATCTTTAAAGTAATTGGTTAATTCTTGAATATCCTCTTTTTGCTTCTGAACATAGGTATCATCAGAGGCATATTGAGATAGCTGTTCGGATTCTTGTGGTGTCAGATCTGTATTCTTTGTAAAAGACACCATCTTCTTCACTGCCTGATTGCTTGCCGGAAAGCTCTCCATCTTCTGGTTAATGGTACGATACAGATTCTCCGCCTTTTTCTCGATGATCATGGTATATCCTGTATTCATCTCCAGTGAAACCGTATCCGCTATATAGCCACAGAGTCCACTGCAAGGAAGTCCACCTAAGATCTCCCATGCTACAGATAAGGTTAATTTCCCTTCCCGTTCTCCATAAGTCGTAGACATGACAACCGGACACATATAAGTTTCACTGATTTTCTCTTTATCCCCATATAAGAAGCAGGCATCCAAAAACTGCGTCATAAATCCACCGATACCATACCATTCCACTGTAGATGCCAAAATAACCCCATCTGCTTCCTTAAGCGTCTGTGGTAATGTTGTAATGGCATTTTTCATCTCACATAGATGATAGCGTTCTACCGTAACATGCAGTTCTTCCAGTACTTCCTGCATCTTACCTATCACATACAGCGTTGGATCATCGATCAATCCACGCCCTCCATAATAAATATTAATCTTCATGTTTTCTTCTGCTCCTATCTGAGTGCTTCCCTAAGAATAGTACGGTAAATAATAATCCTGTCAGAAGTCCCCCAATATGTGCTGCATTATCTACATTGGTCGCTGTAAAACCACTATACAGCGAATATACAATCAAAAATAATACTTTACCGAGTGTAATATGGGCCAGCTTCCCTCTATGTACGATTACAAGCCATAGCAACGCACCTGTCATGCCAAAGATCGCTCCGCTGGCACCGATAGAATTAACGATACTGCCGGTATAAATCCCATAACCCATCGAGGCTAATCCACCACCGATCCCGGCAATCAAATACATGCACAAGTACTTTAGATGTCCCATGGAGCGTTCCACAGTCTCCCCTAAAAAAAAGAAGATAATCATATTGCTAAATAGATGATTGGCATCGGCATGTAAAAAAATACTGGTTAATATTCGATAATATTCTCTGTTCTGTATCACTGCAATCGCATTCAATTCTCCTATATTATACAATATCTCTCCTGTAAATGTACAGATAAGAAATATAATTGTATTGATAAAGGTAATGGAGATCGTAATATAGGCTTTGTCTTTTAGATAGCTATAAGACACTTTCTCTCGTATTTTTTTAAGCGGAGTATCCTTACTCAGCCACCCTTCTAATATATTCTTCATACCATAGAAATCAGCTACCTGGTTCTCGTAGATGATCAATCTTCTTGTATTGGGTTGAAGCATCCAGCAGAATGCGTCCTGTTGACTAATTTGCTTCACTTTTTCGATGTCTTCACTAATAATAAGAGACAGGATATGGTTGTTGGTATATCCTTTTTCCGTAAATAAGTTACTTGCTTTTAATTTGATATTCTCAAATAATTCATTCGTTAAGTATAATCCCTCTCTGTCTTCTACCACATTCAGTATATTAACTCCATTATTTTCTATATGAAAATATAGCTTGAACTCCGGTAAATTGGACGGTATCAACTGATACCCTATACTCTGTAGAAATTCTTCCAATTCTTCTTTCATTTACGATGCCTCTTTTTCTAGTCCATTCAATATAATACGTCTTAGCGTAACATTAATGGAATAGTGTGTCAATCATAGACAAAATGAATCTGAGCAAAACTGATTTCATCTCCGACCTCTACCCTGACCGTCTCATTTGCCTCCAGAGGCATCCCGTTCTTGAACGTTCCATTCTTGGAATTCATGTCTTCCAAATACAGTATCCCCTCCTTTTCCAAGAATCTGGCATGCAGACGACTAATTGCAGCATCCTGCAGCTCCAGATCAACCTGTGTCCCCAGTTTTCCAATCAGATAAGGAAAATGTTCCATATGCTTCTCTATCTCTTGACCATGCACTTTTCCAATCAGTCTTCGCCGCTCACTCTCTATCGTACTGCCCAGTAAAACGGTATCTCCATATTGTGCTTGCTCCCGGTCATAAAATCCGATATCCGAGGTCTTTGCTTTTACTGATTCCGGTTTCTCAAACTCTACCCTCTGACTTTGTTCGATTACGCTCTGATAATGATGGTCTTCTGTCTGCACCTTTTGCTGCTTTCTGGTAAGAACCATCTTTAATATAAGAATCACATTTAAGATGGTTCCTACTCCAAGTATCATTAAAAAAATCTGATATGTAAAAAGTATTAGCTGCTGCTTCCATATGATCACGGTAATCATCATGAGCAGAGACAGGATCGCTATGATACCACACATGATCTTTTCCGCAAAAGAAAACCCTTTTCTGCACTCTTCCTGATTTTGGTGCTCTTGCTGATTTTGGTGCTCTTGCTGATTTTCCTGCTCCGCCTGGTTTTCTTTACCTTGCTGTTCCTGATTTTTTTTACCCGGCTGTTCCATCTCGGGCACAGCTTCATATCCGATGATCGGTTTACATTCCCGGATGATTTTGTCCTCCTGCACCTCCGGTGATTGCAATAATGTCAATATCTCCTGCATCGTGTAATTAATATTTCCCGTATTTTTATAGAGTTGATACGCTAAGATGACCGCTTTATTATCCTGATGATTAACGATATTCAAAATATATTCTGCGATATGGCGAAATGCATCTTTGACCTCTTCTTCATGCTCCGGGTGAAACACCACTGCCAGTTCATGGCTCTCTACATTCATATATAGATATTCCGGTTGTATTAATAAATGTTTTACATCTATTAAATATTCCTCGGCTTTTTTTAGAAGCTGTTGAAAATGGATTAAGAATTGTCTCAGCACTTCATAATTCATTTCCCTCCCATCAAATACCCTTGCCATCGATTGCTTAGAGCTAATCTCATAATAAAAAAATGTACTTTGGTTGACAAACCTTACACTCATGGGCAAGAATCCCTCGATTCTGTTTTCCATTAACATCTTGACTTCATAACGATCTGCACTGTGTTCCTCTGCTGCCTCTAAAATCAAATAATTATGATTCAAATCCCTCTTATAGCTTGCTTCCACCTCTGTTCCTCCTTATCCATCCGTTGCATTCTCTAGGATCCGACAACCCCTTATGAAATCAATGGGGTCAATCCTTTTTACTGTTTTACCGGCTTCCATCCTCCATGTTCCGCGGACTCCGACTTCGTTTGCCAGGGACGTAAAGGGTACTCGCATATGGCTGACGATGCTTACCGTTACCTCTTTGGATGCCATCGTATTATCAAACCGGATGCTATTTTGAGCCAATAGACGTTTGTTCAATAAGACGGTACCTTCCTGTCTTATATTCTGTTCCGTAATCCTGTCATCTTTTTCTTCGCTTAAGCTACCTCGCAATGCTGCTATATAGGACATCTGTGCTATCACACACCTATTATAGAGAAAAAAAGATAAGTAGAGCAATAATGCAATTATAATAATTACAAGTGGTAGAATAATAGATGCTTCTACCGTTAGACTACCTTTTTGTGTCCTTTTCACTCTGCTTTTTTCTTTCATGCTATTTCACCTCGTATCTGCAGACTATCTGCAAACAAAATGCAATCCCCAGTGCCGGTACAAATGGTACACTCTGTGTTTTCTTTATTTTGTGCAAGACCAGCAGAACGATGCTAATCAAAGCTGTAACAAACAAAGCAATCATAATCATCCCTATCGTCTCACGCAGCCCCAAAAACATACCAAGCACCAATAATAAATAAGCATCTCCGTAACCGATTTTTTCTTTTGTTATTCTCCCAAGGCACAAACACAATATGCCCGGAATCAGACCCATCAGCATAGTAGTCAAGACTCCTGTTTCATTCTGAGCGAAACGGTAGAAGGTGCAGAGCAGTGCGGGTATCACAAACAGAAGCAGGCAATTGACTGAGATCTCCTTGCTTTTAATATCTGATACTCCGGTAATCCCCAGTAGTATACCCGCCAGTATATATTCTATGGTCATCTGTTATCCTCCCTGTTATCCTTCTTGTTATCCTCTCTATCTGCCTCCGATACATCTGCTACAAGGGCCTTTTCCTCCTACCTGTGACAATGGTATCAGCCTGACTGTTCGTTTAATACCGCTGCAATGAAGCGACGTGTGATATCTATTGCCTTGTCCGGTAATATACACAACAGCTCCCGGAGTTTCTTTACCACAGGATTCGCATGCATGATATTTTTCTCCTTCTTGATTGCGATATTTTTCTATGTGATGGTAGGACGCCGACTGAATCGATAAAGTCAGATGGGTACAATTGCGATTACTATGATAAACACTGCCTGACTCTGTTACGTATACCATGCTCTCCGCCAGTCTTCCGCTTTCCCCTGCGTTGGTATTGTCATATCCTGTCCAGGCACGCATTCTGCAGCGATTCGCCATCTTCATCTGTCCCAATCCCATAATGGGCATCGCAGAATGTACTTTATAATCTGCTACAATATCTATCATATCTTTCTGCATAATTTTAGAATGCAGACAAGATATCCCTTTGACTCCTCCCGAGATTGGCGAGGATGCGATATAACTCTTTCCTGCCTCCTGAATCACCTTCTCTTTGAGATACGTTGTTGATAGCACAGCACTTCCGATTCCTTCGAGCAAAGGCTGCTCCACAGGACTCATCTTGTCATACGCATAGGCATAGACTGCCATGGGTTTTGCTATCTGATGCAGGGTAGCTTCCATGTTGCTCTGTAATCTCAAGATATCCAGCATCGAGAGAAGATTCACCACTGCAAACAAAAATAATGGCAACACCAAAGAAGCTTCTACCGTAATACTTCCCTGCTTTGGTGAGGGGATAGACCAAGACATTCTTTTTCCGTATGTGTGGATGTCTAAGTGTGGATATCTATGGAGAAAAGCTGCCCTTCTTTTGCTATGGTTATTAGTGATATGGAAAAAGAACATCCTGCTCTACCCCCTCTCGCATGAGTAAGATAATTTATTCATAGCAATAAAATCTATGAATCTGATACTGATATCCAAAAGTGCTTGTGAGTGCAATATCCGCCGTAAGGCTATCCAGACAAGCATCTATTTTAAATTCTTTATTTCCTTCTGTTAACCTAAGATCCATCTCTATAATATCTAAAAATCTACTTGTTTTTTCTTTCCGATCCATCAATGACAGCAGGATTCTAAGATATCCGTTATAGTCTAACCCTGTTACACCGGTATTGTTTTCTTGCAGATGCGACCTGAAATCTTTTAAATGGCTTAGCTGCGTATGCCAGTCAGCACTCCCTTTTTGCAACGGTACAAGACCTCCCTCCAGTAATATTTTAATATCCTGTACGCTCTCTGCATAAGCCCATGCCAACACTAAGCTTTGTTTGATTGCCTGTTGTAATTCCGGCAATAATACAGCACTGGCAATCGCAAGAGCCATCATATCTGCTTCCGCCATTTTTGTTGAATCACTCCGCAGATATGCAAGATTAGCCGCTCCACGTATCAACAATAAGCGATTGGCACAGCACTGCAGGTTCTCACTGTCCTCCGCACAGCCAAACAAGATGTATTCTATCTGATATTTTAGCAGACTCTTCTCAAGCGGTTTGCGATATGTGCTGCACTGATCCAGTAGGTATTCTCCAAAGAGTCCCTCTTCCAAAAGCCCTTCTTCCAAGCTGTGGTTCTCCGGGATCCCTGTTCCTGTATGCAGTACACGGTGTGAACTATACGCAGAAAGCAGTGCACTGTTGTGAGATACCTCAGACGGATTATCCAACACCAGATTTAAGATTCCGGCATTACGGCTTCCCAAGACTTGATCTGCCGGATTATCAATGGTCACCTTACTCATCTCGCCTTTTTCATTTTCTCTCATCGGTAGTGCCGCATCTATCATGTCGTGATTCCTATCCTGCTCTTGTGTAATATCTCCGGTATCCCAATGCTGCTGTTTTATGGTAGCCGCATCCTTGGTAATATCCTGCAGTGGTGTCAGTCCAAAGCGATTTTTTTGGTAACGAATCGCCTGCCTCTTACAGATACCACCGGATTCATCTGTTGCGAGTGACGCTTCCAATATCATCACATCCTCTATCTGTATACCCAGCCAATCTCTGCAATCTAACAGCATGGTCTGCTTCGTTGGATTAAAATTATATTCCATATAATTACGAAGATGTGTTTCTGTATTGGCCAGTGTAGCAAGATCTCTTCCATAACTTGTGTCAATAAACATAAGTTCATATTGTCTAAGAAGCTCCTTATTGTATTCTGCAAAGATACTATTTAACCCCATATCGGTAACACATTCAATCTGCATGCGAATGGCACTGCTCCGCGCTCCCTCTACGAGCGTCAGGATCAAAGAGAGCATAACCGATAAAGTCAGTGCCAGATACACTGTTATTTCCGCTTTTTTCATAGGAAGTCTCTTCCTGCCTTTTTAGATAGAATTGGCTTGTGATGTTATTTTATTGAATACCTGATTCACCAATCCGGTTAATTGTTTCTTAAAGATAATGACCAATCCTATCAGCACAACTAATATTAAGATGGTTTCCACTGTTCCACTTCCCTCTTCTTCTGTCCATAATCTCTTCCATTCTTGCATCTCGTTTTCCCTTTCGCTGTCTATGCAGCCCTTTCTCTTTTTTAAATATGAAATGATAGGAACGCCGGAACAATAATCACCACAATGACTACTGCAAGCATCAACATCATTGGAAGTAATAGCTTTGTCCCTGCTTCTTCTCCATATCTTTTTGCCGTGTTTTTTCTTTCTTCAAATGCTTCTTTGGCTTCTTGCTGTAGGACTTCCTGTAATCTCGCCGATCCTTTTTTTAGATTCTGAATCAAGATACCGCCTAGCTTGAGATAGCATGCCACCCCACATCTTTTCGCAAAATTATCATAACTTTTACACTCAGATACCCCGCTCTCCATTTCATAGGATGCAATGAGCATCTCTTCATACGCATAACGCTTGGGCATACCTCTTTCTTTTTTTAGCAGGTAATCGTTTCCTATCTTCTTCCATGCAGTCCGAATCGTCATACCTGCTGTCAGTAATAAGGTGATTTTATCCACGATTTCCGGATAATCCTGCAGCATCTGAGCTTGTCTGCGTATCATATCCGTTTGGAGTTCATGCGCTTTTCCATAGCAGATCCCGACCACACTGAGCAATAGTAATACACACAGAAGCCATGCCGGATTTTGCTCTTTTTCTGTCCAACGGATTTGATGCCCCTTCCATTGTTGTGGTAAGCGGAGACTTTCTTTTGTTTCAGAAGCTTGATTTTGCGCCTCTATCTCTGCCAGCAAGGTATCTCTCCATTCTTCTTTTGGTGTTTTCTGTTTGGGTCGGATGCATATTTCGATAGGCTTGGTTTTTGTCCAGTCCTGATAAGACACGCAGGCTGTTAAGATTATCTTTTTACCTTTCGGTTCTACTTCACAGGGCTCCAGTATCCCATCACTTCCTATCAAAGAATAGTCACTGCATGTCCACTCTATCCGAAATGGATATCCTGCCAGCGTAATCGGCAATATCATATCGCCGGTAATTTGTTGCAAAGAAGCGTTTTCCCCTAAAATACTGCGATACAGCGTTTTACAAAAATCCCGATATAAGACATCTAACTCTTCCTTGTTATATTTTTTCTCTCCTACGAGTACCTCCATCTCTTCTTTCTCTGTGATTTTATTTGTCTCCTCTATTTCTGCCATCAACGTTGTTTGAAGCGCTCCTTCTCCGTGCTCATTACGTAAAATCAGATGTCCATCCACAAGATTTTTAGTTTGATTATTACTAATTAAAATCATTGTGATTGCTATCGTTCCGGCTAAAATAACCAAAATACTCATGCTGATCTGTTCTACCCGATATTTGATAAGCAGCCGTGCACTATCTTCTGTTGGATGCAGACTCTGCAATTTATTTTTTATCCTATTAGTCGGTAGACCTCCTCCCACCTTTCCTCTTCCGACACCGATAGATGCACAGAAGCCCGTTGCTCTTTGATAGATAAAGTAAGACATCCGATCTATGCTCTGTTGCCATTTTGCACCGTTCCATTCCGCTGGCAGCGTATATTTTCTGGAACACAGATAGATGGTGATAAGTATGATAACTACGATTCCATTAATCCATGGCATTGACGTCCTCCTTCTATATCTCTATTGCAGTTATTTTTTTCGCCATAAGATATGCCGCCGCATAGATAACAACACAAGCTGTCATAATAAGGATACCCAGCCAATTATGATATAACGGATCAAAGAATCCGGGTGAAGTCTTACCAATGTAGAGGATAATCGCCAACGGTACGATATTCATAATCTTCTGTTCATATTGTTTCGCATGAATCATCATCTGAATCTCTTTCTTTACTTCCAGTTTGCCACAGATAACAGCCACGCAGGAATGTATCATATCGTTCATATCTCCGCCATTTCTTTTTGCGATACAAAATATCTCTGCAAAGTCTTTGATACTGTCCAGTCCACTTCTGACTGCCAGGTCTGATAATAATCGTTCTAAGATAACGTTATTATCCAAACCCTTTGACAGATAATATAATTCTTGTCCCATCAGACTCTCCTCTCCATATACCATCCCTATATCTGCATAGGCCTCTCGAAAGGCATTTTCAACAGAATATCCGGCACTTAATCCGGCTGATACCGCCAAAATGGTCTCTTTAAATTGTTCATTTAATTGTTCCTGCTGTTTTCTGCATAATTCTTCTTTTTTTTCTTTGAAATAATAAGGAAGAAAGAATAGAAAAAGTATCATTGCAATCACGGACTGATAAAAAATATAACCCAGCATCCCTGCGCTCAATACTCCAAACAGTCCATATAAAAGGGTATCTCTTATTTTAAATTGGTACTGTCTGTAATCTTGCATCTCGTATTTTGTCTGTTTGGTCTGTTTGGTCTGTTTCATCTGTTTGGTCTGTTTGGTCTTATTTTTTCTATCGTCATTATCTTTCTTCATCATTCTGGTTGTGTGGTTCATACAGTCCTGCAGCCCTCCATTTTTCTCTGTGAAACAAGGGTTCCCTCGCCTCTAATTCTCCTAATATCTTACCCTCCTTTTCCTCTTTTTCTACAAATTGATACAACGGTGCCAGTCGTATGCCTTCCTGTGTATATTCGATGACCTCCATAATCTCCAATACCTTTCTGCTTCGGTCTCTCAGTCTCCCCAGATGAATAATGATGTCGATGCCGGAAGCAATCTGTCTTTGGATCGCCGACAATGGCAGATCCATTCCCATTAAGGCCATCGTCTCCAGTCTGGATAATAAGTCCTTCGCCGAATTGGCATGTCCGGTAGAGACTCCACAGTGCCCCGTATTCAAACATTGCAGCATATCGATAGCTTCTCCACCTCTGACCTCTCCCACGATGACTCTGTCGGGGCGCATGCGCAAACTGGCTTTTATTAAATCTCGAATCGTTATTTCCTTACAATCTTCTACGTTTGCATTGCGTGTCTCCAAACGAACCAGATTCGCAATCCCCTGTATCTGTAATTCCGCGCTATCCTCGATGGTAATAATACGTTCCTCTTTTGGTATATATTGAGATAAGGCATTTAGAAAAGTCGTTTTTCCTGAGCCGGTTCCTCCACTGATCATAATATTATATTTGCCTATCATGAGCTGTTCTAAGAATCGGGCAACCTCCTGTGTAACAGAGCCTATTCTTAATAAATCTTCCATTCCAATGGGAACCTCCGGGAATCTCCTGATCGTTACAATAGGACCATTGAGTGCAATCGGAGACAGTACCACATTGACACGCGAACCATTTTCCAATCTGGCATCTACAATAGGAGAAGCTTCATTGACGATTCTGTTGCACTTGGCAACGATTTGCTGAATCACATCTTCTAACTTTTCCTTAGATTCAAAATGATGATTCCATGCGGATAGCCTTCCCTCCCGTTCCACAAATACACTTTCTATACCATTGATCATAATCTCTGTAATCTCCGGATTATCAATCAGTTCCTGCAGCATATCTAATTTACGAATAGAGTAAAATAGCTCTTTCCCCAACTGTTTTCTGGCTGTAAAACTAAGATAAACTGTTTTACTGGCTTGAAAAACGATATGCTCGATGATTTCCATAACCTCTTCATCTTCACAGGCACGGCTTAGATCAATGGTATTGAGTACCTCTTCTCTTAATCTTTGTTTCATTTCCCTGTAGGCAGTTCCCTCTGTCATATCTCATAACCATCTTCTTTTACAATGGATCTGACATATCTTGTCAACTCACAATAGGGAAGTTCTGCTACTGCACAGGGAACATGTTTGAAGGTTGGCAGTTTAAATCTTTTCGTCTTTGCAAGAACCTCTTCACACTCCATCATCTGTAGCAACAACTCATATTGCTCCATCTTTCCTACCGACATCCCATCTTCTCGGATAATGGTATAGATTCTTTCAGACATCTTTAGGAGCTCAAACAATCCTTGTATATTATCGGATAGATCCAGAATGATATAGCTATAATTACACTCCCTTATGATCTGTTCCAGTAATCGTTTCCAATCTTCCATTGTGATAGACGCCAGATCAACAAAGGACATCGCCGGTGGAATATAATCCAGACCTTCAATATGCTGGATGGTCTCTGTAAATCTCGGAATAAATTTATCTTCGAGATTGTGAAAAAAATACATAAGATCCGTCAGGTCCATCTTAAATTCTTTGCCCATGAACTTTCCAAAACCGGAATAAGCTTCAAAGTTTAAATACAATACTTTACTATGTTCTGACAGGATTTGTCCTAATGCAACTGCATACGAGGTCTGTAAACATCTTCTGATAGGCGTATACACACTAATCAGTTTGGCTGATTGCGTCTGCTGCATCAATATTTGTCCTGCTGCACCTAGGTTACTGTAAAATAAAAGTATCTCTTTTAAAATAATCTCACAGGATTGATACTTGCGAATCATCTGCGCCTTTTCAACTGTCAGTTCCCCACTTTCAGTAAGGATAATCATGTGCCTCACTGACATACTGCTCACCTCATTCACATAGCAAGACTCTGCTATCAGCAATAATTCTATTGCCTGTTTCTGACAAAAGATGGCTAACTGTGCCACCTCTGTAAATACCTGTATCTGAAAAGGCAGGATTTTTCTGTCTTTCACATACTCCAGAAATCGGTGCGCATACACTTCTTCCCGGTCACAAATTGCCATAATATGATTGCTCAATATACTCCTCCCATATGTAAGATTGCACTGATTAGAATCGGAATTGAAAAATGGATTGTTTTAGGAAAATGATGTTGTATCATTCTTAGAAATACAGACTGTATCGCTCCTATGAAAAGAGCTGCTACAATAAAAATCAGAATTGTTTTGAACTGCACGATAGATAAAAAACAACTTACAACTGCTATTAATTTGATGTCGCCTGCACCCAGACCATGAATTGTAAAAATAGGGAATAAGAGAAAAATCGAAAACAAAAAACCGCAAACTCCTGCGAGAATACCTGGTAGCCCATTCGCATAAAGTTGAAAGATAAGTCCGCTGAGCAGACCTAAAAGAATGATTTGATTGGAAATCTTTGATGTTCGTAAATCCTGTACTGTCGCTGCCAATAAAATAATTAATAAAAATAAATACTTAAATATGGTTACAATTTCATATCACCACCTACCCCTTCCTGCAAGTTGTAAACCGAATTATAGTATGCTTTCTTCTATTTGTCCATAGCTATTCTCTAAAAAGATTATCTTTGGTACAAAGTCACAAAAATCTATAAAATCCAATCCCAAAAAGGGCTGCAACCCCCGGTAATCCTAGGATTCCGGATGTCAATGCCGTAAGCGGATTTAGCCCAATCGACACCTCTATGTGCTGATATAATAGAATTTGATTGATAAAATAGATACCTATCATGCCAAACACAGTACGAAGTATAAAATTAATCAAGACTTCTGATTTCCTTCTAAAGGCTCCGATTAGTAATACAATCGCACACACCGCAATGATGAAAAAGAATTCTGTCTTATAATTCATTTACTTTGTTTCCTTTTTAAATCTCTATCATTTTTATATCGTATGTAATTATTTCCAATAATATGAATAATTTCCCATTGAAATGATTATACTTGCAGTAAGAATACTTAACATAATGACACACAATGTGTTAGATGGGAGAGACAAAGATTATATGAAAGCTCAATTTAGTCAAAGTTCTTATCAGGATACGGAGCAGAATAGTCTGTTAGATGATATTGCCAAGACAAAATACGCATTGGAAATTGCATATTCCGGATTTGATTATGTGGTAGAACCGGATCTGATTGACAGCTATATCTATCAGGTAAATGCGATTCTAAAAAGATACCGCTATCTATTAGAAGAGGCAGCAAGGATAAACCTGCTGCCCGACCCTTGTTTATGCCAAGAATCCTCTGTTGTTACTCTCGCCAGAGAGGTTCTCTGTTAGTTCGTTTTTACTATAAGTAAGTCCTGCATAGATGGATTGTGTATGAGACATCATAGGTTCTGAATCGTCTTGTTTACTGACTTCTATGTAGGCCTCACATAGCTCGGAGATGATGGATATGATATCCTCCAAGGGTTCTGTCTGCTGTTTCCTGGATGCTGCATTGAATGACCGATTGACATACAGATACAATTGTAAGAGATTACCGGCGATTTCATATTCCAGATGTAGAGACTGTGTCAGCTCATCCAGACATGCCTTTGCTCTTTTGATATTCTCTTGAAATTCTGCTTTATCCTCTGCATTATGGGCTGTTTTAGCATCTGTTACATAAGTCAATAGCATCTCATACAGGATCACAATCATCTGTGTCTTATTTGCCTGTGTAATCCTTACTGCATATTCTTTTTTTAATTCATTTGTCATGTATGCGTATCCCTCTCCATCACTGTAAGAGCTGCAATGCTTTCTGCGGTCTTTCATTTGCCTGTGCCAGCATCGAAGTCCCTGCCTGTGTCATAATCTGATATTTGGTATATTCTGTCATCTCTGCTGCCATATCTGTGTCCATGATCCTGGAGTACGCTGCTGTCATATTCTCTGCCGTAATATCCAGGCTCGAAGTTGTATGTTCCAATCTATTCTGGTAAGCACCCAGTCTGGAACGCGTCGCAGAAACATAAGCGATACCATTGGCAATATGCTCTAAAGAAGCTGCTGCATCTTTTCCGTTAGCAAGATTAATCTTGTCTATGTCCAGCGTTTTTAAAGAAATTTTTGGGATCCTCAATGCCAGTTCCTGTCCTTCATTGGCTCCTATCTGTACATCCAGAGCACCCATTCCGGTGATATCTATGGTCGTAGGCCCCAGTGCTGCATTGCCTTTTACCTGAAATTTGAGTTCAAAGCCTTTATCCGCTTTGACCGTAACCTCATCTCCCTGATATTGTACCGTTGCTCCGGGTGGAAAATTAGCTCCCAGAGTCACTTCCGGAGGTGTTGTTACATTTCCAAGGGCATCATAAACCGGCACTTTTGCTACTGTAATACCATATGTCTGCGGTCTTACCTCATCTGAGTAAGCTGCTACCTTAACCCCAATATTACTGGTATAACCTCTTAAATCAAAGTTGCCATCTAAAAGAGTCTGTCCATTAAACTCTGTATCTGCCGCAACACGTTCTATCTCTTTTCCTAATTGTTCCACTTCTTTCTGTATCGCTACCTTGTCTTCTTCTTTAGAAGTACCATTCGCTGCTTTTACCGCAAGCTCATTCATTCTCTGTAGCATATCCTGAATCTCAGATAGTGCTCCTTCTGCTGTCTCTATCACGGAGATGCCATTACCGGCATTGGAACTGGCAATCTTGAGTCCCTCGATCTGCGTGTGCATCCTTTTGGCGATAGCCAGTCCGGCTGCATTATCCTTGGCATGATTAATCTTAAATCCACTGGATAGTCTCTCAAGAGAGGAGGCTAACGCATTATCACTGTTCGTTAAAGCATTGTTTGCTATAATAGCTGACATATTATAATTTATTTTCATAGGCTTTCCTTTCTTCTCTGTTCTAGTATTGTTATCGGCTATCCTCGCTATTTTGTAAAGAGTAAATAAATTGTTTTGCAACTTGATACAAAGCTTTTGAAGAAACAGGCTGTTTTGCAATTGTTTTTTCAGCTTCCTGTGCAAAGGTATGGATATTAAGTTCTTTGCTGTGGATAAAAGAGAGCTGTTTTAGACTCTGTCCCTCCCCCATCAATGCTTTGGCAAACACAGCTTCTAATGATTTTAGATGTTCCAAACCTGCTCTTTTCCCTGCTGCAATATAACCCACTACTCCCTCTTCCTCTATGGAAAATTCTGCCGCAACTGCTCCGTATTCTGCTGTCTCCATGGTTGCCGTCACTTTACCGCTTTCTCCTGTACCATGTAGGATGCGAAGATTAATAGACGTGACTTCTTCTCCTATCTGAACCGGCACTTCATAGTTTTCTTCTTGTGAAAACTTTGTCGCTAATGTTATTTGCTTAAAGGTAAGTGCCATGGATTTGATATCGATGCTGGTAGCTTCTGTTACATTTGTAGTTTCTTGCAACACATCCTCTGCGACACGCTGCAGCTTCTTCATCTCTTGCTGTGCTGCTTCTTTATCTGTAAAATGGCTTGGCAGCTCTTTTAAAATATCCTTCATTGCTTTATTGGCTTTGCTGTTCAGATTCCTAAAAGCGGAACCTCTTTCATGGATCAGGTAATCTGCCGCTAAAAGATTATCCACCGTAACCGGCTGGTCAAAGTCTGTCAAAGCACGTAAAACATAATCTTCTATCTCTTTAATCTGTCGTATATTTTCAATCTGCGTCTGTCTGTATTCCTGCGATTGTGATTGTTCCTGTGATTGTGATTGTTCCTGTGATTGCTGTTCCAGCTGTGCTGCCAGTTCTTCTATCGTAGTCGTTTCCTCAGGCATCTGTGCCGCCAGTGCCTGCGGCGTAATATGCTCTAAGATGTCTTTCATGAGACTCTCCTGATAATGCGTTTTATGGATGCCTTTCTCATTATCTATCGTCACATGCAATCCTTTTTCGCGTTCGGTGCGAACTGCACTCCGTAGATTGCGTAAGGAAAGTTCTGCTCCCTGATTGATTAAACTCCCGATTACGGCTCCATCGGATTTCTCTATCTGTCTGAACAAACGGTATACTTCAATATAAGATTGGCGTTCGGCTTCGGTAATCCCGTGGTTTTGCTCCAATTGATACAGGTACTTTGCATATCGTTCGCTCTCACCTGCTACATCACTCTCCTGTGCTGATAGTGTTTGTTCCAGATCCTGTGCATTCATGAGGAGCGGATTTACACCACTTCTAAGCAGACGAAGTGTCGTTCCCGGTGTCATCTTTTGAATCACACGTTTCACTGTTTCGTCTGCATCTTTAATAGCATCCACATTCTCTTCGGTTATCGGCATATGATTATATCCCAGTATCCGCACAGCACGTCGATTGCTTTCACTTGGTTCTTGATTGATCTCTTGTAACAATGTATCCACATTGCGAAAAGCTTTCTTGATAGAATCTCCCAGGTCTCCTCTGGGTGCTGTCATTACCGCTTCATAGGTTTTACCGGCATTCTGATAGGTGCTCTCTAAGATTTTACCTTCCGCATGGATATAGTTAAGCGTAAATTTACTGCCATTTTCCAACGCTCTTCCAAGGACTGCTGCCGGCATCGATGCGATATCCGATACCTTTGTACGCACTTCTTTGTACAAAGAGGCACGTTCCGTTATTTCTTCAACATCCTGTCCGCCAAACAAAATCTTATTCTCTTCTTGTTCTGCATCTTTCAGTGCCGCTACTACCTGCTCTAACTCGGTCGTATCTATCTGAAATCCCCTCTTTAATAAGCGTATATTGACTTCTACGCTCATCTGTAATCGTATCTCTTCTAACTGTAGCCTGGCTGTTAAAGGCTCTTTTCCTTTCTTTTCGGATTGCTGATAGGACTGTCCCTCTATTATCTCACGCTGTGTCAAAAATAGATTCTTAATCGTAAAGACTCCCTCGGATTCTGACACTGCCCGTAGTGCTTCTTCACTAATCGCCTCTACTTCTTCCATAATATCTGTTGCACGCTCATAAATCGTCTGTGTAGAAGTCAGCAAGGCATCTCCTGCCGGTTTTCCTTCTCCCATTGCTTGTGCAATATGTCCTATGATATCTTCTCTGCTCTGTGTCAGAGATATTTTCTTTAATGCATCCAACGATTGTAAGGATGCTTCTGTCAGAGGCATCCCTTTCTCAATGAGCCATTTTGCATCTGTAATAGTTTCCGGTGTTACTTCCTGTCCCGCTTCTGCTATCACTTTCTCAATCTGAGGCATCAGTTGTTCCCAGTGATATTCGTCTGCTTTCTGTGCATAATATCCCGGCATCTCGTCCGCATAGTATCCCCTGCCTTGTTGACTGCCATCTGAGGTAGCACTGAACTGTGCTTTATAGAGGTGATCAATGGTCGGTTCTATCCGGTTCTGTATGAGATATTTCATGGTACCTTCTGACAGCTCGCTAATCTGTGCTGTTTTGTCCACCGTTTCTTTCACTGCTTCGGCATTATCTCTTGTGATCGGAACATCATTCTGTGTCAGTTTCTTAACAAGCTCCTGTGCCATCGCCTGATCACCTGTGATCTGTGTCAGCGTATCCATGCTGATATCATCCGTATATCCGGTTACTTCAATACCCGCCTGTATCAGCTCTGCCTTGATCTTATCCGTTACTGTGACCATCGTAGCCATGTCAGTCTTAGTCGGATCAAAACCATCCTCTTCTAGTCTGGCATAGTCTTTCTGAGACATCGTATTGGACATAATCGTCTTATAATCACGCTGTAAGGCGAGATCCTGCTGTTCTGCCGCCCGCATAACATCTTCTGTTGTTTTCCCCGGATCAGCATATGCCTGATTCTCCTGCCCTGCTCCTGTAATATCCAGTGCATACGCTCTATTGACAGCTTTCCGCTGCACCCCCGGATTCTCCGATGCTGCTGTCGTTTTCTCTATTTTCTGTTTTTGATTCAAATATTCATTCTCTACTCGCATCTAACTCTCCATCTTAGCAAACTGCTTATGTTAGTGTAACTGATTCAGTTTGTATTTCGTCACATTGAAGAGTTTTCTTAACCACATAATCAAAACACGAAAATAGCTGCTCCATATGCCGGCAGTGCATAGGCAATGGAATATTTCTGCGTATCCCATGGTATTGCTTCTGCCATAATCTCTTTCGGCTGAATAGCACCACTGCCACCAAATCTACTTTCATCACTATTTAATATTAATTTATATTGTTTTAATTCCGGTACTCCGATTCTATAATCTTCTCTTGCCACCGGTGTAAGATTTAATACGAAGAGGAGCGTATTCTTCTTTTTAGCATTTCTGCGTACAAAACTATAGGTACTCTTTTCCGCATCTACTGCGTTCATCCATTCAAAGCCATCCCAGTCATGATCAATCTCGTACATGCAGGAATATTGCTGATAAATATGCAAAAGCTCTCGGACATAATCCTGCATACCTTTATGTAACGGTTCTGCAAGGCAGGCCCAGTCAAGTTCTGTGGCTTCATTCCATTCGGATTCCTGTGCAAAATCCTGTCCCATAAATAATATCTTTTTACCGGAATGTCCCATCATATATGTATAACCAACACGCAGATTGGCATATTTGGAAGCTTCCTCTCCCGGCATCTTATTGATCATAGAATGTTTCAGATGAACCACTTCGTCATGTGATAATGGCAAAATGTAGTTCTCTGCATTGTTATAAGACATCGCAAACGTCAATGCGTGATGATTGTTTTTTCTGAAATAAGGATCTAACTCCATATACTCGCAGAAATCATGCATCCAACCCATGTTCCATTTAAAAGAGAATCCAAGACCATCCTCTTCTATCGCACCGGTTACTTTAGGCCATGCCGTAGATTCCTCAG
This sequence comes from Lachnospiraceae bacterium, assembly GCA_036652815.1. Taxonomy (GTDB): domain Bacteria; phylum Bacillota; class Clostridia; order Lachnospirales; family Lachnospiraceae; genus SZUA-378. The sequence goes on from JAVVVE010000004.1 coordinate 113,350, forward strand.
CAATCGTCATCACACCCGGGTAGGTTCCTAAAATTACCGAATTAAGATGTTTAAAGAACTCTATGGCCTCTAAGTTTTTGTTACCGCCATATTTATTGGCAACCCACTGCCCATCTTCTTTGCTATAGTCTAAATACAGCATAGATGCTACCGCATCCACGCGAAGTCCGTCCACATGATATTCTTTAATCCAATAAAGTGCATTGGCAATCAGGAAGTTCACAACTTCTGTTTTGCCATAGTTAAAGATCTTGGTGCCCCACTGAGGATGCTCTCCCAGTCGTGGATCCGGGTGTTCAAAGAGACAAGTACCATCAAATTCTGCCAGTCCATGTGCATCCTTTGGAAAATGTGCCGGTACCCAGTCCAGGATAATGCCCAGATTATTCTTATGCAGTAGATTACATAAATACATAAAATCATCCGGCGTCCCATATCTGGAGGTCGGTGCATAATATCCGGTAACCTGATATCCCCAGGAACCATCATATGGATGTTCTGCAATCCCCATGAGTTCAATATGTGTATAATGCATATCCAGCATATAAGGTACGATTCTATCTGCAAACTCTCTATAGTTATAGAATCCATCCTGTGTACCATCCGGATGTTTCATCCAAGAACCGATATGACATTCATAAATCGCTATGGGTTCTTTCTGAATATCTTTCGATACTCTCTTTTGCATCCAGGTCTGGTCTGTCCATGTAAAGGTACTAATATCATATATCTTAGAAGCTGTCCCCGGTCGTAATTCTGCATAACTGGCAAAGGGATCTGCTTTGTATAATTTTCTGCCATCCGGAGTCAGTATCAGAAACTTGTACATCTGGTTCTGCGTAGCTCCCGCTATAAATCCGGCAAAGATACCCCCATCTCCCAGACGCAGCAACGGATGTGACTCTTCATTCCATTCATTAAATTCACCAATCACATAAATCTTTGCTGCATTTGGTGCCCAAACTGCAAAATAAACACCTTTTACACCATCTTGCTCTGTGATATGTGCACCCAGTTTCTTATAGATGTCATAGTGTGTTCCCTGGCCAAACAGGTACTGATCTGCTGTCGAAATAAAGATTGATTCTTTCTTATCATGATTCCTGTGCTTATTTCTACGCAATGTCATCTATTGCCTCCTTAATAGTCGATAAAATCGTTCTCTTTTAATACAATCATATCTTCTTCATCATATCTCTTACCCAGCAAAATGTCCATAAAATGTGAGATTGTTTTTCGATTCACATGATAGATTGCATCCTCCACGATCTCTTCCACATCTGCTATATTCACAATATGGTCACTTGTCTGCATCTCTGCGATGCGGGTATAGAGTGCCAATACACCCAGTTCATCGATATTATACTCTGCATCTAATGCATACTCTTTGGCATGAGCAACTAATGCATCGTTATTCAATTGCGGTACATTGATTCTGGCATTAAAGCTTTTCCCTAACGCCTCATTTTTTTGTAATAGCTTATCCATGTCTGCCGGGGTATCTTCTAATACGATAATAATACCTTTATTGCCCTGATCCAGACTCTTGGCTATCTTTCCGGCGGTCTCTTCGGACAATTCACTGGCTTTTTCTATAATCAAAGCTCCGTTTTCCAGCTTATTCAAGGTTGCACTGACATTCTTGGTGTTAAATATTGCACCTGTTACTTTAGCTACTTTTCCCGAAAAATTATTGTCCGTCAGTTGTACTTCACGAATCAGATTCTTTGCCACATCCAGCGTTCCGGTACCGACTTCTCCCGCTATAATAATATTACCGATATAAGGTGCCATACTAATCGCATCCAGTGTCTCCAGTAATTCTCTTTTTGCTTTCTTTGAATGTAATAGTATACTGAATAATGCTTCTTCCTCTTCTGACAAAGCCCTTGTCGTATCATTAGATTCTGAAGACGTATCTGTTTCACTATCCGCTTTTTCCGAATTTTCTTCTTTATTTGTCTCTGCCGGTTCTACGGTCTCCGGTTCTACGGTCTCCGGTTCTACGGTCTCTTTTTCTATAATCTCATCTTCTATAGTCTCATCTTCTATAGTCTCGTGTATTTCCTCAAGCTCCTCGACTTCACCCAGTTCCTCCGATTCTGTCAATTCTTTTACTTTCGCATGGTTCTTGAGTGCTTCTTCCCGCAGGCGATAATTCTCTTCTTCTAATTTAGATGCATGCTCTAATTTAGCCAGTAGATCCGTCTTGGTTGCTTCATCAAATTCTGAAAACAACTGGCCTGTCTGTTCTAACACTTTTCTTCTGACATCAGCCAATCTTTTTTCTTTATTTTGTTTCTTGGTCTCTTCCCACTCTGCCAAAATATCCTTGATATTCATCTGTCCCGTAATCTGTTTCTCCAGTTGCGGTCCTTCCGGAACTACAAGGCTAATCTGGCCGTCATATTCTTGTGCCAGGATTTTGTCAAATTCATTTTCTTCTGCTGTTTCATTAGATTGTGCCTCTGTGTACAGGACTTCCTGTAAATCTGTCTCAGTTGGCATTACGCCGGTATCCTGTAGCAGCGGTGCTGTAAAAAACTTTGTAATATCCTCTGCTGACATCACAGTCTCGGTCTCGGCTTTTTCTTCGGCTTCGACCTCTTCTTCGGCTTCGACCTCTTCTTCGACTTCTGCTTCTTCTTCGTCCGGCATTTCATCATCAAACATAAATTCTTTCATGCTCTCAGCCAGCTCTGCCTGAAGATTAATGGTGTTATATTTCCCAACATCCATCGTCTTCACTTGTATATTCATCTCATCATCATCGTCGTCATCATCGTCTGCCACCGGTTCTTGATTGGCACTTACCGCCAACGGTTTATTATGATTGACCAATTGGTTGTATTTTTCTTGCTGTAATGTCGATAAAGGAGCATGCAGCATCTTAAGCTCCATGGCCTTTAAAACATATTTTCCTTCTCCGAACCACAGTACTAATTCGTCACATTCTTCTACGCACTTCGTACTCAGACCAATACGGTGGTAGAGGTATGCCAGTTCATACGCCCATTTTTCTCGATAGTCTCTCTTCTTAAATTCTTCCAAAACGGAAATTCTTTCTTCTAAACTCACTTCCTGTGCTTCGTACAGCTTATACTGGAGGATATATCTTCCGGTATCTTTCGGTGCCAATTGTACAAATTCTTTAAAATATTCCACTGCCTGTAGTGTATCTTCCATCTTAATCGATAATTCACACAGGGAGTAAAGTATCGTCCGTCCTCCCGGATGCCGCTCATAAGCCAGTAAAAGTAACTCTTTACTGTCTTCATATCTGCGATTGACCTTATAAATATCACTGACTATTGTCAGCATCATAACACTCTTGACTCTGGTCCAATCAATCATATCGGCAACGGTCATTGCCTCAACATATTTCTTGGATGCCGCCAATGTCTTAATCTCTTCTGCCCGAACTTTGTATTCATACTTATCCAAAGTATCACCTCGTATATATTCCACCACTTATCTACCGTTTTACTAACTTTTAGTTTATCATACCATATACGTTATGTCAAAAGGATTTCAACCACAATATGTTGGAAATATGAGCAAATTGTTCTAGATTTAATGCCTCACCGCGAATGGTTAAAGATAGGTTCATCTCTTCTAATGCCTCGATCAGGATTTCTTTGCCAAGAGACAGACTGTCTGCGTTCTGTAGCCCATTCATTAGGGTTTTACGTCTTTGATTAAAGGAAGCCCTTATAATCTTAAAAAAGAATGCTTCATTCTCTACCGCTACCGGAGGTGTCTCGTATTTATCGAGTCTAATCACAGCCGAACCCACTTTTGGCTGTGGCATAAAACAGGTTGGCGGTACCTGCATCACAACATGCGGATGCGCATAATATTGAACTGCAAGCGACAATGCTCCGTAGTCCTTGGTTCCCGGGCCCACCTGCATCCTATCAGCGACTTCTTTCTGTACCATAATCGTGATGCTCTCCAGTGGCACATGACTCTCAAATAAACCCATGATAATCGGTGTTGTAATATAATAAGGAAGATTAGCCACCACTTTGATCGGCTTACCTTGATTCCTTTCCTGTACCAACTGATTCATATCCACCTTTAAGATGTCTTCATTTAATACCGTCACATTGTCATATGCTGACAGGGTATCCTCTAAAATCGGGATCAAAGCCTTGTCTATCTCAACCGCAATAACCTCTTTTGCTACTTCCGCAAGATATTGTGTCATCGTTCCGATACCGGGTCCTATTTCTATCACACAATCTTCCTTCGTAATCTGTGCCGATTCGACTATCTTGTCTAAAATATTTCCATCAATCAAAAAATTCTGCCCGTATTTCTTTCGAAACATAAAATGATACTTTTTCAAGATCTCTATGGTATTCTTAGGGTTTGCTAATGTTGGCATATCCTGTCCTTCTTCCTGTGGATGTTCCTAATAGTTACGTTCCTTGTTATCTATCTATGATGCCATGCCAAAAATCGACTTGGCATTATGATACGTTTGTTCTGCGACTTCTTCTGTGCTCATGTCTTTCAGCAGGGCTATTTCTTTAATAATCTCCGGAAGATATAAGGATGAATTACGTTCGCCTCTGTAAGGAGTCGGTGCCAGATAAGGGCAATCCGTCTCTATCACGATTTTCTCTATGGGAATACTTTGCACTGCCTCTTTTACTTTTTTGGCATTCTTAAACGTTACGACTCCACCGATTCCGAAATAGAACCCCAGTTTCAGGTATTCCTTTGCCATCTCTTTGGAATAAGAATAACAGTGTATGATTCCTGTGATAGGATGCCTGTGATTCATTTCCTTTAATATCTCAAAAGTGTCTTCTGCCGCATCTCTCGAGTGGACAATCACCGGTAGATTCACTTCTACCGCCAATTCCAGTTGTCTGCTAAACCACTTTTTTTGTAGATCTTTGTCACACTCTTCTCGGGAATAATCCAATCCGATTTCTCCAATCGCCACTACTTTCGCCGTCTGACTCTTATCCTTTAGCCATACCATATCAGCTTCTGTGAGCTCACCCACCTCATCAGGGTGGACACCTATCGCTCCATATACCGAGTCGTATTCCTGCGTTAAAGCGATTGTCCTTTTAGAGGATTCCATATCCGCACCTACATTGACAACATATTCGATCCCTTCTTCTTTCATTTTATGGAATAAGGCTGTTCTGTCTTCTGCAAACGCCTCATCATTATAATGGGCATGACTGTCAAATATCCTCATTTCTTTTCCTCACTTCCCTAATGCTATCTATTTATATTTTTTAAAAAGTACTTGCAATGCATGTCGTATTATATTATAATGACTCTTGTGTCTGTACTAAGTTCGCGTTTTTAGCTCAGTTGGTAGAGCACCTGACTCTTAATCAGGGTGTCCAGGGTTCGAATCCCTGAAGACGCATTTGAAACACTGTTTTTGTGATGTTATATCATGGGGATGGTGTTTTTTAGTTCCTTTTTTAATAAAAGCACTGCCAAAACGGCTGCAATAATCTCTGCAATCGGAAAAGAGATCCACACTCCCATCAGTCCCAGGAATCGACTGCACACGATAGATACCGGCAAAATAATCACCAACTGTCTGAGCATCGTTATAATCAGACTTTGTACCCCTTTTCCGATGGATTCAAATACTGCACCTGCAAGAATACCCAGTGTAGATGGTAAGAATCCGATACTGATGATACGAAGTGCCAGCACTCCCATCTCTTTCATCTCTTTATTTGACTTGAAAATATCCATGATCTGAACAGGAAAAAACCAAAACAGCATAGTCCCAAGCAACATAATCGTTCCAACGATGCCTATAGATATCCCAAGTGCTTCTTTCTCTCTCTTTTGATCTCCTGCCCCATAATTATATGAAATAATCGGCCGAACCCCTTGTATCAAACCATTTGCCGGCATATAGACAAAGGTCTGCAGTTTGTAATAGATACCAAAAACCGAAACTGCCACAGCAGAAAAGCTTACCAATATCCCATTCAATCCTGCAATCAAAATAGATGGTAACGCCATGATCAAGGTAGATGGCAGTGCTACGGCATACACCTGTTTCACCATAATCAGATTCTTCTTGTCCCAGTGGATTCTATGAAGCTTTAGTCCGCCTTTCCCCTGTACCAATAAAATCATACTGAGCACACAGGAAACGATCTGCCCCATCACAGTAGCGATGGCAGCGCCTTTGACTCCCAACACCGGACAACCAAATAATCCAAAGATAAGGATGGGATCCATCACCAGATTCACGACACAGCCGATTCCCTGTAATGCCATCGGAATCAGCATCTTACCTGTTGCCTGAAACATTTTCTCGATCATGATATGGAAGAGTTGTCCAAAACTAAACAGAACAATAATATAACCATAATCATAGCACAGAGAGGCTACCTCCGCTGTTTTGGCAAACACTGCTACAAATGGTTTCATACACAGTATCCCCAGTAAAGCAATCAGAATATAATGAATCAGCGTCAAGAAAAATCCCATCGTACAGGCTTTGTCAACCTTTTCTGTATCTCCGGCTCCCAGATTTCTTGCGATATAAGAATTTAATCCGATTCCCAGACCAACTGCAATAGATAACGCAAGGTTCTGAATCGGAAAAATAATAGATACCGCCGACAATGCCTCTTCACTTACTCTGGCCACAAAGATACTGTCCACGATATTGTATAAAGACTGTATCAACATCGATAGCATTGGTGGAACTGCCATAGATATAATCAGAGGAAGCATCTTCTTACTCCCCATTTGATTTCTTTCCTGTTGCCTGCTTTCTGTCATAATACAGCTCCTCTATACAATATCTTCTTGATACCAAACATATAAAATAATGAACTGGATATTGCGCTGATGACATCACAGATAGGCTCTGCGTAAAAGATAGCAGTAACATCAAAGTATCTTGGCAATATAAATATTCCAATCATAAATATAATCTTTCTAAAAAGTGATAACGTGATCGCAAATCTGGCAATCCCCATACCCGATAAGCCATCCACAACAGTATATTGGATGGCAAGAGGAATAATCATCAAAGAATATACTTTAATCGCCCAAACCGACAGCTTAACATATTCCGGGTTCTGGGTAAATAAATAAACAAAATACTCCGGTATCGTATGTGCGATAATAAACATAATACCTGTAAATCCCATACTCAATAAAAGGATGTGTTTCTCCGCGCGCATGACCCTTTCCGGCCTGTTTGCTCCATAATTATATCCAAGGATAGTTTGTGTACCACCGGTGATTCCGGCAAGCGGCATCGTAATGATTAGCATAAAGCTCTGTACGATAGTGGCACATGCGATCAGTTTATCTCCTTGCGCCACACCTCCATACCGCTGTAACAGTGCATTTAATCCAATAATCAAAATACTGTCACTGGCAACGATAAAGAATGGGGATAGTCCGATTAACAAGACCTTCTTAACAATGCTGCTTTGCAGTCTTCGCCATGTTATCTTAATCGGAATCTTTTTACTAAGCAGAATATGTAATACATAGATACAGGAAAACATCTGTGATAATACAGTAGCAATTGCTGCACCTTTTACACCCATATGTAATACAAAGATAAAGATAGGATCCAATATAATATTCAATACTGCTCCGATAATAACAGCCATCATTCCTTTTTTAGCATAACCCTGACAGATAATGAATTGATTCATACCCATTGTCATCAGTGCAAAAAAAGTCCCGCACAGATAGATGGTAAGGTATTCATTGGCATAAGCAAATATACTTTCACTCGCTCCAAACCACATGAGCAGATTGTCTTTTAAAAGAAATGCCAGCACACTGAGTGCTACGATAATAATACATAATACAACAAAGCAGTTTGAAAGAATCTCTTTCGCTTCTTCCTCTTTCTTCTGACCGAGTTTAATACTCATCAGTGGTGCACCGCCTGCTCCCACCAAAAAAGAAAATGCTGAGATTAAGGTAACGATAGGCCCGCAAACCCCAACTCCGGCCAGTGCATTCTCCCCTATCACAGCTATATTGCCAATGTACATTCGATCTACAATACTATATAGGACACTGACAAACTGAGCAATCATAGATGGAATCGCAAGTCTCCACACCAACTGCTTGATATTATCCGAATCCAGATTATTCTCTATCTTCATGGTATTTTATTCCTTATCAGATACTCTTTCATCTCTAACAATGTATTTAACTTGCAGTATAAAAGAGCATCGATTTGTGTAGTTGCTTCTATCATATCAGGAATCATAATCACTTTCATACCGGCTGCATAAGCCGATTTAATGCCATTAGGGGAATCTTCTATTGCAATACTGTTGCATGGATTGACACCCAGTTCTTCACATGCTTTGAGATAGATATCCGGCTGCGGTTTACTATGCTCTACTTTATCGCCACCGATAATCACGCTAAAACATTGTGTAAGGCCTGTTTTCTCCAGGTGCTTATATACCCTCTCTGTAATGGAAGAAGATGCAATACCCACTTTAAGATCGGTAGTGGCCAGATAATCCAATATCTCATGGAGTCCTTCTTTAATCGGGAGTCCTTCCCTATCAATCAAAGCATGGAATCTCTTTGCGGAACGCTTTGTGAACTCTTCAAAAGGAAATGCTTTTCCTAATTTTTGTGCAAACATAACCCTTGTATCATTGTGGTTTAGACCAACGCCGCCGTTAATAAGTTCTTCTCTATGCTCTACCGGTATCTTCATTTCCTCTGCTGTCTGATACCAGCAAGTCCTAAACAGTCGTTCTGTATCAAACAACACGCCATCCATATCAAATACAATTCCTTCTAACATGTCCCTTTTGCTCCTTTTCCTTTAAGCGTAACAGAAATATTATACCCGACCATCTCCAACTTTACAATGTGTTTATCCTAGTGCTTTACAAATCTTTTATTTAATCCTATAATAAACACATGAAAATAATAACAAAACTACTTAAAATACTTTTATTTGCCATCTTAATACCATGCGTTCTCTTAGTCTGCATTATCCTTGGATCAACGCTATTAGGGAAAGATTTTCGTCATAAGACCGAAGAAGTCACTACAGAGATAGTCTCTGAAGAACCGACAACTCCGGAGTCTACGAAAGAGCGTCTATTTTTAGAGGAAACCACCACCGCAGAATCCTCTACTACCACTGCTCTTGCAGAAGAGACAACCTCTCTTACCGAAGCGGTTGGAGACGTGAATATATTACCCGTTTACATCCTAGATACTTCTGCTAAGGTATTTCATTTAACATCCTGCTATCATGTTGCCGATATTGCACCCGATAGCTACGAGGAATTCGGTAAGACTCATGCAGGCGAATCTATTCCGCCTAATCTGCGAGAAGAGATTATTGCACAAGGTTATCAGTCTTGTGGCAACTGTACTCCTTAACTTTATAATATTTTCTTCATTTAGGGATTGAATAATTCTGTTAAATACAGTAGAATAGTAAATGGTCGTTGACGAAGCGTGGCTCAGTTTGGTAGAGCGCTGCGTTCGGGACGCAGAGGTCGTGGGTTCGAATCCCGTCGCTTCGACTAAAATTAAAGGCAATAAAAGCTATCATCGGTAGAAATGCCAATGACATCAGCCTAGTTTGGGGAGGGGGTTCACCCCCCCCCTCCCCAAACTAGGCCATAACACAGAAAATAATAAGTAGCGCCCTTTTTTGGCAGCGGTAATTCAGTCGCATTCAAAAAGTGGCGCATGACAGGTACAGACGAATGAACCGTCCCCTTGTCTTGCAAGACAAATAGTATAAGGAAAGCCGCATAATGAATACGGAAAGACGTAATTTGGTTTTTGATACCATGTCAGATGGGGTATTGCTCATTCGAACTGGCGGTGTGATTGACTATATCAATCCATCTGCGCGTGTGGTATTGGGCGTGGACGAAAAAATTGACACAGTGACCACTCTATTGGATTGTTTGCTTTCAGATACGATTAATGACAACTTTGTAGACCTGATGGTCAAGGCCATTTCCGAGCAAGGCGTACTCCAACAGAAGTTGGTCAAATATTGTCATCCAACCGGCATGATAGGCGCGGAGGCTCCCGTTAAGACCTTGGAGGTTAAGGTATCCTACACCGGAGAGAAGGCAGGGGAATCCGATATTTTACTGATGATTACTGATGTTACACAGCGTGTGGAACGTGAGAGCAATTGCAGGGATTCTGCAATTATCATCGCATGTATTATGGGGATGATGTTTCTTTATGCGTTTGTTTTTACATTTTTAACAATGTTTAAGACGGTGCAGGAGGTAGAAACGGGGTTCACTTGGGGCTGTCTGCTGGGTGGAACCATTGCCTGCGCCATAAGCTATCGCTTTACTTCCCTAT